>CAJIZO010000151.1 GCA_905181995.1 Flavobacteriaceae bacterium TMED48
TCGGTACGTCCGCCGGACTGCAGCCCAAAGAGGGTGCCGCGATCCTGCACCAGATTAAATTCTACGTAGCGGCCGCGGCGGTAAAGTTGAAAACTGCGCTCGCGTTGGCCGAATGCCCGATCGCAACGACGCTGAAAAATCGGCAGGTAGGCTTCGATAAAACTGTCGCCGACGCTGCGCATCAATGCAAAACTAGCGTCAAAACCCAGCTCGTTAAAATCGTCGAAAAACAAGCCGCCAATGCCGCGCGCCTCGGCCCGATGGGGCAAGTAAAAATAGCTGTCGCAGGCGCTCTTAAAGCGCGGGTAGAGCTGATCTGAAAATGGCTCGCACGCAGCTTTAGCGGTTTGATGCCAGTGCCGGCAATCCTCGACGTTGCCATAGTAAGGGGTCAGATCATAGCCCCCGCCAAACCACCAAATCGGTTTCGCGTCGGCTTTTTCGGCAATAAAAAACCGCACATTTGCATGGGCCGTAGGCACGTATGGATTTTGCGGATGAATCACCAGCGAGAGGCCCATCGCCTCAAAACTGCAGCCGGCCAGCTCCGGGCGATGCTGGGTCGCCGACGCGGGCAACGACGAGCCTCGAATGTGTGAGATATTGATACCGGCCTTTTCGATTAACCGCCCATCGGCCATGACTCGGCTACGCCCGCCGCCACCCTCATCGCGAACCCATTCATCCTCCCGCCAGGCAGTGTCGTCGTGGCGACTAAAAGTCGCGCATAGGCTCTCTTGAAGCCCCTGCAAATACGTTTTTATCGCGGCTGTATCGATAGCTGTCAACCCTCTCTGATGATGTCGCCAGTGACTAGATCTCTAATCTCACTGGGCCCGGTAGCAGATCCCAACGGACCCGGAACAATTGCGTCGACACCATCGCCAAAATAGGCGATAACTTTTGACTCGCTGGTGGCAGCTGGAGCGCCGCTCGGATTCGCCGATGTCGATACCAGCGGCACGGCCAGTAATTCGCACAGGGCGGCTGTCGGTGGGTGCGCTGTCACGCGGACTGCCAAACGACGGTGTTCGCCTGTGATATATTTAGGGACGGTGCCATTGTGGGGGATTAACCATGTAACCGGATGCCCGATCGAACGCGCCCGCAAGGGTTCCCAGCGCGGCGAATCTACATCGGTCAAATAGGGCTGCAACCTGTCGATATGGTCGACGATCAAAATCAGGCCTTTTTCCTGCGCACGGTTTTTAATCGCCAGCAATCTTCGCACCGCTACTTCGCTGCGTGCATCACAACTAAGACCCCAAACCGCTTCTGTGGGACAGGCTACCACTCCATTAGCCGCGACTAATTGTGCCGCGCGAACCATCTCGGGGTGGTGGCGCCAGTCCATAGATTAGCGGCGATTACTCAGCTTTTCCTGCAGCGCGCTGTCTTTGGCGATGACTGCCCGGGCCGCCTCAGCACGTTCATCGACGACTTTTTTCGACAACGCAGAATCACCGACGGCCATAATCTGTGCGGCTAGGTAGGCAGCGTTTTTTGCCCCCGCCTTGCCAATCGCAACCGTCGCTACAGGAATGCCAGCCGGCATTTGCACCGTCGACAAAAGCGAATCTAAGCCATTCAAAGAAGCATCAATTGGAATGCCAATCACCGGCTTTAGCGTCATCGCCGCCACCGCACCAGCGAGATGCGCGGCCATTCCGGCGGCGCAGATAAACACCACACAACCACGGGCATCGGCGTCGCGAACAAACTCGGCCGTAGCTTCGGGTGTCCGGTGTGCGGATGTCACTTTGACCTCGTAGCGAATAGCGAATTTTTCCAGTACCGCAAAGCCAGCCTCGACCATCGGTAGATCTGAATCAGAACCCATTAAAATTGCCACAAATGGTTTACCCATAAATTTATTACCCCCGTTGAGATTGGCGCGAAGATTAGCCCAACTTTTCAATCGACGCAACCGCTGAGATCACTCAATACGCTGGTAAACGCTGGCATTTCTAGCAATCACGCCCTTTAATTCCAGCGCAACCAAAATTGCCAGTAGCTGCTCGACACCCAGCCGACAATGGCGGCCTAGATCATCCAGCCCAATGGGGTCATACCCCATTGCTAAAAAGACCTCGCGCTCCTCATCGCAGAGCGTCACGCACGCTGGCGATTGGGATGCATTGACCGGTGTCAGCCGCCCTTTTTCTGTCGCCAACGCGCTATGCAACTGATCGACTATATCCGAGACATCGTCAACCAGATGCGCACCCTGTTTGATTAAATGGTGACAACCTCTCGACTGCGGACTATGGATCGACCCGGGAATGGCAAAAACCTCGCGGTTCTGCTCCATGCCACAGCGCGCGGTAATCAACGAGCCACTCTTGACTGCCGCCTCGACCACCAATACCCCGAGACTCAGCCCACTAATGAGTCGATTTCGTATCGGAAAGTGGCGTGCGTGGGCTTGACTCCCCGGCAAAAATTCTGTGACCAAACAGCCACCACTTGCGACGATCCGCTCGGCCAGTGATTGATGGCGACGGGGGTAAATGCGATCGATACCGGTCGCCATAACGGCGACGGTTCGGCCGCCTTCAACCTCGATTGCCGCCTCGTGCGCAACACCGTCGACGCCGAGCGCGAGGCCGCTGGTTATAGTAAAACCGCAGGTGGTGAGGTGGCGGCTCCAGAGATGTGCATTGCGAGCGCCGCCCGAGGTCATGCGCCGGCTTCCGACCACTGCCAACTGGGGTAGGTGGAGATTGGTGTAGTCACCAAGAACAAACAATATCGGCGGCGGAACCGCAATCTGCTTTAACAGGGGCGGGTAGTCGTCCTCGGTGACCACCAGTAAACGCACGCCCAACCGCTGGCACTCAGAGAGTATCTCTGCGCTGCGCGGGCGCCATTCGATGCGCTGTAATTGTCGCTGTACGCGCGCAATTTCGGTGCTGATCGGCGCGTCGAAATCGCTGCTGCGTGCGTTGAACAGGCCCTGAAATGTGTCGGTAAATGCCAACAATTGATGTTGTTTCGACGGCGCAAAGTCCTCCATCAAGGCTGCTGCCAGAGCATATGTTGCCTCGCTGGGAGTCGTTATTGTCAAAGACATTAGAGCGCCCCTGTCGCGCTGATACAGATCGATCTCGCAGTTCGGCAGATAATCCAAAATACCGAGGATGGGTCATTGGGTAAGGATCGTCGATACGACATTTATTCCCCCACAACGGCGCATGTCGGCCGCAGACGAAAGGTGTATTTTCTATTATTGCAAGCCTGTTATAATAGACTGGTTTTCCAAATAACGCAGGGCACAAACGCTGGTTTTAAGAACCGCGTCACAGTTACTATGGGCATAATGACGATTCTCAAATATCCGGATCCACGGCTACGGCAAAAAGCCTTGCCGGTAGCCGCGGTGAATGCCAGCACTCGCAGCTTGATCGAGGACATGTTCGAAACCATGTGGGATGCCAATGGGATCGGACTGGCGGCGACGCAAGTAGACGTTCACGAACGCGTCATCGTGATGGATTTGCAGGGTGACCGAGCTGCGCCGAGGGTGTATATCAATCCAGAGATCGAAATTCTCGATGCGTCCTGCCTGCCCTACGACGAGGGCTGTCTGTCAATTCCAGAAACCTACGAGACCGTCGAGCGACCAGGCCATGTGATGATCACCGCCCTCGATCGCGACGGGGCCGAATTTAAAGAGGAGGCCAAAGGCCTGCTTGCGGTATGTATTCAACATGAGATCGATCACCTCGAAGGCAAGTTATTCGTCGATTATTTATCGTCGATTAAGCGACAGCGCATTCGCAAAAAATTAAAAAAGAATCGGGCATAGGCGCGCAGTTTGTTAACTATTGCCTTTGCCGGCACCCCCGAGTTCGCCGCCCAACATCTGCAATTCTTGATCGGTCGAGAGCATGCCGTGATCGCCGCCTACACGCAACCTGACCGGCGCGCTGGGCGCGGCAAAAAAACCACCCCCAGCGCGGTCAAAATACTCGCCAACGCCCACCACATACCGGTTTTTCAACCCGAGTCGCTAAAAACGCTGGCCGCCCAAGAACAACTTCAAGAGTTGGCGCCAGACGTTTTAGTGGTGGTTGCCTACGGCTTAATACTGCCGCGCGCGGTACTCGAAATTCCGCGCCTCGGCTGTATCAATGTGCACGGCTCGCTATTGCCCCGCTGGCGCGGAGCTGCGCCGATCCAGCGAGCCATCGAGGCCGGTGATATAGAGACCGGTGTGACCATCATGCAGATGGATGAGGGCCTCGACACCGGCAAAATGATCGAGCGCGTCGCATGCGCCATAGCCCCAACCGACACCAGCGCCGAGGTGGCGAGCAAACTCTGCCAAATTGGCGGGCCGGCGCTGTTACGCAGCTTAAATGCACTCGAGCGCGGCGACGCTACGGCAACTACGCAGGATGAAACCGAGAGTTGCTATGCGGCTAAAATCGACAAGCGCGAAGCGCTCATCGATTGGTCGCAGAGCGCGGTAACACTGGAGTGTAAAATTCGCGCATTTAATCCCGCCCCGGTCGCCTACAGTACCCTGCAAGGTGACCGAATAAAGCTCTGGCGAGCCAGCAGCACAGGGCAATCCAGCGATCATCCACCGGGAACCATCGTCAGCAGCGAAGAGGGTGTTTTGCGCGTCGCCTGCGGCCAAGGCAGCCTCCTGGTCGAGCAAATTCAGCTGCCCGGAAAATCGCGTATGACAGTCGCCGAGGTATTGAATTCGCGGCGCCAATTATTTTCTTCCAACTCCCAACTGGGTACCTAAGCCGTTGAATACCCGCGCGGCAGCAGCCCAGGTGGTGGCCAGCGTATTGCGCGGCCAGTCTCTGTCGGCAGCCCTGCCACCGATGGTATTACGGGTCGAGGAGCGCGATCGCAGCTTGCTAAAAGAACTGTGTTTCGGCTCCCTTCGCTGGCAACCCTGCCTGACCCTGTATCTCGAGGTGCTGATAACAAAACCACTGCGCGCCAAAGACCTAGAAATCCATGCCCTCTTGATGATCGGCCTGTATCAATTATTACACCTGCGGGTCGCCGAACACGCCGTAGTCAATGAAACGGTAACGGCAACTAAAGCCTTAAAACGCCCCTGGGCTAAAGCCATGGTGAACGCTGTGTTACGCAATTTTTTGCGCCAGAAGGAAGCATTGACAGAGCAATTGTCGCCGCGGCGGGCATTTCAATCGGCCCACCCCGATTGGTTGGTTCGAGCATTTAAAGATGCTTGGTCGGAACCCCGCACCAGCGAAATTATCGCCGCTAATAATGCTCGCGCGCCGATGACTCTGAGGGTTAATACCGCACGCGGTTCGCGCTCTGATTACCTCGAGCGCCTGCACGCTGCTGGATTGGAGGCGAATGCCATCGAGCTCACCGATAGCGGCATCCAACTGACAACCCCCGTCGATGTCAGCCAACTGCCTGGCTTTGATCTAGGCGACTGCAGCGTCCAGGACGGTGCCGCGCAATTAGCCGCTCCTCTAATGATGCTTGAGCCTGGGCAGCGCGTGTTAGATGCCTGTAGCGCCCCGGGCGGAAAAACCGGACACATTGCCGAAGCGCAACCACAATTAGACACCCTACTGGCTCTAGACAGCGATCCCAGACGCTTGCAGCGAGTGCGCGACAATTTCACCCGGTTGGGCCTCGAAGCCGACTTGCGCGAGGCCGATGCCTGCGACCCAGGGGCTTGGTGGGACCAACAATTTTTCGATCGCATTTTACTTGACGCTCCCTGTTCGGCGACCGGTGTGATTCGCCGTCACCCGGATATTAAACTGCTGCGCACTGCTGCAGATATCGAAAAGCTGGCGGCAATTCAAGGGCGACTGTTGCAGAGCCTTTGGCCAACGCTAAAAAACAACGGCGTTTTAGTGTACGCTACCTGTTCGGTATTGCCGCGCGAAAATGATCGGGTCATCGAAGAGTTTTTACAGGCGCACAACGATGCGCATATCTGTGCAATCGACGCCGACTGGGGTTTGCAAACGAATTTTGGCCGGCAGTTATTTCCGCTCATAGGTGGTCAAGACGGTTTTTACTACGCGCGTTTACAGAAACGTCAAAACGACATTGAATCCGAGAAATAAATGAAAATAATCATCGTGGGGGCAGGACAGGTCGGCGGAACGCTAGCGGAGAATCTTGCCAGAGAGTACAACGACATTACCGTGGTGGACGTCGACGGCAAAGCGCTGAGGGTACTGCAAGATCGGCTCGATATTCGAACCGTGGCGGGCATTGGCAGCCATCCCGATGTGCTAGTTCGCGCAGGGATCGAGGACGCCGATATGCTGGTCGCGGTCACCAATAGCGACGAAGTCAACATCATCGCATGTCAAGTTGCCTATTCACTGTTCCACACGCCGACCAAAATCGCCCGAATTCGCGCCTACAATTACACCAATCCAAAATATTACGACAAGCTATTTAACGACAAGCACATGCCGGTGGATGTGATGATTACGCCAGAACAGGTGGTCACCGACTATATTTCAAAGTTGGTGGCTCAACCTGGAGCTCTGCAAGTACTCGACTTTGCCGGCGGAATTATCCAACTGGTAGGTCTGAGGGCAGTCAAAAATAGCCCTCTAGTGGGTCAAGAGTTACGCACCCTTAAAGAGCATATCCCCCATGCTGACGCTCGCGTAGCGGCCATTTATCGTCGCGATCGGGCGCTGTTTCCAACCGGTACAACCGTCATAGAAGACGGTGACGAAGTATTTTTCATCGCGGCTAAAAATAATATTCGCAAGGTGATGAGCGAATTGCGCAAGCTAGAAAAGCCCTACCAGCGGTTGATTATCGCCGGCGGCGGCAATATCGGCTATCGGCTGACCAAGGCTCTTGAAAATGACTACAATATAAAAATCATCGAGTACTCCAAGCAGCGCGCTGAATTTCTATCCGAAAAACTCAACCGTGCGGTGGTGCTGAATGGATCGGCGACCGACCAAGAATTGCTGCTCGACGAAAATATCGACCGGGCCGATGTGTTTTTGGCGCTCACTAATGACGATGAAGTGAATATTATGGCCTCCCTATTGGCCAAACGACTGGGCACCAAAAAGGTCATGACGCTCATCAGTAACCCGGTGTATGCAGACCTTATGCAAGGTGGCGACATCGATGTGGCGATCTCGCCACAGCAGGCAACCACCAGCTCACTGTTGGCTCACGTGCGCAGAGCGGACACTGTGAGCGTGCACTCACTTAGGCGTGGGGCGGCAGAAGCCTTGGAGATAATTGTCCACGGTGACGAAAAAAGCTCGAAAGTTGTAGGCCGTAAAATTGAAGATATTCAATCGCCACCCGGGGCGACACTGGCGGCACTGGTGCGCGACGGCGAAGTGCACATAGCCCACGGCAATACCGTGATCAATAGCGGCGATCACGTCATCGTTTTTGTGGTCGATAAAGCCAATACCCGCGCGGTGGAAAAACTCTTTACCGTCGGTTTCAGTTTTTTTTAAGGCACCATTATGCACACAGCTATTACTGCGCGAGTACTGGGCCTGCTGTTAATTATCTTTAGTCTGACTATGCTGCCACCCGTGCTGGTCGCCTTGTGGTATGAAGAATCGACCTCGCGAATGTTCTTGTTGGCGTTTTCAATCACGCTGCTGGTCGGCTTATTATTTTGGCTGCCCATGCGCTCGAGTACCGGCGAGCTTCGAACCCGCGATGGCTTTGTGGTTACGGTGTTTTTTTGGCTGGTGCTGAGTACCTTTGGCACCCTGCCGTTTATGCTCTCCGACGCGCTGCAACTGTCATTCATCGATGCACTATTTGAATCCATATCCGGACTGACCACCACCGGAGCCACGGTGATATCCGGCTTGGACACCTTGCCAAAATCGATTCTCTACTATCGTCAACAACTGCAATGGCTCGGCGGTATTGGTATCGTTGTAATCGCGGTGGCCATCCTGCCGATGCTGGGCGTCGGCGGCATGCAAATATATCGCGCCGAAACCCCTGGCCCCATGAAAGACTCTAAAATCACACCGCGTATTACCGAGACGGCAAACGTTTTGTTCAAAATATACGTCGCGCTTACCGCGGTTTGCGCGCTAGCTTATTGGATCGCAGGCATGTCGTTGTTCGACGCGATATGTCACAGCTTTTCGACCGTGGCAATCGGCGGATTTTCGACCCACGATGCCAGCATTGGTTTTTTTGATAGTGGCGCGATCATGGCTATTTGTACATTTTTTATGGTCGTGTCAGGGATCAATTTTGCCCTCCACTATGCGGCTTGGCACGATCGGCAACTGTCTTTTTACTGGACCGATCCCGAGGCGAGGCTGTATCTGGCCCTGCTGGCGGTGGGCGCGGCTATTACCTGCCTGTACCTATATTTTAGCGGCACCTACGGCTGGAGTGACAGCATCAGGCAGGGCATTTTTCAATTGGTGTCGATCATGACCACCACCGGCTTTGCCACCGCCGACTTTAATGCCTGGCCGACCTTTCTGCCGTTTTTTCTTATATTTTTGTCGTTCTTCGGCGCCTGTGCCGGGTCCACTGGCGGCGGCATAAAAATTGGCCGGATGTTAATTTTGTGGCAGCAAGGGGTTCGCGAGATCTACCAATTGGTGCACCCGAATGCGGTATTGCCGATCAAAATTAACAACCGCAAGGTTCCCGATCGCATCGCCGATGCAATATGGGCGTTTTTTGGCGTCTATTTAGCGGTTTTTTACCTGATGGTATTACTGCTGCTCGCAAGTGGACTCGACTATGTCACAGCCTGGTCGGCGACCGCCGCATCGCTCAACAATCTAGGTCCCGGCCTAGGTGCTGTGGCGAGTAATTATGCGGAACTCGGCAGCTTCGCAAAATGGGTTCTGTGCTGGGGCATGTTGCTCGGCCGACTGGAAATTTTTACCCTGTTGGTGCTTTTTACGCCAACCTTTTGGCGTCGTTAAGCGCTACTCATCGTCCGCTCGACGAGCGTCGTTATAGGCCTGTTCCGATATCACATGGTAGGCCATTGCTTGGGCCTTGAACGCCTTGACCGAGTCCGCAATGCGCCCGGTCAATTCAGTTTCAGCCGCCAATTCATCGACCACCTGAGCCGACATGCGGCGTAATTGTGCCAACACTGGCTTGGGTAAGCGGCGTAAATCGACGCCATGATTATCGACCAAGTCGACCAGCGCACGATTGTTTTTAGCGGTGTACTCGTCCAACATATCTTGGTTTACCGCCCGGGCTGCGACTTCGATAATCGTCTGAAGATCCTCGGGTAGGCCCGCATAGGCATCGGCATTGACGGTCAACTCGGCCATCACCCCAGGTTCGTGCCAGCCGGGGTAATAGTAATATTTTGCCACCTGGTGCAACCCGAAAGCGAGGTCATTATAGGGGCCGACCCACTCGGTGGCGTCGATGACCCCGGTTTGCATAGCGGTATAAATATCGCCGCCAGCGATATTCCACGAGGTGCCACCAGCGAGGCTTATGACATCGCCTCCCAGGCCTGGGATGCGCATTTTCAAACCCGCCAGATCTTCAATCGAATTGATCTCCCGATTGAACCAGCCCGCCATCTGCACGCCGGTATTACCACCGGCAAAGGGGATTAAATTAAACGGTGCGTAAAGCTCCCGCCAGAGCTCGAGCCCACCCCCATGGTGCAGCCAGGCATTCATCTCCTGAGCATTTAAACCAAAGGGTACAGCCGCAAAAAAGGCTGCGCCCTTGGCCTTGCCGGCCCAATAATAAGCCGCGCCATGACCCATTTCGGCGGTGCCTTGCGAGACCGCATCAAACACTTCCATGGCTGGCACTAGTTGCCCTGCGCCAAACACCTCGACTTGCAACCGCCCTGCGCTCATGCGCTCGACAAGGTCGGCGAAAGTCTCGGGTGCGGTGCCCAAACCAGGATAATTTTTTGGCCAAGTGGTAACCAATTTCCAGTTGTAGGTGCGCTCGGCGTCGATGGTGCCGACAGCGCTCGGCGTCGATTGATCGCTACCACAGGCGGTTAATAATAGGCCAATTATAACAATGCCGAGTTTTCGCATAGGTTACTCCCAGGGTTGTAGATGATGACCGCCCACTTTGGGTGTGACGTCAGACGGCCGATAGTCGAGCTGAGTCGAGAATCAATATTTTGGTGCCAACTTCTTCAAATTGCACGTGCACGCGAGCGCGCGGTCCGTGACCTTCAAAATTCAGGATCACACCTTCGCCGTACATCGGATGACAAACCAGTTGGCCGAGCGCGAATCCGGTATCGTCACCGAGGTCACTGCTGAGTGCGCCCGCGGCATAACTCGTCGGTCGCGTAATAGTATTTTGTAGGCGCACCTCTTCGAGGACGTCGCTGGGTATGTCGCGGACGAATCGCGATACTGAATTGTACGATTCGCTACCGTAAATCGAACGACATTCGGCGAACGTCAAATACAGCTTTTGCATCGCCCGGGTAATGCCGACATAAGCCAGCCGACGTTCTTCTTCAAGACGTCCGGGTTCGTCCAACGACATCTTGTGAGGAAATAGGTTTTCCTCCATACCGGCCAAAAAGACCAACGGAAATTCGAGGCCCTTGGCGCTGTGCAAGGTCATCAGCTGAACCGCGTCCTGATCTTCATCGGCCTGCCGATCGCCGGCATCTAGTGCCACCTGGTCGAGAAATTGCGGCAGTATCGGTTGCTCAGCATGCTCCGGCTGAAAATTGCCACAAGCGGCGACTAATTCCTCTAAATTTTCCACCCGCGCTAGACCACGTTCGCCTTTTTCGCGTCGATATAAGTCGATTAGACCGCTGCGTTCGATCGCAGTTTCCGCCTGCTCGATGAGTTTTAGCGCATCGCTACCGAGCGACATATCCTCGATCAAGCCCAAAAACCCGGCGACCGCATTTTTCGCTCGCCCGGGAAGACCGTTGGTAGCAATTAACTCGACACAAGCCCCCCACAGCGTCGTATTCGCTCCACGCGCGGTCTGACGAATGGTGTCTTGGGTACGCTCGCCAATACCCCGCGCGGGTATGTTGATCACCCGTTCAAACGCTGTGTCGTCGTCAACGTTTAACATTAAGCGCAAATAGGCTAGCGCATTTTTTATTTCTAATCGCTCGTAAAAACGCTGTCCGCCGTAGATCCGATAGGGAATTTCGGCCTGCAATAAAGCGGCTTCAAGCACCCGCGACTGGGCATTCGAACGATACAAAATGGCGGCTTCGTCGCGCCGCTGGCCGTCGTTAACCCACTGGTGAAGTCGGTCGGCGATGTAACGCGCTTCGTCGTGTTCGTTAAACGCCGCATACAGCGCCACCATCTCGCCGTCGCCGGAGTCGGTCCACAGCTTTTTCCCCAATCGATCGGCGTTTTTTTCAATCACCGCGTTGGCCGCCTTGAGAATATTGGAGGTTGAGCGGTAGTTCTGTTCGAGGCGAACGGTGTGGGTGGGTTCAAAATCGCGTTCATAGCTGAGTATATTTTCGACCTTGGCGCCACGCCAGCCGTAGATCGACTGATCGTCATCACCGACCGCGGTGACCCGACACACCGACCCCACCAACAGCCTTAACCAAGCGTATTGAACCGCGTTGGTATCCTGAAATTCGTCCACTAGCACATGCTGAAAGCGTTCCTGATAATGCGCCAAAACCTGCGGGTGGTGTCGCCATAACTCCAGCGCGCGCAACAGTAATTCGGCAAAGTCGATCACGCCGAGGCGATCGCAGCTGGCCTCGTATTCGCGGTAGATGCGCAGCATAGTGGCAAGCTGCACGTCGCCACTGTCCTGTATATGCGCCGACCGTAATCCTTCGTCTTTTTGGGCGTTTATCCACCATTGAGCCTGACGTGGGGGCCAGCGCTGCTCGTCGAGTTCAAGAGCTCGCATTACGCGCTTAACCAACCGCAGTTGGTCGTCGGAGTCGAGTATCTGAAAATTTTCTGGCAAACCGACATCCCGCCAGTGCGCCTTTAACAAGCGGTGCGCAAGACCGTGAAATGTGCCCACCCACATACCGCGCAATGACATGCCGAGTAATTGATCGATGCGCTCGCGCATTTCCCGAGCTGCCTTGTTGGTAAAGGTCACCGCTAGAATCGCGTGGGGAGAAATGTTTTCGACTTGCACCTGCCACACAATCCGATGAACCAACACCCGAGTTTTACCACTACCCGCGCCAGCCAATACCAGCACATGGCGCTGATCACTGGTGACCGCTTCCTCCTGCGCTGGGTTTAATTTATCTAAAATTGCGGTGACATCCATAGCCGCACAGTCTAACAACATAAACGCAATAATACGGCCTTCATCGACGATCTTTTCAGCGCATTTTAACGCGCCAATTGTCAGCGGCGATGGGAGATGTAAAGAAGCATAGTTTTTACTACAAAACGCGCTTTTTTCAGCTTTTATTGTAATTTTTTTACAAGAACGCTAGTCTTGCGGATATGAAACCAGCACGTTTAACCCAAACAATCAGCGACTCACTGACCACCTTGCGTAAATCTGAGCGTAAAGTAGCCGAGTTTGTCCTCAAAGACCCCCTAGCGGTCATCAGAATGCGCATTGTCGACCTCGCGCAACACGCCGAAGTCAGCGAGCCGACCGTGGTTCGCTTCTGCCGTGCGGTAGGTTGCAATGGATTTCAAGATTTTAAACTGGCTCTCGCGCAACAACTCGCCTCCAGCCCTAGCTATGGTCAGATTGCTGTCACCGATCAAGATTCGACCCGAGAGTATACGCACAAGGTATTCGACACCACCGTAGACACACTGCTAAAAGTCCGCGACAGTCTGGACCTTGAAACGTTGGATGCTGCAATCGCGGCAATCTATGGCGCCCAGCGCGTCGAATTTTACGGCTTTGGCGCGTCCGCTGCAGTTGCGTTTGATGCCCAGCATAAATTTTTCCGATTACAAATCACCTCTGCGGCCTACGCAGACCCGCACCTGCAAAATATGTCGGCAACCTCTCTGCATCCGGGTGACGTAGTGATTGCTATTTCGCAATCTGGTCGAAGTCAGGCCCTGCTCGACTCGATGGAGCTCGTCAAGCAGGCCGGTGGTATTGTTATCGGACTGTCTCCCACGGGGTCACCAGTGGCACGATCCGCCTCAATTTCAATTCATGTGGATGCCAAAGAAGACAACCAAATATACATCCCTCTGTCGTCGCGCATTGCACATTTGGCGGTGATCGACGTGCTGGCCATCGGGGTCGCGCAGAAAAAGGGCCCCAAACTCGACGAACACCTGATGCGTTTAAAAGCCGGTCTAGCCTCTCTGCGAAGCCCTGTATAACAAGCCGTTAGCGACACCGCGGGCAGCATAAAACCCGATCCTTTCGGCGTCCGAAATAACGACAAAATCATCTCAATCAATATTGATAATCATTATCGCTTACATTCAGCGTAGAAGCCATATAATGGTCGCTATGAAAAAACTACTGAGATTCATTGCCTTTTTTTCGCTGTCGTTAGAGTGCATTGCGCAGACCTGTGTGCCCGCCAAAGATCCGTCCAGACTATCGATCGCCGGCGGATCCCTCACCGAAATCGTCTATCTCCTCGGCGCCGAAAAACAGATTGTTGCGGTTGATGTGACCTCTAATTACCCACCCAAAGCACGCGCATTGCCCTCGATAGGCTATGTAAGAAACCTATCCGCCGAGGGTATTCTTTCGCTTGATCCGACGCTTGTTCTCGGCGAAGACGATATGGGGCCGCCCACGGTGTTGACGCAATTAGACGCCATGGGCGTGCCGATTGTCATCGTGCCCGAGCGACATACGGTGCAAGGCATCGTCGATAAAATTCGCTGTATTGGCAACATTATCGACCAGACCGAGAGCGCCAACCGACTCATCGAGCAAAGGATTTTGCCACGGGTGGCAGAACTTCAAAGGCTAGCAAGCGACCGCCGACTGGCCGCCAAAAAAATTCTCTTCGTTCTCAGTTTACAATCGGGATCGCCGTTGGTCGGCGGTCTCGGAACCTCCGCTGACGGATTGATAAATATGACCGGGGGTCGCAACGCAATGACCGACGTCACCGGTTGGAAGCCAGCCAGCAGCGAGTCCATCATCGCCGCAGCGCCCGATTTTATTGTTATTTCCCGCCGCGGACTCGGCGCCTTTGGCGAACTTGAAGATCTTCGCCAGCATCCCGCCCTGCGCCTGACGCCAGCCGCGCTATCTGGAAATATTGTGGTCATGGACGGTATGCAAATGCTCGGTTTTGGCCCGCGTACCCTCGATGCTGCCGTGTCGCTCAGTCGGACATTTATATCGCCCGCGCCATGAATACATCCAACCCACAGGCTGGCCATTTGAACGCGCTGACAACCCGTCAAACACGGGCACTCTTTGGTCTGATCGTCACAACCCTCGTCGCCGCCGCTGTCGCCTGTGCCTCGGGGAGTTTTGATATTTCGCTGTGGGCGCTACTAAAAGGTAACGCATCGGCATTAGAGCAGAGCGTTTTTAACCAAATTAGGGTGCCGCGAGTGTTATTGTCGGGGCTGGTCGGTGCCAGTTTGGGATTGTCGGGTGCCGCGTTGCAAGGATTGTTTAGAAACCCACTCGCTGATCCTGGTTTAATTGGCGTTTCTGCTGGCGCTGCACTCGGCGCGGCATTGATTATTGTGCTCGGCTCACAGTTCGCGGTCGGCGCCACTTTGGGAGCCTTTCTACTGCCGGTGGCCGCCATATCAGGCGCCGCATTGGTGATCCTATTGCTATACATCATGACCCGCGGATTTGGTTATCAGGGTGTCACCTATATGTTACTGGTGGGTATTGCAGTCAACGCTCTCGCCTCTGTCGGCATAGGCGTTCTTACCTATATTAGCGATGACGCCGAGCTACGTAGCTTAACCTTTTGGAGCATGGGCAGTTTTGGTGGCGTCACTTGGCCCTTGTTAGTGCCCGCGCTATTGGCAATTACGGTTGCGCTATTGATGATGGCTCCGGCAGCACGTGCACTGGATTTGTTGCAATTGGGCGAAGTCGAAGCCTCGCGACTCGGTGTCGATATTGTTAGATTACGTTACCGAGTCATTTTTTCCGCCGCCGCCGCCGTCGGCGCCAGCGTGTCGCTGTCTGGGATGATTGGCTTTGTCGGCTTGATTGTGCCCCATTTGGTGCGCCTTATAGGCGGCGTCAATCACCGCTATCTTTTGCCCGGATCGGCATTGGCCGGCGCGGGCCTGTTGATCAGTGCGGACCTACTAGCGCGCACACTCATACAACCCGCCGAACTACCCGTCGGTTTAATTACCAGCGCGGTGGGCTCTCCGTTCTTTCTTTGGTTAATTTTTCGGATGCAAAAACTGTGACCATTAGCGCGGCAGCCGTGGCGGTCGAAATCGACGGAAAATGTCTGCTAAACGATGTACCGCTGTGCATAGAGCCGGGCCAAATCATTGCGGTTGTCGGCCCCAATGGGGCGGGAAAATCCACCTTGATCGCCGCGATTGCTGGCGACATCACACCGACCGAGGGGATCATCCGGCACCATGATAACGATCTACAAACCCTCAGCTTTTTAGATCGCGCAGCAATTCGCAGCGTCATGGCGCAGTCGCAATCGGTGGTATACGACTTCAGCGTCCTCGACATCATCGCAATGGGCTGGGTGCGCGGTCGCGATGGCGAATCAGCGCGCCAATTTGGTGCCGCGGTATCAGCCATCGTCGAAGAGTGCGCGATTGCCGAGCTCCTGGGGCGTACCTTTAATTCGCTCTCTGGCGGCGAGCAACGGCGAGTGCACTTTGCCCGCGCTCTAATGCAACTATGGCGACCACGGGGTTCTGCCAATAGCGCCTATCTGTTGCTCGATGAGCCGACCGCCAACCTTGGTCTAGCCCACGAAGTGCGACTGTTAAAAAAACTCACGGCGCTAGCAGCCGACGGCATTGGTATTTTACTGGTTGTTCACGACCTCAATATAGCCGCCAAATTTGCCGATAAAATAGCCCTTTTGCATAGCGGCCGTATGACCTGTATCGGCGCCCCAAAAGACGTGCTAACCGCCGAGCGTTTGAGCAAGGTATTTGAAATCCCAATCTCAATCGACCCAAATCCACTGACCATTAAATACTACTAAATTATGAATAAACGCCATCGAGCCTACCAACTCAACGCCGTCGCGTTGTTTAGAAGTCATCAAGCCGCGATACTCTCAACGATGTCACCAGGTCCGCAGCAATGCCCGTTTGGGAGCCTGATTACCTACGCTTCGGGTCAGGACAGAACACTCTACCTGTACGCAAGTGATATCGCTGAGCACACCAAAAATCTACGCAACAATCATCGCGCTTGCGTCACAGTCTGCCAATTAATTGCCGACGGCGACCCACAAAATAGCGCTCGGTTGAGTTTAATGGGCGAATTTACTCAGGTGTCAGATCAGCACCTTGAGGCATGTCGGCAACGCTTTACCCGGTTTTTGCCGGCAAGCCGCAAATACGCCGACATGCACGATTTCAATTTCTACCGCTTTGCGATCGACAAAGTCCGTTGGATCGGCGGCTTTGGAGAGGTAGCTTGGCTCGACACCGAGCACTGGCGCACGCCCAGCATCGAGTGGGCAGCGGCTGAATCCGCCATCGTGGCACACGTCAACGAAGATCACCGCAACGTGATTTATTCGTCGCTTCGCGGTCACCACAGCATCACCGACCCGGAGGCCAACATGCTGGCCCTATGCACCGATGGCTACTATATACAGTCTCACGACAAGCTGTATTTTATCCCTTTTGAGGAGCCGCAATACGATGCTAACGGCTGCCGCCAAGCCCTAATCCATCTGGCAAACCACTACCGACAATTCGAATGAACGATCACGGAGTGGCCCATCGCATGCATTTTGGTGGCAACTGCCTCGGGCCTTGAGTGTCGGCGAGTTACCAGTACCGTCATCGTTCGCACTAAAACAAACCCCTAACTGCCAGCGCGATGCGATCTACTGGGGTGCAGGCACTGGCTAGGCTGAACTCAATTCGGTCATCCCATCGGGCGTGCGCCGATTAGGCACTGTCAATCGACAACGGCCGCCGCGGTATTAGCTTTGAGGTTCGCGCTAAATAAGCGCGATAGTTGGGGTCATCGCCCCAGCGGAGCAGACCCTGGGCTTCTAGCATATCGATCCCACTGACCTTAGTGAGCAAAAAAATCACGAAAACCGGTGAAATCAATGCTACCCACTGCCATCCAGACAACACCGGTAATGCCATCACCGCAACGCCACTCCAAAGAATCATTTCACCGAAATAATTTGGATGTCGAGACCAGGACCAGAGACC
>CAJIZO010000152.1 GCA_905181995.1 Flavobacteriaceae bacterium TMED48
TGCATTGGCCGAGGTGCTGCTGGATTTGTCGATGACCGCCACGCTCAGTAGCAGTCTGGCGGCTGGTGGTTACGTCCTAAAGAACATCGATGGCTTGGCGCGATTACACAAAAAACGCGTCGAGCAAGCTGGATTTTTAGTGCTCAAATCGCCCGATATTCCGTCATTATTGATTGAAGCTGGATTTATATCTAATCCAAGAGAGGCCAAATTACTCTCCAGTAGTCGCTATCAGCAGCGCATGGCCGCCGCCATCTATCGCGGTATGCTGCAATATTATCTCGATCACCCGCCGCCCGGTACCGCGTTGGCCAGTCGACGCTCGGAGCGTCGTTTGACCTATGTGGTGGTCAGTGGCGATACCTTGTCGGAGATTGCAGCGCGCTATAAAATCTCGGTTGGAAGTTTGTCGCGCCAGAATAAACTCTCCTCAAAAAGCATTCGTGTCGGCCAAGAATTGGTTATTCCGGTGCGCTAACCCCAGTAGGCAATTAGATGTCGTCAATTCGCGTTCTCAGTCCTCAACTCGCCAATCAGATAGCTGCCGGCGAAGTCATCGAACGGCCATTTTCGGTGCTTAAAGAATTGGTCGAAAATAGCCTCGATGCAGGTGCTCGCACGATCGACGTCGACGTCGAACAGGGCGGGGTTAAATTACTCAGGGTGCGCGACGACGGCCACGGAATTTCAGAGCTCGACCTGGCGTTGGCGTTGAGTCGCCACGCGACCAGTAAAATTGGTCAGTTGGAGGATCTTGAGGCGGTCGAAACCCTCGGTTTTCGCGGTGAAGCACTGGCCAGTATTGCCTCGGTATCGAGATTACAATTGACCTCCAATGCCGGCGACAGCAGCGGTTGGCGAGCGACATCCGAGGGTCGTGATATGGAGGTTCAATTGCGCCGTGCATCTCATCCGCCGGGCACCAGCGTGGAGGTGCGCGATCTGTTTTTTAATACCCCTGCGCGGCGAAAATTTTTGCGCACCGAGACGACCGAGTACAACCGGATCGACGAGAGCATAAAAAAATTGGCATTGAGTCGATTTGATGTTGCGTTTAGTCTCCAGCACAACCAGCGTGTGCGGCTTAATTTGCGGGCTGCCATCAGTCACGCCGAGCAGGAAAAAAGGCTGGCAGAGATCTGCGGTGCGCCCTTTATGGAGCAGGCCCTTTACGTTGATAACCGCGGCACCAGCATGCGGTTGTCGGGTTGGATTGGGTTGCCGACCTTTTCGCGCAGTCAGGCAGACTTGCAGTATTTTTTTGTCAATGGGCGCAATATCCGCGATAAAGTCGTCTCCCACGCGGTTCGCCAAGCCTACCGCGATCTTCTTTATCACGGGCGCCATGCCACCTACGTGCTCTATTTAGAAGTGGCTGCGGCGGATGTTGATGTCAATGTACATCCGACAAAGCACGAAGTGCGCTTTAGGGATAGCCGGGCTATCCATGGGTTTATCTGCGCAACGTTGCAACGAGCGCTGGCGGAAGACCGTCCGCAGGATCATTTGCAGGCTGGCGAGCAAATGTCGGACGCGACGATTCCCGGCGGCGCGGCGCATGATCGTCCTGCGACCGGCGCTAGCGCTGATGGGCGCGCTGTAGCATACCCCACCAACCAGGCGAATTTGGCGTTTGACCCGCAGCGTCGGGCGGCGACCGGCGGTGTCGCGATGCCCTCGAGGGCATACAGCGCGCTCTATTCGAGCGGCAATGGCCAGCTACCCGTCGCCGATGCCGATGGACTCGGTGACAATGATGCGCAAGTGCCGCCACTGGGATTGGCATTGGCGCAGTTGCAGGGCATCTATATTTTGGCCGAAAATGCCGGCGGTTTGATCGTCGTGGACATGCATGCGGCGCACGAGCGGATTACCTATGAGCGCATGAAGCAGGCGTTCGATGATCAAGGACTCGTTGCGCAGCCGTTACTGGTGCCCGAGAGCCTCGCTGTCAGCGAGCGCGAGGCGGATATCGCCGAGCAGTGCAGTGAGGTGTTTACAACGCTCGGTTTCAGCGTGCAACGGGTCTCGTCTGAGAGTGTAATTGTGCGTGAAATTCCGGCAATCCTGCGGGGTTCGGAGGTCGAAAAATTACTCCGCGACGTGCTTGCTGATCTCTTGGAACATGGCACTACCGATCGAATTCGCGAGCACATTAACGACATATTATCGACCATGGCATGCCACGGTTCGGTGCGCGCTAATCGGAAGTTGAGCATTCCTGAAATGAACGCGTTGCTTCGGGATATGGAGCGCACCGAGCACAGCGGCCAATGCAATCATGGTCGACCCACCTGGGCCGAGTTTACTCTGGGTGATCTAGACAAACTCTTCCTTCGGGGGCGTTAGGTGGTCGACGCGGTGGGTTGTGCTCAGCACCAGTCGCTGCCCTCGGTTATATTATTGCTGGGCCCCACCGCGAGCGGTAAGACCGATGTCGCGCTGCATATCACCGAGCGCTTACCGGTTGAAATTGTCAGCGTCGATTCGGCGCAGGTATATCGCCAGATGGATATTGGATCGGCGAAACCGAGTGCCGAGGTATTGAATTCAGTGCCTCATTGGTTGATTAACATCGCCGATCCTAGCGAAATTTATTCGGCCGCGAAGTTTGTCGACGATGCACGAGGTGCGATCGTTGATATCGTCAATCGGGGTAAGATCCCGTTATTGGTGGGCGGCAGTATGATGTATTTTCATGTGCTGCTATCGGGTCTTACCGAGTTGCCTGCGGCCGATATGGCGCTCCGATCAAAACTCAAAGCGCGGGTTGATGCCGAGGGTATCGAGAGCCTCTATCGACAACTCCAAGAGGTGGATGCGCTGACGGCGAAGGGTTTGCATCCGCATCAGGGGCAGCGTATTCAACGCGCTCTCGAGGTCTTTGAGATAACCGGCCAGCCGCTGTCATCATTCCATAAAACCGCCGCGGGTCGCGGTTTGGCAGCGGATTATCGGGTTCATCAGTTTGGCCTGTGGCCAAGCGACCGTGGGTTGTTGCACCGGCGAATAGAGGCGCGTTTTGCATCGATGATGGAGCGCGGACTCTACGCCGAGGTGCAAGCCTTATATCAGCGCGGCGATTTGCATCGCGAGTTACCTGCGATACGCTCTGTGGGCTACCGCCAGCTGTGGGATTGTATTGAAAATTGTGGTTCTGAAGCGGCGGCCATCGAGAGGGGTATTATTGCCACGCGGCAGTTGGCAAAGCGCCAATTGACATGGATGCGACGTTGGACTGACCTGCAACTGCTGCCCATCGACGACGGCTCGAAGATGCTCGAAGTAAAAAAAATAGCCGAAACGTGCTTGAAAAAGCTACTTACAACCCCCAACTCACTCTATGTGGACTAAGCTAGTATCGAGTGCGTCGCAATCCCACTCCGGGCCTAGTCTTATTTCTGCTGGAAGCTATCGGCAGCACCCTCTAATCTATAGGAGATGTAACAATGTCAAAGGGGCATAATTTACAAGACCCTTTTCTTAACGTTCTGCGTAAGGAAAGAATCCCAGTTTCAATATTTCTCGTCAACGGCATTAAATTACAGGGGCAGGTGGAGTCGTTTGATCAGTTTGTCGTACTGTTGAAAAACACCGTTAGCCAAATGGTTTACAAGCACGCAATTTCGACCGTTGTGCCATCGCGGCCAGTCAAGTTGCCGGTGGTTAATGCGGCCGTGTCTGGCATCCCTCAAGATGCTCGTTACGAAGCCGGCAATGAGGGCAATTTCGCCGACGACGACTACTAATCCAGCGTGTCGCTGTTTTTTGAGCGTCCGTCGTCGGGTGAGAGGGCGGTCTTGGTGCATCTCGCTTTACGCAGTGAACGTGCGCCCGAGGATGTCCGCGAATTTGAGGAGCTGGTGATTTCAGCGGGTGGTATCCCGATGGAATT
>CAJIZO010000153.1 GCA_905181995.1 Flavobacteriaceae bacterium TMED48
GCAAGAAACTCATTGGCTCTATCCGCGCCTTTGCACCAGACCTGATCATTACCCACAGAGTAGCCGACTACCATCCAGACCATCGTGCAGCGGGGCAACTGGTGCAAGATTCCGCGTACCTCTTACAAGTGCCGGCGATCGTCCCAGAGCATGCGGCCATGCAACAGATGCCCGCAATCTTGCTGGCCTACGACCGCTTTCAAGATCCGCGCCCACACCGGTTAGATTGGGTAGTGGATAGCACGGATCATATCGACACCGTTCTCAGCATGCTCGCCTGCCACCAAACTCAGGTTTTTGAATGGCTACCTCAAATAATGGGCAAAACGGTTAACGCTGAAGATAAAGCAACCTGGCTGCGGAAATTTTATTTAGCCAAACCCAGAGCCGTTGCAAAAGCTGCAACTCAGGCGCAGAAAAATAAAACCGGGCAGCAATCCAATGATCTTACAGATTTAGCTTTTGCTGAGGCCTTTGAAGTATCAGAATACGGGGGTCGCTTTGACCCATCTGACTTCAATTTCGTAAATAAGAAAAATTAAAATGACCGACAACAATTCGTCACCCACCCAACTGCCGCAACTGTATTCGCTACGAGCCATCGGCATAGCGACTTTCTTTGGCTCACTTTTGGCTGGCGGATACTTAATCAGCGAAAACTATCGCGCCTTGGGCATGAAGCAACTTGGCTATATTGCCTTGGCCATTAGCCTTTTGGCTTTTTGTTTGAGTTCAATTGCTGTCGCAAGTTTTATTGATCCGGTGATAACTCAAGAAGGAGAAATGCAGAGCATAGATCTCACGCTGCCCTTGTTGATCAATATAGCCCAAGTGCTCTCTCTGCTGTTTATAACTCACGTTGTACAAGGCAGCATGCTTGCCAGTTTTGCAGAAATGCAGGGGCAATTTCACTCCACATGGAGAGCAGTGGGCATGGGGTTAGTGGCCTATATTGTCTTAGCCACCGTGGCTTATATTATTTTGAGCGCGCTTGGATTGTATAAATAAACAATTCGACAAACCCAAGCGTCAGTAGTTTCACAACGCCTGTGAATTCGCCAGCGCCTTTACTCAGCGACTCCGGTTACTAACGCCTTTTTTACGCAGCTACATAACGACCTAGCGGCTAATCTACTGACCCATAGGCCTCCAAGGCACAGCTATTTACCCCAACGACGATTGAAATCATCTGTCGAGTTTACCCGCGGATACTCTTTGTCTGGCACGGGGCATTGTAGAAACTCGCACAACGGTTCCCAACCATCACCGGGCCGATAAACCAATAAATTGTCCGCCGGCACATTGTCTATAACTGCTTGATTATGCTTTTCATAGCATTCTATGACATGGGCTTTGTCATCCATGCGGCCATCAAAAACGCCGTTCCAAATCACTTCATAAACCATAGCTGAACGCGCCAAAGCTTCTTCGTCTTTCCTATTCTCCGCATCTAAACGCGCGTGCTCGGAGGCTCGCCAAATGGTATTCATTACGCTTTCATACCACTTATCAGCATCTCTGAGCGACAAAATGATCTGAGCCTGAGGATAGGCCTGAGATTGCTCGCGCCAAAAACTTGAGGAAGGCCAATCGACAGAC
>CAJIZO010000154.1 GCA_905181995.1 Flavobacteriaceae bacterium TMED48
AGCAAAAAAAATCATTGCTGATAGCCGAATTGGATCGCGATATGCTTTTTCAGCGGGCGCTGGATGAAGGCCTTCATCACCGAGACGGCGTGGTCTATCAGCGCTTATTACGCAATATGGATTTCCTCGAACTAGCCGACGATCAATCCGATAAAGCCCTTCATCGGCAAGCCATTAGGATGCGGTTGCACCTTGGCGACGAGGTCATTAAACGCCGCCTGATACAGCGCATGCAACAAAGCCTGTTGGCAGCTAATCGCCCATCGCCGCCCACCGAAGCCGCCGTGTTACGTGCGTTCAATGATCGTACAGCCGATTTGCGCCAGCCCGCGCTATATTCCATTCAACACATCTACTTTCCCCGCGACCGACGCGATGATCGAGAGGCATTCGAATCGCGGATCGATTGGACATCTTTAGATGCCAATCAGGCTCTGCAATATGGCTTTCCATTTTTATCGGGATACCGCTTCGTTGATCATACGCTGGCGCAGTTGGCAGGCCAATTTGGAACTCAATTTGTTGAACAGTTGCGCGCCGATTCGGCGACTAAAAATGTATGGCTCGGACCCCTTGAATCGACCTTTGGGATGCACTATGTGTGGCTCGAGAATTTTCAGCCAGAGCGCGACGCTCGACTACCAGAAGTGCGCCAGTCGCTGATCAATGACCTTCAAAAACAGGCAAATATTGCCGCACTGAGGACGTCGGTCAACCAACTACGCAGATCTTATGAGATAGTTCGATGAACCCTACCAAGGGCGCCCAAGCGCTTTTAGTGTTTTTAGTCGTTGGGCTTTGGAGCTCCGCTGCTATGGCGCATAAATTCGCGCCGTCTCTGCTAAAGCTAACCGAATTGCCCAGTTCTGTTGCCGGAGCGCAGCGTTTTCATGTGCTTTGGAAAACCCCGGCACGAATTACCAGTAAAGTCCTGCTTAAACCACAGTGGCCAGAGGCTTGCGACAGCTCCCTCCAGAGTCCCAGCCGCGCCGAGGGTAGCGCGGTGGTTTTCACTTGGCATTTAAACTGTGAATTTGGCGATGGCAACTTGGCTGGGCACGCGATAGGCGTCTCGGGCCTCGCCGATAATCAAGCGTCGGCCATGGTCATTGTCGAGTTGCTTAATGGATTGACATACCAACAGCTACTGAGCGCTGAAATGAGCATTTTTGAGATTCCTGAAGCAAGCGCGGGCGCAAGTGTTTTTGGAGATTATATCGGCCTAGGCGTCGAGCATATTTGGAGTGGGTTGGATCATCTGTTATTCATCTTTGGACTACTATTATTGGTTCCAGCACGGGTTCGGCTGATAGCTACGATCACCGCTTTTACCCTGGGTCATAGCATCACCTTGTCATTGGTTGCATTGGGGTTGTTTAGCTATCCCGTGGCGTTGGTAGAGTTGCTTATAGCGTTGAGTATTTTTCTTTTGGCACTGGAACTTGCGCGGTTTGATGGGGGTGGCCGATGGTGGCGCGACCCCTGGTATTTAGCGGGTAGTTTTGGCCTGTTGCACGGTATGGGCTTTGCCGGTGCGCTGTTGGAGACGGGCCTACCGCAAGACAATATCTTGTCGGCTTTGTTGGCGTTCAATCTGGGCATTGAATTGGGGCAACTCATTTTTGTTGCGCTGGCAGTGGCTATCGGGTGCGTCGCGGCCCGGTCATTGCAATCACCGGTTAAACAGCTGCGGTCTGTGTTTGTTTATTCGCTTGGCGGGTTGTCCGCAATGTGGTGCATGCAGCGGGCGATCGAGTGGGCTTATTGATGGGGTTTGTGCGCTGACCCAGCTTTTTCTGCGCACCGCGCGCTGTGTTCGATAGGGGAGACAATCATGTCGATCGATTGTCCCTCAAGAATGCGTGATGCGGGGTTTTTGCTCACCGGTATTAGTAGATCTTATTGCAGGCGGAGCGCGGCAGTAGCTGTACCACTGTGGATAGGCTTTAGGTAAGCTGCATGCGAAGGGTCGCATAACAGCGAACAAGGGTCTATTGAGTAGATCGTCGCATTACCAGAAACGCAACAAAGAAATTCATCTAGAAATGCCTACTTTAGAAATACCCACGTCCACACGCGTCAGTCAATTTATGCGGCGCTACGTAAAAAAGAGATGTTTACTACCTCCAAGCCGCGCATAGAACTGCGCTTCTTTGCAGGGTACCAGTGCACGCCCGAGATCATGGAGGCGCTCAACTTGATCAAGCGAGCGTACTCTGGCGGGATTGCTATGGG
>CAJIZO010000155.1 GCA_905181995.1 Flavobacteriaceae bacterium TMED48
AGGGTGTCATTGGTAGTAAGCCACGTCTTGCCTAGTTTTAGCGGTCATTACTAAGGATAAATATTATGCCATCTCAAGGAATACTGATCGCCAACCGGGGCGAAATATCCGTCCGAATTGCGCGCGCCGCAGCGGCTATGGATATTAGGTCTGTAGCCGTTTATTCGAGCGACGACCAAGCCAGCCTGCATACCAAGATCGCCAACCAAGCAGTATTAATTCCCGGCCTGGGTGCTCGGGCCTACCTTGATATTGACCAGATGATACTGGCAGCCCAAAAAGCTAATTGCGATGCTATCCACCCCGGATATGGGTTTTTGTCTGAACGCGCAGACTTTGCCGCAAGCTGCAGGGCGGCAGGAATTAACTTTATAGGACCCAGTGAGGCCCAGCTAAAACTCTTCGGTGACAAAGGTGCGGCACGGCGAGCAGCGATTGAAGCCGGTGTGCCGGTGCTAAAAGGCACCGATTATGCCGTCAACCTCGAGCAGTTGACTGAATTTTTTGATAGGGTCAAGGGGCCTATCATTATCAAAGCGGTTGCCGGTGGTGGTGGCCGAGGCACCCGCATAGTGCACAGTAGAGACGACCTTATAGAGGCCTTTACGCGATGCCAATCTGAAGCCAAGGCCGCCTTCGGGGTCGGCGATGTCTATGTCGAAGAATTTTTGGCCCGCGCCAGACATATTGAAGTACAGATACTGGGTGATTCGATGGGCAACATTGTGCATCTGGGAGAGCGGGAATGTTCTGTGCAGCGGCGCAATCAAAAAGTCGTCGAAATTGCCCCAGCGCCTAATTTATCTGCTGTTCTGAGGGACAGGATAATCGATGCTGCGGTGGGTTTTGCTAAACAGCAAGACTACCTGAGTCTCGGCACCTTTGAGTTTTTGGTCGGTGACAGCGTTGGCGAGAGTGGCTTTGTCTTCATTGAGGCGAATGCCCGTTTGCAGGTGGAACACACAGTGACCGAGGAGGTCACTGGTTTTGACTTGGTGCGCGGTCAGATTCAGGTTGCCCTAGGATCTTCGCTGTCTGAATTAGGCTTGGATGCCACGGCGCCACTGCGCATATCTGGATTTGCGATTCAGGCAAGGGTTAACTTAGAGAGCATTAATAACGACGGCACTGTTATGCCAGGCTCTGGCACCTTAGCCCGATATGAACCGCCCAATGGTCCTGGCGTGCGAACCGATGGTTTTGGCTACGTGGGTTACAACACGAGCACTGCGTTTGATTCGCTGCTCGCCAAAGTTATTGTCCACGAAAAATCACCGCTGTTTAAAGATGCCGCCAGAAAAACAATCAGAGCGCTTTCTGAATTTCGTCTCGAGGGGGTGAGAAATAATCTTTCCTTTGTTAAAAACATTATCTCCCACCCTGACTTCATCGACGGCACCGTTCACACTCGTTGGGTTGAAGAGCAGATCGATCATTTAACTGCCGAGTGGCAGGGGCCAGATCTTTTTGTGGCGTCGGCGCCGACTGACAAAGCCAGCGACGGTTTTGCCGGTGCGCGGGTAGATACCAATGATCCTCTGGCCCTGTTTGCCCATCAAACTGCGACACCGCGAGCACCAGCAAATGCGTCTCAGAGTATGGCTACGCCAGAGGGTCTGAGGTCGGTTTGTTCGCCCATTCAGGGGACTATCGTTGCCATCGAAGCTGAGGTCGGTGAGCAGGTTAGATCTGGCGACACGGTGGTTATAGTCGAAGCCATGAAAATGGAGCATGTCATTGTCGCGGGGTGCGATGCGGTTGTTCGCCAAGTGACCATGGAAGTAGGGCATGTGGTTCGGGAAGGACATCCGATTTTATTCCTTGAAGAAGCAGAAGTCGCAGAGCGAGAAGAGGTATTTAAAGCGCAACTGGATGCCAATCATATTCGTCCGGACTTGCAGACAAACATTGATCGCCATGCCTACACGCTCGACGAGCAGCGACCCGAAGCAGTGGCAAAAAGAAGAGCCCGCGGTGGTCGTATGGCCCGAGAGAATATTGCCGAATTGCTCGATGAGGGTTCATTTAAAGAGTACTGGCCGCTGGTGGTTGCTCGCCAGCATCAGCGCCATGATATGGAGACTTTGCGCAAGCGCACACCGGCGGATGGCCTAATCGGCGGAACCGGCACTATCAATGCAGATCTTTTCGGCGATGAAGCTTCCTCGGCGATGGTGGTTCATTATGACTACACGGTGCTGGCAGGAACCCAGGGCGGCAGAAACCATTACAAACAGGACCGCTTATTTGAGCTTGCTCTGAGATTTCGCATGCCTCTGGTGCTGTTTAGTGAGGGCGGCGGCGGGCGCCCTGGAGATGATGACCTTGGGCCTGGCGTCTCTTTTGATACCCACACCTTTACCCAGTTCTCAAAACTGTCGGGCTCTGTCCCTATGATCGGCGTTAATCACGGTCGATGCTTTGCAGGCAATACCGTTTTGCTGGCCTGTTGCGATGTGATCATCGCGACTGTGGATTCAACCATTGGAATGGGTGGTCCGGCGATGATCGAAGGGGGTGGACTGGGCGTTTACACACCAGAAGAAGTAGGCCCTATGTCATTTCAGGTTGCCAATGGGGTGGTGGATATTTTGGTTGAGGACGAGGCGGAAGCCGTAGCCGTAGCGAAAAAATATCTATCCTATTTTCAAGGTACTGTTGATAGCTGGGAATCACCGGATCAGCTTAGTTTGCGCCACATGATTCCTGAAAATCGACTCCGACTGTACGACATGCGCGACATAATAGCGACGATTGCCGATGTTGATTCGGTACTGGAAATTCGTGAACAATTTGCTCTCGGTATTATCACTGCTTTTATTCGCGTCGAAGGTAAACCCATGGGGGTGATGGCGAATAATCCCCACCACCTAGCCGGTGCCATCGATTCGGATGGCGCGGATAAAGGCGCAAGATTTATGCAATTATGTGATGCCTTTGACATTCCAATTCTAAGCCTGATGGATTGCCCCGGATTAATGGTCGGGCCCGACGTTGAAAGGACCGCACTCGTTCGGCACTCAGCCAGAATGTTCAATACCGGCGCAAATATAACTACGCCATTATTGGGCGTGGTTGTCCGCAAAGCCTATGGTCTCGGTATACAGGCTATGTGTGGGGGTAGTTCGTTGCTGAGTTTGATGTCAGTTGCATGGCCGACGGCCGAGTTTGCCGCCATGAATATTGAGGGCAGCGTTAAATTAGGTTACCGCAATGAATTGCTGGCGATTGACGATCCGGAAGAGAGAAATCGAGTCTTCAACGAAAAGGTGGAGGAACAGTATGAGCGTGCCAGGGCGGTTAATGCTGCGGCGGGTGGTGGGCTTGATGATGTGATTGATCCGGCAGAAACAAGGTCGTGGATTGCGCATGGCCTTAAGCGGCTACCCCCGACCCCACCGCGAGCGACAAAGAAGCATGCTTATATAGATACTTGGTAGCAATGCTGATAGGTTACCTGAACTCCACTTTAGGTTAAGCTTAGCGATTCGAAAACGCATCAATTTGAAAAGACGGCGACATGGATAAACATACATTGCATGCCATCGACGGAACTGATGTTCGACGGCGGTTACCCTCGGTGGATACTGTTTTACAGCAATCCGTCAGCCTCGTTGAGCAGTGGGGCAGCAGCAGAGTCAGTGGCGCCGTTCGCGCAGAACTCGCGTGCCTGCGAAACGATCTTGCGCAAAATAATGATGTCGATATTCGCCCTCAAGCTATTATTCAGCGGATTGAAATCAAGTTGCGGGCAGCAGATCAATCGACCTTAAAACAAGTGATAAATCTTACCGGCACGGTGTTGCATACCAACCTTGGTCGTGCGGTTCTTCCGCAACGGGCAATCGATGCGATGACCAAGGTCGCTTCCATGCCAACCAACTTAGAGTATGACCTAGTCAGTGGCGGTCGTGGTGAGCGTGACGAGCATGTTGAATCGTTGATCTGTGAACTGGTTGGTACCGAGGCTGCTACTGTCGTCAATAACAATGCTGCCGCGCTGTTACTGGTATTAAATACCTTAGCCGAGAATGGCGAAATACCGGTCTCCCGAGGAGAGTTAGTTGAGATAGGGGGTTCTTTTCGCGTTCCCGATATTATGCAAAGATCAGGGTGTACCTTAGTCGAGGTGGGAACCACCAACCGAACTCATCTTAAAGACTACGCGCAGGCTATCAATCCTCGGACTGCTCTGTTGATGAAGGTGCATACCAGTAATTATGCCATACAGGGCTTTACCGCCGCGGTCGGTGAGCCTGAACTGGCGGCCCTAGCCGAGGAGCGAGGATTGCCTTTTGTGGTCGATCTGGGTAGCGGGAATTTAGTTGATTTTACCGCCTATGGGCTTCCCCATGAACCTGTCACGGGCACAGCCATTGAGAATGGCGCAGACGTCGTTACCTTTAGCGGCGACAAATTATTGGGCGGCCCGCAAAGTGGTATTATCGCTGGACGTAAAGATCTGATCGATAAAATTCGCAGTAATCCACTGAAGCGAGCGCTGCGGCTGGACAAAATCACACTCGCCGCTCTGTCTGAGGTGCTCAAGCTTTACCGTCATCCAGAAAAGCTAGCGCAGGAGTTACCGACGCTGGGCTTTTTGACCAGAGATGTCGCCGCTATTGAACAACAGGCATGCATGTTAGCCCCTGCGCTGGAGGGAAATCTGCCAACAGATTATCACGTTGTCCCCGAGGCCTGCCTGAGTCAGATAGGCAGCGGTGCGCTACCTATCCAAAATATTCCTAGCTTTGGTCTCGCCATCACCGCAACCAGTGACGCTAAGTTACGCGCGCTGTCGGCGGCGTTTAGATTACTACCTCAGCCAGTGGTGGGTCGTATCAGCGATAAGAAACTATTTCTCGATTTACGTTGTCTGGACTGCGAAACACGGTTTTTGGCGCAGATCGGCAAACTTAAAGAACTCCTCGCGTGATCGTCGCCACGGCCGGACATGTCGATCACGGCAAGACCTCTTTGGTAAAACGTCTTACCGGGATAGACACCGATACTCTCGAGGAAGAGAAGCTAAGAGGATTGTCGATAAACCTCGGTTATGCATTTCTGCCAGCCGACGCAGATACAACGATTGGCTTTATTGATGTGCCTGGCCATAGCCGCTTTATTAACACCATGATTGCCGGCGTGGGTGGCATCGATATGGCGTTAGTAGTAGTGGCTGCCGATGAGGGGCCCATGCCCCAGACCCTCGAACACTTGGAAGTTCTGCGCCTGTTGGGTATCCGCCAATACGTGCTGGTGATCAGTCATATAGACAGGGTTGAATCTGCCCGAATAAAGCCGGTGAGCGAAAAAGTGCAAGCTGCACTAGGGCTAAAATGCCCGGTTTTTGAGATCAATAATATCGATGGCGCAGGCATAGCCAACTTAAAAAATTATCTACTCCAGACAGCCAGACGCCGAGAGCCCAGAAGGGAAAGGGGCTATTTCCGTTTATCCATTGACCGTCGCTTCATACTGACTGGCATCGGACTTGTGGTAACTGGCACGGCGATGTCGGGCAGGATTACAGAGGGCGATAAATTATATTTACTGCCCGGCAATAAGGAAGTCAGGGTGCGGGCGATACACGCTCAAAATGAAAAGTCGGCAACCGGTCGGGTGGGTCAGCGCTGCGCGTTGCAACTGGCAGGTATCGACAAAAGACAGATCAAACGGGGCGACTGGCTGCACGCTGGGGCGGACACTCAGATATCTAATCGACTCAATGTGCGCTTAGAAATGTCTGCCAGTCTTACTTTTAAAGTCAAGCACCTGTGCCCCGTCAAGGTCTATATCGGCGCCAAGTTGACGAGTGCTAGATTGTATCTATTGGACCGACGTGTAAGGGGCGGTGAATTGCAAGCCGGCAACAGCGTGTTCGCTCAGCTTATTATTGACGGCTCGGTGACTTGCTGTCGAGGGGATAGATTGATCCTGCGTGATAGTAGTGAATCGATTACCTTGGGTGGCGCGATAGTACTAGACCCACATGCAGTTTATAGCCCTAAATTAAGTCAATCAGCCAAGAACTACTTATTGGCAATGGAAGCCGCAACCTTAGAAGGCGTTTTAAGAGGATTACTTATTGAACAGCAGCGGGTTGTAAATCTTCGGTTGTTCAAGCAGATGTGCAATTTGCGGGACGCCGATTTAGATGCTGTTCTTGCGCAAGCAGATTTTTTTGATGAAACGAAAGTCTTTTCCCGGCAAGGGCATGACTATCTTGTAGCAAGCCAGACTTGGACTCATGCCGAACAATCTATGGTTACCTATTTACGCGGCTGGCATGCGGATAATCCCACTGCGGAGGGTATACAGGCAGGTTATTTGTGGATTTGTTTAGGCCCTGAGATAGATCAAAATTTATATGATTCGGTGCTCGATCATTTGCTCGAACAGGCGGTTATGCGCCGCGCCAACGGCTGCCTTAAATTGCAGGAGTTTACCGCGCAGTCGCCTCCTATCGAGCAGCAACAATGGCAACTGATTGAACGAACATTGAGCACATACACCAACCAAATACCGACGCTGGCAAATTTACAAGACGACCTGCAACTAGACCGGGTGTCACTGCATGCGCAATTACAGCGTGCCGTCAACGACGGGCGTGTCTGTAAGGTGGGCACAAAACGCTTTATTCTTTGCACACAACTAAGTCTATTTGCTTATGCAGTCTGTGAGTTGGCTGAAGCGACCCCTCGGTTCTCTGTGGTAGAGACCAAAAATCACCTCGGTTTGGGACGTAATTCATGCATTCAATTATTGGAGTACTTTGACCATATCGGCTTGACACGAAGAGACGGTGAACGACGAATGGTGATTGATAAGGGGCTGCCAGACAGGGTGTTTAGCGTGTCATAGCATTTGGAAGAGCGACGCCCCCGGTGGGGTGCCTGGTCTTCAAAACCAGTGAGGTGCCATTTTGGTGCCTGGTGGGTTCGACTCCTACCTCTTCCGCCACAATTTAAATTTATTGTGATTGAATCATTAATGGTGAG
>CAJIZO010000156.1 GCA_905181995.1 Flavobacteriaceae bacterium TMED48
ATGCCATTGCCCGTTAATCGTCGGTGCTACTGTCCTGTTGTATATAGTCTAGCACCTCATCGCCGCCGTCGGCGCCCTCGATTGCCGACGCGCTGGCGTCCGGCTCAACGGGCTCTGCCGTGGCAGTTACCTTCGGCTCGAAAGGCGCCAGCTTGGGGGCCAGATAACCGGGGTTATCTCCGCGTAAATCCCGCGTAATCAGGTGGTCGAAGCGGCCCTTGGTTGCTGCGCGCGCGTCGCTTTGACTGCGTAGTATGGTCGGGCGAATAAACATCATGGTGACGCGCTGCTTGGAATCTTTAGCAGTAGAGCGAAACAACCGCCCCAACAGCGGAATGTCGCCGAGCAGCGGCACCTTGGTCGAGCTGCCCTTACCGGTGTCTTCGATCAGGCCACCGAGCACCAATAACTCGCCATCCTGAACCATCACGTTGGTCTTCATGGAGGTCTTACTGGTAGTCTGCAAACCGACCGTGCCGCCATCTTTGACCTTGGACGATTCCTGCTCAATTTCGAGGCGCACCGCGTCGCCCTTGCTGATCTGCGGTTTGACCTTAAGAATCACCCCAACCTCTTCGCGGTTGATGGTGGTAAAGGGGTTGGAGTTCGAGCTGCCGCTGTTGTTGTTGGTGTAACTGCCGGTCTGAAACGGCACTTCTTCGCCCACGCTCAGGGTCGCCTCTTCGTTGTCCAACGTCACCACCGACGGCGTCGACAATATCTTGGTGGCGCCGTCGCTCTTGAGCGCCTGCACCAGCAAGCCCATGCCCTTGCCGGTGACGCTGTCGAAATCGCCGACAATGCCGAGCACCTTGTTCGGAATAGACCCAGCGATCGTCGCGACAGAGGCCTCATCGCCGCCACCCAACGCGGCACCCAACAAGCCCGACAAGACGCTGTCAAAGTTGGTTAGATAAGCGCCGCGGTTCTTGCTCGAGTAGACCAACTGCGCGCTGAGCTCTTTTGCCTGATCCTCGGACAGCTCGGCGATCACCGCCTCGATAAGCACCTGCGGGCGCGGCAGGTCGAGCTTTGCAATGACCTTGTTGACCTCGCGAATCACTTCGCGCGGCGCCGCCAAAATTAGCGCATTGTTGAGCTCGTCGATCTCGATCTTGTAGGTGGTGCTGCTCTTGCCATCGCCCCCGGACTGGCCGGCAAGGCGTAAAAAGGTATCCGATTGCAGCATGCCGTCGATCACCGTTTTGATCTCCGCAGCGCGCAAGTAATCGAGATAGATCACCTCGACGCTACCCTGCTTGGTGGACGGTACGTCGAGGCTTTGCAACATCACCTTAAAAGCGCTGCGGGCGATGCCCGGACCACTGACGATAATGCGATTATTGAGTCCATCTTCAACCAGCGACAGCTCCTGCTTTTGCAACTGCTTCAACTGACCGGCAATGTGCACCGCTTCGGCAGCCGAAATATGGCTGAGGTCGATGACCTCGACCGCCGAACTGTCGGGGTCGTCGAGCTTACCGATAAAGCGTTTCAGCTGTCGAATATTACTGGTAATGTCCGACACCACCAGATAGTTACTCGGCGCGTAGGCCATCAACCGCGCGCCATTACTCAACATCGGCTTGAGCACCGACACCAGCGTTGCCGCCTGCACGTGCTTGATGCTCAGCACCTCGGTGCGCATTTCATTACCGCCGGCGCCGCCGCCGGCAAAATTAAACGCCTGACTAAAGGGAATAATCCGCGTCACCGCGCCGTCCGCGACCGCTTGGTAACCCTGCACGTGGAGCGCCGATAACACCGCTTCGTAGAGTAGACTGGAATCGATCGGCTGCGGCGCAATAATGGTCACCTTGCCCTTTACGCGCGGATCCAACACAAAGGACACGCCGGTAATTTCAGCGACGCTCTCGATCACGCTGCGAATGTCGGCATCGCGAAAATTAATCTGTACCTCGTCCTGCGCCAACGCCGGCGCTGCGCTGACCGCAAGCAGAGCGCCCGTGGCAACAACGCGCAGGCCCTGAACCAGCTCTTTGACTATTCGCTCAATTCCTCGCCCAATCGCTGGTCCATTCCCTCGCTCAATACTCGTAGAGCCGGTTTTCTCTTGCATCTGTGTCATCAATTTTTCCCCATCATGGGTAACATTTTTGCCGTCAAGCTGGCCGCATTCACATAGATCACAACTTCTCGACCATCGCGAATCACGGTCACCGGCAAATTGCTCTGGCCGGTATAGCTCATCCATTCGGCGGGGTTCTGCATCAGTTCCTGAACCGAGGACCCGCTGACTTCAACCACCACATCGCCATCCTCGACATCCGCCAGCGAGCGCATTTCCGCCGACAGGGCGTTCAACTTAAACCCCGAGGAGTAATTGCCGCCTGCACCGTCCAAACTGACCGGCACCGCGCCAAACATATTCGCCAGCCTGAAGCCCGCTTGCTCGGTGGAACCGGCTTCATTGCCCGGTTCGGGGGCGCTCGGCGACAGCTCAAAAAGCGCATCCGGCTTTTTCAGTAGCAACTGTTTGCGCGCGCCGTTTTGCTCGACCACAATCCGCTGTGCTTGGATTTCTACCAGCGTCATACCGCGACTCACCTCGTCGCCAAGGAGGTAGACCTGCTCAGCTTTGCCCCTGTGTTTGAGTGTCGCGGTGGACACCTTCGACGTGATCAAAACGCCCAGCAGGTCGGCATCAATTTTGACGTCGGCGAGCGTCGCAGCGGGCGGCGCTGCGACCGGCGCCTCAAGCACACTGCGAAACCATCGCCAGTTCTGAACCGGTGCCGCCTGCGTCCGCTGGACTGCCGCCAACGGTGCTGGCGATCGGTCGATCTGTAACACAACCATCGCCAGCAATGCCAACAGCAGCAACAAAAGCACTGCGCCGAGTACCAGTGGTGCCAGACCGCCGGGTCGGCGGCCCAGCGCTTGCCAATGGGCGCGCATCGCCGTGGTGCCCATGCCGCGTGGTGCTGATGTTGCACTCATGCCAAATACCTCATTGGAACGCTAAAGAGTGGTCGCCAACCGCGCCGATAGGACCCTTTAATCGACACGCTTGAGCCCCATGCTGGCCTCAAAACTGGCGTTGCCTTGGCCATCCCCCGAACGTTTGATACGCAGCTTTGTCAGGGTAAATTCTTCGCAGGCAAGCTGCCCTAAGAGACCCAAAATATGGTTGCCGCTGTCCGCCGCAACGCGCAGCGAAATCAGCCCAGCAGCGCTATCAAACGCCAGTGAGCGGGTTTGATTACGGCGCACCAACAACGCCACAACCTCTCGATCAGAACCGCTCTGGGGTGCCCGACCCGAACAACTGTTGCGCAACCGATCGACGCTGGCCACTTGGTCCGCCAACCAAGCCAGATCGGCGCGCCGATTATCGACATCGTCACGCAACTCCAAGTACAGTTGCCAGCGCGGTACGATGGTGGTGTACACCAGCACCAGCGCCACCAGCAGCGCGCCGACCGCGATAGCGCGCCGCTCGCGCACCTGCAAGTCATCCCACCAGTCGCCGATCGACGACCCCAGATTCACGACGCTGCCTCAGCGGTCAGGGTCACGCGCCAGGCATCGGTGCCGCCAGTGGCGCGTTGCATATCCATAGTATAGCCTTTGATCAGGGTCTTGCGGGTCGACAGACTCGAGGCGTTCTCGACTTCGATTTCAATGCGGTTGCCATCGGCCGACAGCGAACGCAGATCGCAACCACAGCCGGCCATCATGTTGTCCAGCGCGACCAGGGCGCGCAGCGGCATGCTATCGAGGCTGGCGCGTTGGATTGCGAGGCGATCGAGCTGCTGGCGACCGACCCATCGCAGGTCCTCGACAGCCGCCTTATGACCGACAAACACGCGCCCAAAACTGGCGCTCAGATGATCTTCCAAAGCGTCCCTCTGGGCCGATAAGTGGCCGTTGGCGAGATGTAGGTAGGTGCCAAACAACACCACAACAATCGCCGCCATGGCCGCGTTAAGCTGCCAAACTCGGCCTGGCGAAGACTGCCGCTGGGCCTTGAAATCACCGCTCATCAGGTCGATTGAAGCCGGCATCTCGGCCATTTCCCAGTCTGGCTGTGCCTGATTGATCTCTGCCTGCTGGCGTAAATTTTGCGGAATACTGTCGGCATCCGGTACGCTGATCGACAGTCGCGGCGGGATAGTTTCGGCCGCCATAAGGCGCTCGACCATCGCCCAGGCCAACGCTGGTTGCGCGGCAAAGCCTTGGCTCGCAGAGTGGCGCACCAAACACCGACCGGCATGCCAAGCGACGCTGATACGACCCTGCTCCCAGGGCAGTGCTAGATAGTCTGGCAGCATTCTCAACGCCACCACTCCGGCATTTTCTGCCACCCGCTGCCACTCGCGCATGTCGCTGCGATCGACTGCATAGACATCGATACTGCCATCGTCAAAACGCTCGCCAAGGGCAAAGTGCACCTCGTCGACCGAGCCGAGTATGCGCTCTTCGAGCATCCATGGAATCAGGCTCGGCCATTTTCGCAGCGGCGCCGTCGGTGCATCGATTCGGTGCAGCGAAATTCGCTCGGAGGGCACCCATAGGCTCAACGCCGAGTGGTCATCGCCGTCGCGAAAGCGCTGATCGAGATTGTACAGATGGTCTGTCGACGCACTCATGGGTTTAAACTCCAATTACTTCGCAGGCGGTCTGTACCCGATACAGATCCTCCCGATCATCATTGTCTCCCGCAGGTTCGCCGGTCGATTCTTGCTCCGACTCACCGTCTAGCAGGGCGTCTTCTTCGACCGCAGCCGCGGGCAAAAACTTGGGCACCACGACAATCTCACGCGCCAGTATGGTCGGATAAGCGCGTTTGTTCCCCCGCAGGTCTATTGTACTCTTTAATTGAATATGAATGTCGCCGAGTAATACCTCTAAATATAGCTGAAAAAACTCGGAGCGAACATTTAAAAACGTGTTTGGCCAACGCTTTTCGATTTGCGCGCGGCTCATTGGAAGCCTTATTTCGAGTTCGCGCCAAAAATCGTCGAGCGCGGTAAAATGCCCACCGCGACCGCGACCGTCGAGAACCGCCATCACAAAGTCCTCACCGTGAACACCGCCGAGCGCCATTAGCAAACCCTCCGACGCGGTATTGATATTGATGGTGGTCGGCGTGATCACACCACCGCTGGCACCCACCGGCGTCACCGGCAGCGCGGTGATAAACGGCAGCAAGAACTGCACCTCGGCCAATTCATAACCGATCACCGCCGCCAGTTCGCTGGCGTCCGCCACCGGTCGGTTGGCAACTATCCGCCGCACCCCTTCGTAATCTGGCTGTTCGGCACCCCAGGCGTTGACCAAATTATTGTTGTCGTCCAACCAGTCGACCAAGGCCGCGCTGCGCGCGCCAGTCACCGGCAGATCCGCCAGTTCCAGTAGATTGTGCCAGAGCCGGGCGGTGCCCATAGCCGCGGTGGGTGACGGCGATAGTTCAGTCGCCAGCGCGGTGGCGTTGCCGCCGTACCAAGCGAAGTTATTAATATTGATCTTGGCTTGCAAATCCTGCAGGCAGCCGCGAATGACACCGCCTTCGACCGGCAACATCGGCACCGCCTGCGCCCAAGTTTCACCCGGATGGTCGACGTCGGGATCGTTAAACGGCCGACCGTTGCGTTGCGCTCGATTGGATACCTGCTGGCGCGCCCAGCTCTCGACGCTGAGCGCCAGCGCCAGCGCCTGATCGGTATGCACCGCGGCGCCTGCGTGCGTGACGTCGATCTGGTGGCGGTAGAAAATATTGCCGAGCACCATGACCACCGCGAGCATCAAAATCAGCGCCGCCAATAGGGCGACTCCGCGCTGCCGGACAGCACCGCCAACAGATCGGCGGGCAATGCGCTCAATCACTGGTCACCCCCGGATATAACCGCGACGTGCGCTGGCCATCTTGCAATTCGATGGTGACCCTGACCATGCGCGGCAATGCCGCGCCGCCGCCGGACCCCAATGGCGGCCAGTTGACGCTAAACTCCTTGGCTCCCAACTGCTCAAACACCACCTCTTCGACCCCATCGATCAAGGCCCGGGCGCTGCCGTCGCTGTCGCGCGGTGAGTCGGTAATAGCCCAGGTTGTGCGCATCAGTTGGTGGTCGTCGTTGAGACTGTAATAGACCCGGCTAACGCCACTTGGGTTGGCGGCCAACATCGGCCCGCCGCCGCGGCTAAAACGCACGCCAAAGTCACTCGGATCGGTCATATAGGGGAGTTCTATCTTGCCGAGGCCATCGGAAAAACTGCGGTTGCGCAGGTGCCACAGATCGCGACCAATAATGCTCCAGGCGCGCTGCAATTTGGACTGGGCTGCGAGTTGCTGGCGGCTGCGTTCGTTGGTATCCAACACCACCGCCAACGCCTGATAGGCCATCACCGACATGATCGCTAGCAGCGTCAAAGACACCACCACCTCGATCAGGGTAAACCCCTGCTGTCGAGCCCTCATCTGCATACCGTATGCATCCCCTTGCCTATCATGGCTTGTTCAATCAGCTACGCTTTCCATAGCTACTGTATCAATGGCCACTATATCAATGACTGCTATCTCAATGGCTACTGGATACACGGCGACGGTGTAAACCGCGAGGGTATTACTAGCGACTACCCCATAGCCGCTGCACCATTTGCCAAAGCCCCAATCAGCACCCTGTGGATAACCACCGCCTCTGGTCTGCGCGATAATCGCGCCAGCGGACGGCGCTTGAGCAACTTAAGTGTCTGGGCTTTTTACCCCGTGCCATTTACCACGGGCGATTTGCCCTATGCCATAGCCCTGTGCCATTGCCCTCTGTCTGTCATTGCCCTCTGTCATTAACTAAGGCCCGTTTGCCCAGCGCCGGTCGACCAGCGCGGTCAAATGGCGATAAAAAACGCCGCCATCACCGCCCGCGGACGCTGCGCTCCCTCGCCGCGCACCTCGATCTCGTAACGGTAGAGGTTTTGCCCCATGGCCTCTTCAACTTTTAGTTCCCAGCGCCAATCGCGGTTTCCCTGGCGCTCCACGCCCTTGGTGCTGCGCTCCGCCGAAGCACTTCCCGACGGCCATCTTTGCACCGCACGATATTGTTCCATAAGGCTGTTCCAGGCCACCTGATTGGCCAAAAAACGGTCGCGCATGCGCACCCGCTCGTCGGCGTATTGGTTGACTAACTGCAGCGAACTGGCCAGTACGGTGCTCAAAATCAACAGCGCCACGGCCACCTCCATCAGCGTGAATCCAGCCGTAGGGCGCTTCACAGCGCAACCTTACGCATGCCGATACGCGCACTCTGGTCATCCCAAAAAAACTCAAAGGCGCTGTCGATTGTGGCAAAACGCATTTCCAGGCGACCATCGGCGGGCTCCATGTAACCATCTGGCAACAACGCAATAATCGGCAGTATCGGCGCCTTTGCATCCTCATCAGCACCGACGCCGGCAATCGACGCCAACTGATCGCGGCGTTGGCCAAATTGCGATTCGCCCGGCACATCCCAACGCAGCTGGGCCTCCTCTGACAGTTCGAAAGGTGCCGGCGATGTCGCCACCCACCAGGAGTTTTGATAGTAGACCACCGCCTGAAGTTGCTCGGGCACGGCGCTCGACGCGGCATCGTCACGATCTGCGTCGCGCTCGTCACCAACGTGCATCACGCCGTAGGCACCGCCGCTCAAGGCCGCCTGTTCGGAAAGTTGCTGGAGCCACATCTGCAGGCGGTCGGCGTCGCTGTGATAGCGTCGGTCAAAAGCTTGGTTGATAGCCAGCAAACTCATCCCAGACAGCGTCGCGACGATAACGATCACCACCAGCACTTCGAGCAGCGTAAAGCCGCCGGCGCGCCTGCAGCCAGCTCGATTAAAAGGCCGACTTAGAGACCTGCGTATAAACCCAGTTGTAGGCTTACTGAAAGGGCTAGGGCGCGACATAGGGCGAGCGTTCAGCGCGTCGGTTACTGAATATCTTTAACGTTCCAACTACCCCAATCCGCATCCACCCCCTCGCCGCCGGCGGCTTGATTGTCACCGAGCGTGTAGACCTCGACTTCGAGGCCATGGGTGCCCGGATTGGCATAGTCGTAGGGGTTTTGGAACGGGTCTTGCGGCAGCGCCTCGAGATACGGGCCATTCCAGCGGTCAGAGCCGCTGGGGGCCGTAACCAGCGCTCCGAGCCCCTCGCTCTGCGACGGGTAGCGGTAGTTGTCGAGCCGATAGAATTTCAGCGCGCTCTCGATCGCGCGCACGTCCTGCTTGATGCGCACTTTTTGGGCTTTTTCGACTTGGTTGAACAGGCGCGGCCCAATCATCGCCGCCAACAGGCCAATGACCACCACCACCACCATCATTTCGATCAGGGTAAAACCCGCCTGAGCTCGACCTGTCGCCGGTCGCTTCATGTCCATATTTCTTACTCCAGTTGTTCGCGCTTGTGTTAACGATTAAATCATATTGTTCATATCCATGATCGGCAGCATCACCGCTGCCACCACCGATAAGATCACCATCCCCATGAACACGATCAAAATGGGGTTGATCAGTTTCATAAATACATCGACCGCGTTTTTCAGTCGCACCGAATAGTATTCCGACACCCGCAACAGCATCTTATCCAATTCGCTGGAGGCCTCGCCACTACCGACCATATGCACCAAAAAGCCGCTGCCGGAAAGGTTGTCGCTGAGCGCTTTTTGCAAGCTACTACCGCGCCGCATGGCCTCGGTCACCGCCTCCATCTTGGCCCGTAGGTAGAGGTTTTCGACCACCCCCGAAGAAATCTTCAGCGCCGCCAGCGCGGGCACACCGTTCGACAGTAACACGCCGAGGCTGCGCGACCAATCGGCGATATTGGCCATGTGCATCCAGCGTCCAACCCCCGGCGTAGCCAACAGTATTTGATGCCAGCGGCGGCGCCGATCAGCGTCGCGCAGCCATTGTTTAAAAGCCAAAAAGCTGAGCACAACAAAGGCCAGTAAGTAGATACCGTAGTCTTGCACAAAGTCGCTAAGACCCATGACGACCCGCGTCATGAACGGCAACTCGCGCTTGGAACTAATAAAGATGGCGGTGATTTTGGGCACCACCCAAACCATCATGATCGACACCACAATCAGCGATGTCGCCAGCAGCGTCGCCGGATAGATCAACGCCCGCGACACCGTCTTGCGGTTTTCCGCGCTGTTTTCAATATCTTCGGCGAGCCGCCTCAGCACTTCGTGCAAGTGCCCGCTCTCCTCGCCGACGCCAATACCGGCAACGATACTCTCGGGAATTTGGTAGGGCGAGCGCTTGAGCGCCTCAGAAAAGCTGCGGCCCTCGACGATTTCGCTGCGCCAACTCTGCACCATGCGCCGCTGGCTGTCGGTCTCTGCCTGCTCGATGGTCATTTTGAGTGCATCTTCAAGCGGCAACCCCGACTGGATAAGGATCGCCTGCTGCTGCAACAGCAGCGCCAGATCAAAGTTGTTGACGCGGGCCTTGCGGCGACCTACTAACCACTGCCAACGTTCACCTGCCTCGCTGGTCGACGGCTGTCGACCGACCTCGGAGAGCGTCGAGGGCAGCAGCTTTTGCTCCTTTAAAAGCCGTCGCGCGTGGCGCTCTGAATCCGCCGCAATCACCCCGCTTTGGAGTTTTCCAGCGCGGTCGTAGGCGGCGTAATCAAAAGCTGGCACGCTTAGGCGCTCGTCACGCGCAGAACTTCTTCGATGGTCGTACCGCCTTCGACCACCAGCTTGAAGCCGGCGTCGCGAATGCTCGGCACGCTCTTGCGCACCGCCGCCTCGAGTTCCAGTTCTCCAGCATTTTCATGGATCAGCGTCTGCAGTTCGGCATCCACCGTGACCAGCTCAAACA
>CAJIZO010000157.1 GCA_905181995.1 Flavobacteriaceae bacterium TMED48
TAGCGAGGCTATCCTCGCTGGCGGTGAAGACTTTTATACCAGCCACTACACCCGCCACCTGTCGATGATTTAATCGGCAACCCGGCAACCGCTAATGACACCGCAAGGTTTAAATCTATCCGGGCGCTAGCCGCTTGGCCACACCCATTGTCGCCGGCGGAGACACAGTCGCGCTGGGCATAGCTAAGAAATACATAGCTAAGAAATACACAAGCAAGAAATAAATAGGCAAGAAATAAATAGCTAAGACATAAATAGGTAAGACATTTAGACGGGACATCATGGCTACGTTGGGAACTGGTTTGGGCGGCCGACAACACTATTTTTAAAATGCGAGTCGTGGATCTCGGTTTGGCGGCTGAATCCGGCGCATCTGATATGCGCGAGCGCTGAACCGGCGCCGTCAGATGCGCTGAAATACACTGCTAATCCGCCCAATGACTACGCAACACATTCAACGCCCAGACTGCGCTCGAATATCGCTTGATCAATACCATTTGAGTTGGGCAAAGTTGCGCGAAACCGCGCTTCACGCGGCAAGTGACCCGCTTCATATCCGCGCAACGCGCTGCGTCAGAGTATGGTGCTGATACGCAGAGTTTCAAAAGCAACCAACCGAATTAGACCTAACCCGGCTGAATGATCGCTTCATTACGCCTCAAGCGCCGATCATATTCAACGCGATGCCACCAACATAGTCAGGCATTAGCGGCTTAATTAAGTGCAGAATTGTCAACTAGGCACATTTAATACCCGTGCCTTTCAGTCCACAGTAACCGCCTGGATTTTTCGCCAAATACTGCTGGTGATAACCCTCGGCATAGTAAAAATCTGCTGCCAGCACAATCTCTGAAGTAATCGACGCATACCCCAATCTATCGAGCTGTTGTTGAACAGACGACTTTGACTGCAGCGCCGCAGCCAGTTGATTGTCTGACATGCAATAGATACCAGAGCGGTATTGGCTACCTATATCATTACCCTGACACATACCCTGCGTGGGATCATGGGATTCCCAAAAGACCTTGAGCAATTGCTCAAAACCGGTGACCGCAGGATCATACACCACCAGAACAGCCTCGGTGTGTCCGGTTAAACCGGAACATGCCTCTTCGTAGCTGGGATTTTTCGTATAGCCGCCGATGTAACCAACCGCCGTCACGCCAACCCCCGGTTGCGACCAAAACCGGCGCTCCGCACCCCAGAAACAGCCCATGGCAAAATAACACCAATGCCGGCCCGATGGAAACGGAGGGAACATCGACTCAGCGGTCAAAAAATGAGTAGCGTTTAACTCCATTGGATCGGAACGACCTGGCAAGCTCTGCTCGCGGCTAACCATTTCGGACTTCTTGTACATAGGCCCTCCCCCTTTCATTAAAGCCTGTAAGATTGCGGCGCCAATGTTCAGATAACACCAAAACCGATTTCTAAATCTCGCTGGATATCCTCTATATTCTCAAGTCCTACCGCAACCCGAATCAAGTTTTCGGTGATGCCAGCCGCACTGCGCTGATCGCTGGTCAGACGGCTGTGGGTGGTGCTCGCTGGATGAACGATAGTGGTTTTAGAATCGCCTAAATTGGCTGTCAGCGAGAGCATTTGAGTGGCATCGATAAAACGCCAAGCTGCGTCTCGACCGCCCTCGACCTGGAATGATAAAACGCCACCAAAATCATCTTGTTGCTTGCACGCGAGCGCATGGCCAGAATGCTGCTTTAGACCACTGTAATTAACCTTTAACACCTGATCTTTTCGCTCTAACCACAGCGCCAGCTGCAAGGCGCTGGCGGAGTGTGCCCGCATGCGCAAGCTCAAAGTTTCCAAGCCTTTAAGAAAAACCCAGGCGTTAAATGCACTCATTGTCGGCCCGGCTGAACGGAGGAATCCAATCACCGGCGCCATGAGTTCATCGCTACCGACCACTGCGCCGCCAAGGCAACGCCCTTGCCCGTCGATATATTTCGTCGCAGAGTGAACAACTATGTCCGCGCCCCACTCCAATGGCCGCTGCAACGCCGGGGTACAAAAACAGTTGTCAACAACCAGCAGGCACTTGGCCTGCCGAGCCAATGCCGCCAGTGCTTCCAAGTCGGCGACTTCATTTAAGGGATTAGAGGGCGACTCGCAAAACAACATCTTAGTATTCGGCTGAATGGCTTTTTGCCAATCATTTATATCGGTTAAAGCGACGTAGCTGATCTCCACACCAAACTTGCTAATGGTATTATCCATCAGCGTAATGGTGCTGCCAAAGACCTCGCGCGAACAAATAATATGATCCCCAGCGCTGAGCAATCCCATCACCACGCTCAGCGTTGCTGCCATCCCAGAGGAAGTCGCAACTGCGCGATCAGCACCTTCAAGAGCTGCCAAACGCTCCTCAAAAGTACGCACCGTCGGATTACTGTAGCGAGAGTAAACGTTGCCTTGCAGTTCATTATTAAAATACTTTG
>CAJIZO010000158.1 GCA_905181995.1 Flavobacteriaceae bacterium TMED48
CAGCTCTGATACGGTATCGGTTAGTGTCGAAGCTCACCAAGCCCCAGTGGTCGATGCCGGTAACGATATCAGCGCGGCCAGCGGCAACGTCGTTACACTCCAGGGGTCGGCAACCGCGTCCGACAACAGCGAGCTCAGCTATTAATGGCAGCAAACCTCGGGCGCCAGCGTGACGCTGCAACAGGCCGATTCTGCCAACGCGCAATTTACCGCACCTAGTACGTCTGGGACGCTGGTTTTCGAGCTCACCGTCACCGACGGCACCGGTGCCAGCAGCTCTGATACGGTATCGGTTAGTGTCGAAGCTCACCAAGCCCCAGTGGTCGATGCCGGTAACGATATCAGCGCGGCCAGCGGCAACGTCGTGACACTTCAGGGGTCGGCATCCGCGTCCGGCACTGGAGAGCTCAATTATCGATGGCAGCAGACCTCCGGCACAACGGTGACGTTGCAACAGGCCGATTCTGCCAGCGCCCAATTTACCGTACCTAGTGCGTCTGGGACGCTAGTTTTCGAGCTCACCGTCACCGACGATGCCGGTGCCAGTAGCTCTGATACGGTGTCGATTACCGTGCAAGCGCCCGCGCCACGCAAAGGTGGTGGCGGGGCATCCGGTTATCTGTTGTTATTAACGTTGGCGCTGTATTTGACGCGCCGTCGAGCGAACGGTAAAAGGCCACGCTATGCCTCGACCGAGCGTAAGCGTTAACGAACTGGCAATGGCTGCGCGCCAACGCCACCGCGGATACCTGCACTGCGCTGTCGCTGTGACCGCGCTCGGTTGCCTGGGCTTTTTTGGCGATACGTTCAACCCAGCGCTTGAGTACAACCGGGCGGCGATTGCGTCGGGACAATGGTGGCGTCTACTTAGCGGCCACCTAGTGCACCTCAACATTGTGCACAGCGCCCTGAACGTCCTTGGCGTCGTTTTGTGTCTTTTAGTATTTGGCGCACCACGCGCTAGTTTCAGCAGCCTTTTAGGGCTGCTTGCCGTGTCCCTATGTACCGGCTTGGGGCTGTGGTTTTTGTCGCCCGACGTGGAATACTACCTCGGTTTTTCTGGCGTGCTACACGGTATCTTGGCGTATGCTTTGACGAGTACCGTCAATCGCCCCTGGCATGCCCTCGGACTACTTGGTGTGGCGATCAAATTAGCCTACGAACAAGTGAGTCATTTCAATCCGCTGTACCTACAATCGTCGATTGGCGATGCGGTAGTGGTCGATGCCCATCTCTATGGCGCGCTGTCTGGCGCGCTATTAGCCCTTTTAGCGTGTTGGCAGAGGCGCCACTCGAGCGTCTCTGCCGAGTCGCCATCGACGCCTGACGCACCACCGCGCAAATAGCGCAGTCGCGCCGACGCACACCATTACCCTGCCGACCTCGGTGATGGCGGATACTGCGAGCGTATCAGCGGACCTTAAATACGCACTGATCGGCTCTAAAACTAACGTGAGGATGATTATCCAAAGCGTTGGGCTGGCTACGGTAAGGGTTATTTTTACGAAAAAAAGGCGCCATGCCTGGCGCCTTTTAAGGTCTCACTAATTGGTATTAAATTGAACAGTTAATCGATCGTCGGCAGAGAGCCCGGAAGAGCCCAACCATCCCACCAAGGCGTCGCCCCCGGCTTGACCGCACCAATATAGTCGGTGGCATCAAACGTAAAGTCAGACCCATTGTCCTGCGCAGATATCGCCTCAGCCGTGAACGAGGCACTGACATTGGTAACAGCGTAGTTATCATCCAGGGTGATTTTTTCCTCTATTGTGGTTGACCCGTCGACCGGCGCCTCTTTATTGTAAGTTGCTGCAGCCACCGTGGTATCACACAGGAAATTTCTCATGGTGATGGGGGTATCAATTTTGGCGGTAGTTGCATCACCATCGTTATCAGAGTCGTCTATCCGGGCGCAGGTGGTCTTGTAACCGGTGACCGCCGAATTGTGTATGGCCGCGGTCACCGAGCCACGCAGACGCATACCAAACTCCTTACCACCGAAATCGGTGCCATTCCAATTCACCGCGTCACCACCAATGATGGTTACATTGGCAATCACTCCCGCGGTTTGCGGCACGTAGTCGCCATCCGATGAATTCAACTCAATACCGCGCGGGTCATTGCTGCCTAATGGCTTGGCCTCCGCGGTTTGATTCTTGATGATGAGTGCATACTGAATGTTGCCTTGGTAACCCTCGTCAAAATCAATGTCGTCGTCGTCATTATTGGTCAGCAGCGCGTGCTTGACGTTGGCCGTGCCACCGAACCACTCTATGCCGTCGTCCTGATTGCCGTGAACTTGGACGTAGTCAATCAAGGTACCATGGCCGACACCTTGCAAAGTCAATCCGTTAATCTCATTATTCGGACCGGCAATCAAGCCCCCTTCGGCGATCCGCACGTAGCGAATGATGCCGCTGTTGTCGGCGGGAACATTACCCGCGTACTTGCCCACAAAATCACCGCCCTCGCCATCGACGTTACACCAAGTCTCGTCGGCCGCGAAGCAAGCGCCGGTGTTACCCGCGCCGTACTGAGGTGCAAAACCTTGAATAACAACACCACCCCACTCACCGGTACCCGAATAGTCGGGATCGGCGCTGCTAAAAGTGATCGGGCTGGTCGCAGAACCATTGGCGATCAATTTAGATCCGCGAGTAACCAGTAAAACCCCATCATCAAACGCTTTGACATCGACGCCAGGACGGATAGTCAAGGTAACGCCGGCGTCTTGAATCGCGGACATACCCGCGGCGTCGGCAATCGCGACGTTGCCCGCACCCACCCGAACCACACCATCCAATCGATATTCGACACCATTGACCAACGTGTAATCGGCGTTGACATCGCCTTTCAACGTACACACGGTCTTCGATGAGTTACAGCTAGCAAAACTGGTTTCTTTCGCCGCCTCTTGATACACCACGGTTCCTGGGAAGGTCCAGTCCGCCCACCAAGCCGACGAAGAACTGGGATCGACGGCACCTATGAAATCGGTCGAGTCGAACAAGAACGCCGAGCCGTTGTCTTGCGCGGCGATGGTTGTTTGACCGCCCAATGATGCCGAGGTGTTGGTAATCGCCAGCGTGGTGGCATCGAGATTAATGCCCTCTTCAATGACGCTCGAGCCGATCACCGGTTGCTCTTTATTAAAGGCGTCCCCAGGCGTATCACAGAGAAAGTTTTGCAGTGTGATCGGGGTATCGATTTTTGCCGTCGCGCTGTCGCCATCGTGATCAGAATCGTCGATTCGAGCACAGGTCTCTTTATAACCGGTCACAGCGGAATTGTGAATCGCGGCAGTTACAGAACCACGTAGGCGCATACCAAACTCCTTACCACTAAAGTCTGTACCGTCCCAATTCACCGCGTCGCCACCAATGATCGTTACATTGGCAATCACACCTGCGGTCTCCGGGACATAGTCACCATCGGAGGAATTCAACTCGATACCCCGCGGGTCGTTACTGCCGAGTGGCTTGCCATCTTCGGTTTGGTTCTTGATGATCAGAGCGTACTGAATATTGCCTTGGAAACCTTCGTCAAAATCGATATCGTCGTCGTCGTTGTTGGTCAGAACCGCGTGCTTGACATTGACCGTGCCGCCGAACCATTCAATGCCGTCATCTTGATTGCCATGTACCTGAACGTAATCGATGACCGTGCCATACCCCACACCTTGCAGCGTCAAGCCGTTGATTTCATTGTTTGGCCCAGCAATAAGTCCTCCCTCGGCCATGCGCACGTAGCGAATGATTCCGCTATCGTCACCTGGCAGGTTACCACCGTACATGCCCACAAAGTCACCGCCTTCGCCTGCGACGTTGCAGTAGTCTTCGCCAACAACCCAGCAAGCACCGGTCCCACCGGCACCATACTGCGGAGCAAAACCCTGAATCACGATACCCCCCCACTCGCCGGTGCCGGCGTAATTAGCGTCGCCAGCACTACTAAAAGTAATCGGTTTTGCCGCGTATGCATCGGCCATCAGCTTTGAGCCACGGGTTACCAGCAGCACACCATCCGAGTTTGCGTTGACGTTAACGCCGGGCTCAATGGTGAGGGTCACCCCAGCCGACTGAATGTCCTGCATCTGGGCGGCAGAGGTAATCTCGACGTTGCCGTTGCCCACCTTGACAACCCCATCCAAAACATAGCTGACTTCTTCGACGAGGGTATAATCCGCATCGATCGTTCCGGTGAGCGTCGCGGTTGTGCAGGCTGTATTAAAGGTCACGAAACTGGCGGCCCTCTGAGCGTCGGTCAACAGCGCACAGTTGCCCGTTGGCGTCGGATCCGGCGCTACCACCGGAGCTGGCGTGGTGGTATTGTTTTCCACGCTATTGTCCACGGTCACCGGGTTTTCAACGGTGACGCTAATGTCTCCAGCGCTTTCGCTGTTGCCGTCGCAGCCCGCAAGCACCAAAGACGCCAGCAGCACGGTTGCGTATGCTTGTGTTTTCATATTTATCGTCCCATGTTAAGTTAGTAGTGATATGACTTGGATCTTTAAAACGTCTCGCTAATGCGGGTTATGCCTGCCTCTACCCGCTCAAAATTGATAGCTCAATGATGCGCCTATGGAGGTGCCGATTTCATATAGCTCGATTTGGTTATTATTTTGAACATATGAAATGGGCTCATTTGTTATATTTTTGACATTGCCTTTAAATGTCCACTGATCTGCAAAGGTTTTTTCATAGGTAACATCAATCACCGCACGGCCCTCCTCGACGATCGGCCCTCGAGCCGCTCCGCGAGCAATTCGGTAGATACGGTCATCGAACCAATTCACCAGTAGCGTGATCTTTTGCTCGCTGGGATAGTGGTCATAGCCAATTTGCAGATTAGCCAGATATTCTGATTGCGCTTGCAAAGGCCTACCATTGGCGCTTTCTCCCTCCAACCGAAGCTGACTGGTTGAGAGCTCCACGGCTGAATCGATATACGAGAGGTTGCCATTGACAAATAGCGTGTGCGCGTCGGTGTCGATTAAATTGATGTTAAAGTCCAGCTCTATGCCATCGAGTTCGGCGGATATTTGATTTTTATAGGTAATCGCCGAGGCGGCCTGAGACCCAGAGGAATCGGCAATTGCCCGTTCGACTGGGTTGTCTATATCTTTTTTGAACAGGGCAAGGGATGCCCGACTCGTGTCGCCAAAATAGTATTCAGCCCGAAAGTCGAAGTTTGTAATTTCCGCCACGACCAACGAACTGTTACCGATGATGACGTTGTCAGTTTTTGGATCAAAGACTCTGGAGTCAGATCGTTCAACCAACCCCGGATAGGATACTGTTTCGCTTACGCCTATTCGAAGTTGCAACTCGTCCGTGGCACGCCAGGTCATATTGAGCGCGGGAAACCAGTTATCCGTATCCAGAACACCGCTGTTTTGGGGCGCATTTGGGTAACTGATTTTTTGGGTGAAGCCCTCATAACGCACGCCGACGTCAAGGCTCCAATCGGCACCTATGTCGGTGTGCAGTTTGACAAAATACGCCTGGGTTTCCTCTAGCGACGCATAAGAGTCGGTACCAGTCGTGGTCGTTCGCAGTCTGAAGGCATCGGCGGCGAGGTTTTCGACGCTAAGGATACTTTCTACGCCTTGGGCGACGCTGCGGTCGACCGCGTAAGTCCCGGGGCGGAAGCTAAAACGCCATAGATCCACGGTACGCTGTTTCTCTGAAATCAGCGCGCCGATAGTGAGCGTAGAAAAGTTGTCTGCACCCCACCCAGCTGCAAAGTCAATATCAAAACCTAGATCCTTGCTGACCTCGTTCAGGTCTGACCAGCGGCGCTCGACGGACGTTGGAACCAGTTGGCCGCTCTGAATGTAATACGAACGGCGATCCGGTTCTAACCTATCGGTTTCAGAGTAACCTAACCGCCATTCCAGCTTGCTCTCTAGGTTGTCAAACATCAGCTCGTTGACGCCACTTAGGCTGGTGGAAAATAGCTGTCGCTGAACATATTCTAGAATGACATCGGTCAGATCCCTCTCCTCGCGGCTTTCAATTCCGGAGAGACTTCGAGTCACGTCGTCTGTGGATCTGAGCAATGTGGTCTTCGAAAGTACCTCTCCTGCGTCGAATTCATAACCCAAGACGCCATAAGCGGACAACGCCACGTTGTCTTTACTGCGGTTGTAGCCGCCAGTTATGCCGTTTGGATTGTTGAGAGTAGCGTCACCCCGATCGCCCATCGATCGATTGTAGGAAGCGGCGAGATAGTAGCCAATCTCGCCGTCCCAATAGTCCATGCGGTCGCCAAAATCACCGTCAATCCCAATATCGGGATCGGCGGTTACCGCGTCTACGTCGTAATCTGGCCGGAAGGTCAGGGCGTAGGCCATGGCTACTGGCTGTGGCGTGCAATTGTCATACAGCGCGGTAATCTCGTCACCGGCGATGGCCGGATTATTGGTGCGGTCGGGATCGCCCGGAGAATAATCATAGGTCGGGCAAATCAGCAATCGAGTGCCTTGCTCGGTTTCGGCTAGGACAGTGCTATGCATGTCCCTAAGCCCGTTATCGAAACCGAGAGCCTCGGACTCGCTGTCGCGATAGCCAAGCACATCATCCCCGGTAAAGTCGCTATTAAAGCCAAACGAAATCGACACGTTGCCGACGCGCTGGTCTGGAATACCCTTGGTATTGACGCTGATCGAGCCACCCGTAGTTGATGCCAACTGGTCGGCAGAAAATGATTTTTGAACGTCGATACTCTCGACGATTGCGGTCGGGAATAGATCCAGCTGAATATCCCGACGCATAGGGTCGGTACTAGGCATCATAATGCCGTTAAAGTTGGTCGCAATGTATCGACCATCCAGCCCCCGCACGTTGGCGAACTTGTCCTCTGTGACTGCCAGTCCTGAAATCCGCCCCAACACCGCACCCAAATCGCTGTCACCGAACCGAGCGAGCTGACTTGCATCCACCGCGCTGACGATGCTGGTGGCGTAGCGTTCAATGTCCCCAGAATCGTCCGTCGGGTTGAACACACCCATCACTACGACTTCTTCTAATGCTAGCTGGCCAAACCCCTCCTCGGCATTGGCACTCAATCCGTCGTCACCATCGATCTTCGCGAGCCGAAAACTTGCATTGACAGAGCCTCCGGCAAACAAGCGGATGCGCTCAGCTACCGCTGCCTGAAACTCCTCGTGTTGCACCTCTACTTGGTGGATCCCTCGCCTCACAACAAGCGTATAAATCCCCCTCGAATCGGTAATATCCTCGGCATCTAGCTCCTGCGCAGACACCAGCGCGTTGGCGATCGGCGCTCCGTCCGGCGTTAACACTCGACCTGTGACCATTCCAAAAACCGCATCGCTTGGACTGTAGACGCCGGTTTCAACGACTGGCTCAACCCCCTCCGCGCGGCTAAATATAATGGTGGCTTCTGTCTCCATGTCCTCAATGACTGTGACTTCCACGGGAAACCGCAAACTGTCATCAACCAAATTAAGTTGATAGATTCCCGGTTCCAATTCCATCTGCAACAAACCATCTGACGAAGTCTCGCCGATGCCCTGATCCTTGAGAACCACCTGAACCCCGCGCACCGGCGCCTGGTCATAGAAGATTTGCACTAAAACTGTTTCTGCGAGGGTGGTACTTACGCGCAACGCGATCAAAATACCGAATAAAAAAACAAATCGCTTGGTCATATAGAGTTCACCCATCCGCCAGCCAACATAAAGGAAGTCGATTCGATGCAGTACTTGCGCGTCGCTAAGTGCAGATTCTGCGCATAAATTGGCAGCAAAAAGTCACGGCTTTCGAGCTCGATTGGCTTTACTATAAGTGGGTACTATGACTTTACAGTGACGTTTATATGACAAAAAAATGACACAAGCAGCGAGCTGTGAAGCCCCTCGGAGGGCGAGCCGACTGACAACACTTTAGGCGATGGTGAGGCGTCATATCGGATCGGGAGCTGATTGAGTCGAACGCAAACATCTTTACCCGCGACCACAAAGGCGAGCACGGCGGGTTGGCTAACGCTATATTGGGCGGCCGTTAACTTCGCAGATCGAGTCGCGTGAAATCAGCGGTCGCCAAGCGTCATTGCTGGTTTTTTTTCGGCTGTAAAGGAATGGCTTTGGGCGCTGCCCTAAAGGCTATCGATGAGAGCATGCTGCATCACTCGCTTGGCATGGCGAGTTAGTGATCGTGACGGGCAACGTGGGTTTGATGACGAATGTCCTTACCTTTAACCACAAAAACAATCTGCTCGCAGAGGTTTTTAGCGTGGTCGCCGACCCTTTCCAAGGACCGAATCACCCACAATATATTGATCACGCGGCCAATGCTTCTGGGGTCTTCCATCATGTAGGTGACCAGTTCACGCAGCGCCGTCTTGTAATCCAAATCTATTTGCTGGTCTTCGTTAAGGGTGCGCATCGCCGCCTCAACATCAAACCGAGCAAAAGCATCGAGCGCGTTAGCCAACATAGATATCACCGATTTGCCCAGATGCCTAACCTCGGTATAGCCCTTCGATGGCCCATCCTGTTCCGCCAGGATAATCGCATGGTTGGCAATTTTTTTGGCTTCGTCGCCAATTCTTTCAAGGTCGTTGACCGCCTTACTGACCATCATGATCAATCGCAGATCGGTTGCCGCGGGTTGCCGTCGCGCGATGATCAAGATACAGGCCTCGTCGATATCTCGCTCCATTTCGTCGACTTGACGCTCCTGCCTGATCACCTGCTCGGCCATTGCGCTATCGATTTCAGCGACCGATTTAATGGCGTTCTGCAACTGCTGCTCGACCTTGCCACCCATCTCCATCAAGCGCGTACGAATTTCTTCCAACTCGCCGTCAAACTGGGTCACGATGTGATTTTCAAAGGTCAATTTTGTCATAATTTTCGTCCGTCTAGCCAAACCGGCCAGTAATGTAAGATTCTGTCAGCGCATGTTCAGGCATGGTAAAAACCTGCTCGGTCGGATTGACCTCGATCAGCTGACCTAGGTGAAAGTAGGCCGTTCGCTGCGACACCCGCGCGGCTTGCTGCATGCTGTGGGTGACGATAGCAATGGTGAAATTTTGGCTCAATTCTTCTATTAATTCCTCGATTCGTGCGGTGGCAATCGGGTCCAGTGCCGAACAGGGTTCATCCATCAAGATCACCTCGGGACTGACGGCGATCGCCCTGGCAATACACAGCCGCTGCTGCTGGCCTCCCGACAAACCAGTTCCGGCTTGATAAAGGCGATCTTTGACTTCGTCCCACAGGCTTGCACGCCGCAAACTGCGTTCGACAATCTCATCAAGATCGACACGGGTATCGGCGAGTCCGTGTATTTTTGGGCCGTAGGCAACGTTGTCATAGATAGATTTTGGGAATGGATTTGGTTTTTGAAAAACCATGCCGACGCGAGCGCGCAACTCCACTACGTCGAGTTTTGGTGAGTATAGGTCCTGGCCATCCATGCGAATGTCGCCCTCCACACGGCAGCCATCGACGGTGTCATTCATGCGGTTCAAGGCGCGTAAAAAAGTCGATTTCCCACAACCCGAGGGACCGATCATTGCGATCACTTCATTTTTTCCAATATCAACGCTGACATCGAATATTGCTTGTTTATCGCCATAGTAAACGTTTACATTTTTAATCGACATCTTGGCATTTTCTACTTCGAAACTACCCACAGTAGCGTGCTCAGCGGCGAGTTCAAAAGGGCTAACGTCAGTGCCTTCGGTGGGTTTTTTAACCGCGGCCATCGCCATATTATCAGTCCCTAGAGTGGCTGTTGTGTTCATAGGTCAGTCCCCTGCTACCAGCGTCGTTCGAGTCGTTTTCGAAGCCAAACAGCCGATATATTCATAAGTATTAAAAAACTCAACAGCACCATGATAGCGGCTGAAGTCTTTTCTATAAAGGCTCTCTCGGGGCTGTCCGCCCAGAGAAAAATCTGTACCGGCAACACCGTGGCTGGATCGGTAAAGCCACCGGGTATGTCGGCGATGAACGCGACCATACCGATCATCAGTAGCGGAGCGGTCTCGCCAAGTGCTCGCGCCATGCCGATAATAGCTCCGGTCAGCATGCCCGGCAGGGCCAGTGGCAAGACGTGGTGCAGCACCATCTGGTTGCGCGAGGCACCCATGCCCAGCGCCGCTTCGCGAATCGATGGCGGTACCGAGGTGATCGCCGCGCGGCTAGTAATAATGATGGTTGGAAGGGTCATAACCGCAAGCACCAGCCCGCCAATCACCGGAATCGAGCGTGGAATATGAAAGAAATTAATAAAGATCGCCAGTCCCAACAGACCAAAGATTATCGATGGCACCGCCGCCAAATTGTTGATATTGACCTCAATAAATTCAGTCCAACGGTTTTTCGGCGCGAACTCTTCGAGATAGATAGCTGCGGCGATACCAATTGGAAATGATAGGATCAACGTCAGCACCAGCGTCAGCATGGAGCCGATCATCGCGCCCCTAATACCGGCCTGCTCTGGCTCTCGTGAATCACCGCGATTAAAAAAGTTGGCGTTAAAGCGCAATTCCATACGCTGGGTAGTGATCAGTTGCTGCAACCATTCAACTTGGTTATCTACCAACCGAGCGGTATAGGGGTCGCCGTCCAGCCAGCCCTTAAAATAAGTATCAATATCGTCGTCGGCCAAGAGCCAAACTGATTCGCTCTGACCCAACAGCCTGGGGTTGGCCAACAGGCGCTCGCGCAGATCATAACCGGCGCCATTGCTAACCAGCGCGTACAATTTACGCTTGTCGGCGCGCTTGCGAACATCCGGAAACTCGGCTCTAAGGGCAGATTTATACAGTGCTCCCCAATCAGCGACGATCAATTGCTTTTGGTCGGCGAAATTATCGATCTCCAACAGCTCTTGGTCATAGGTCACTTCGAGCTGCATGTAAGTCGCAGAAAAGGCGCCCTTACCCTTAAAAATGATATCCAAAAATAGCGCCAACACCGCGAGTAAGCCGAGGGTCACCGCGACAATACCGCACCATCGGAAGGCCTTCTCTGCACGGTAGCGCCAGACCAAAGAGTCTTGGATTTTTTTTAAATTTTTGCTCGAGTTACTCATACTGCTCCCGGAAGCGTTTTACCACTTGCAGTGCCACTATATTGAGTATCAATGTGACAATAAACAACATCAATCCAAGGGCGAATGCCGCCAGTGTTTTGGGACTATCAAACTCCTGATCTCCGGTTAGCAAGGTGACGATTTGCACCGTTACCGTGGTCACAGAATCGAGCGGATTAAAGGTCAAGTTGGCCGCCATACCCGACGCCATCACGACGATCATAGTCTCGCCAATGGCTCTCGATACGGCCAGCATGATACCGGCGACGATGCCCGGTAAAGCTGCCGGAATGACCACCCGCCGGATCGTCTCGGAGTGCGTTGCACCCATCGCCAAAGAGCCGTCGCGCATCGCCTGTGGCACCGCAGAAATAACGTCATCGGCCAGCGATGAAATAAACGGTATGATCATCACCCCCATTACCGCGCCCGCGGCCAAGGCGCTTTCAGAAGAGACCGACAGGCCCCATCCCTCACCGACATCGCGAATATAAGGCGCTACGGTGAGCGCCGCAAAGAAGCCGTAGACAACCGTGGGGATGCCCGCCAAAATTTCCAGCGCCGGCTTGGCGTAGGCGCGTACTGATCGGTTGGCGTATTCCGCCAAATAAATCGCCGACATCAATCCGATGGGCACGGCAATGAACATCGCCACCACCGATACCAGCAAGGTACCAGCAAATAGGGGCACGGCGCCGAAACTGCCCGACGAACCCACCTGATCGGCACGAATCGCAGTCTGTGGGCTCCAGTCGAGGCCCAATACAAAATCCGCGACCGGCACCGACTTGAAAAACTGCAACGACTCAAAGAGCACCGACAACACAATACCGAGGGTGGTAAAGATTGCCAGACACGCACAGGCAAACAGCGCATATTGGACGACTTTCTCAACCCTTTGCCGGGCCCTAAAGTTCGCCGATACGGCCGCGCGCCCCCATATCAGACCGACCATCGCGAGCGCAAGCACTGCCACCGCCATTATCCAACTGGACAATTGGGTGAGATAGCGAAGTTGCTGCGCAGCATCGAGAAGAAAATCGGGTTGGCCAGCGCTCGGCAGCACACCGATCGACAAATTGCTAATCTTGTTGGCCAGCAGAGTGTATTCAACCGAATCGCTGGGGAGTTCGGCGCTCGGCAACGACTCCATCACCACACCGGTCAACACCGAGCCATCGGCAACCACCCAAATGCACAGCAGCAAGAGTGCCGGCAGACCACACCACAACGCCGTGTAGTAGCCATAGTAGTTGGGTAGCGAGTGTAAATCGCGAATTCCGCGCAAGTCTTTTGCGAGTGCTAACGAGCGCCCTCTACCCAGATAAAAACCTAGGGTTGCCAAGCCCATCAACAAGAAAAAAACATTACTCGCTTGCATGGAGAATAATCAAACCTCATATCATCGGCACATCAGGGCAAACACAGGGCGCCACTGTGACAACTTCTGCCGGTTATTTCAATGCCTCATCTCCAGTCATCGACACCAGCGCTCGGATATTTTTCGCAGTGGCCTTGCGCTGCGCTGTCGGTAACGGGATCATACCCTTATCGGCTAGATAACCTTCTTCGCCCCAGGCTTTTTCGCTGGTGAATTCGTTGATAAAATCTTGAATACCTGGAACCACACCGACGTGCGCCTTTTTAACATAGAAATACAGTGGCCGCGAGATCGGATACGACTTATCGGCAATTGATTCAAAATCGGGCCCCACCGACTCAATACTCGCGCCGTGCACAGTATCGGCATTTTGATCGAGAAAACTAAACCCAAAAATGCCCAGAGCGCGCGGATTAGCCTGCAGTTTTTGGACGATCAGGTTGTCGTTTTCGCCAGCCTCAATGTACAGGCCATCTTCGCGGATGGTGTGGCATATCGCTTTAAAATCTTGCTTATCCGACTTTTTCATCGCCGCCAACCATGGGGTTTTTTTACATCCCCCCTCCATCGCAAGCTCGACGAAGGCATCGCGGGTGCCAGAGGTTGGCGGTGGGCCCAAGACCTCGATAGGATCATCTGGCAGGCTGGGATTGACCTGCTGCCAAGTGGTGTAAGGGTTTTCAATTAATTCGCCGTCGCGGGCTCCCGGAACACGCGCAGCCAATGCGAGAAAAATGTCTTGGCGCGATAGGTTCATGACCGGAACATTGATCGAATTAGCCAATACAATGCCGTCAAATCCAACCTGAACCTCGATAATTTCCTCGACGCCGTTGCGCTGACACTGCGCGAATTCCGACAGCTTCATACGCCGGGACGAATTGGTTATGTCCGGGAAATTGGTGCCCACGCCCGAGCAAAATAGCTTCATACCGCCACCGGACCCGGTCGATTCAATCTTAGGTGTCGGCTTACCGCTGCTGCGCCCGTAGCGCTCGGCAACAACCGTTGAAAATGGGTAGACGGTCGACGACCCGACGACCTCAATTGTCTCGCGCGCAGAGACCTCGCTGCCAACAACCATGCAAAGACTAACCGTCACAACGTGAAACCATTTGTAATCGAACATATCACTCTCCATTTATTCGTACTAAAAAAAATTCCCGAAACTTCGAGATCAGCTTTAACGCGCACTATATGGAAAATATATGACAATTAAATGACAGCTTGGGCATTTGTCATATATTTGTCATATATTTGAAATATATTGCCAGCGTGGCTCGAGACCAAAGCAAGATGTTGCAAGACCCGAACATTGCGGGACATCAATTTACTTCGAACCACGAACGCATTTTTCCATCACCGGATGGCTTCACATTTAAGGAGTTCAAATGAACCTAAAAAAAGTCAGCAATGCCCCTTTAATCGCAACCTTGCTGTTGAGCCTTGCCGGCAATGCGTCGGCCAGCGCAATAGACGATCTTGTGCAGACGCTCATCACTAAGGGAATCTTAACAGAGGCCGAGGGCGCACTGCTATTGCAGCGCCGAGAGAATGCACCATCGGCGATCTCCGAGAGTGTCGTCCCACAACCGACCGCCCGCGTCGAAGTCGGCAAAAAGGGTTTGGTTGTTAAAAGTCATGACGACAGTTACTCGATGGCAATCGGTGGACGCTTGCACGCCGAACTGATGAGCCACAGCAATGATCAAGATTTGACAAAATCTGCAACCGACGGAACCGATATCCGGCGTGCGCGCATCTACCTCAAGGGCCGCGCGAACACCGATTGGAAATACGCCATAGAAGCTGATCTGGCTGGCAACAAAGTCAGCATGAAAGACGTCTTTTTGGTGTATACGGGGATTGAGAACTGGGACTTCACCGTTGGCGCGCAGAAACATGCCCTGAGTATGGAAGTGCAAGAGAGTTCCAACGATATCATGTTTACCGAACGCGGTATGACCGTGGCCCTCAGCACGCCCTATTTCGACCGCGCGCTGGGCATCAACGCCAAGCGCTACGCGCGCAACTGGAACATTCAGGCCGGTCTGTACGGCGATCAGTTTTCGCCTGAGTCCTCTGGCGACAACGATGAAGGCTATGGTATCGCAGCGCGCGGGAGTTGGGCGCTGATCAATCAAAAAGACCGAGTATTTCACATCGGCGCCAGCTACGGGCTGCGTTCGACAGACAACAACAATGCCACCAATGGCAAATCAGATTTTAAGTATGAAACGACCAATGGCTCAAACTTAAAATTACTCGATACACCGAGCATAGATGGCCTCGATAAGATCACTATCAACTCGCTGGAATTGGCAGCTATGCGGGGGCGGTTTTCCTTTCAGAGCGAATTTACCCAAGCCAGTGCGCAACGCGATATGGCAGCTGATTTAGATTTTAACGCATGGTACCTGCAAGCGGGCTATACCCTGACCGGTGAATCGCGCAGCTATAAAGGCTCGGACGGTGAATTTAAACGCTTGAAACCCGCGACCGAGTTCAGCCTCGAAAAAGGCACCTGGGGCGCTTGGGAGGTGGCCGCGCGACTCGACCACCTCGACCTCGATGACGGATCTGCGACCTCTGGCGGGTCCGGCGATCGCTACACGCTGGCACTCAACTGGTATCTCAATTATAACGTTCGAGTGATGGCCGATTACTCGCGGGTCTACAACCTCGATAACGGCCCAGTAACGCGTTTAAACGGCGCCGACGCTGACAACATAGACACCTTTACTCTGCGAACACAGTGGGCGTTTTAATACCCGCCGACAAGCAAAACTGAAGGCGTGGTACCTGCCTAGATCTTGCCGGTGCCGCGCCGAGGCGATGCTGAAAAGCGCGCGAGGCGCACGGGCCGGCGGCGGAAATTTGAGTTCAGTACGATTGACTAGGAACTCGGTAAACTGCGCCATATCAATGCGCCAACAGCAAGCACGCCGCCCGCCTCTAAGCCTTTGGTACGCGACAGATAAACTCCGCTCCCTCGCCGCCACGACTGTTGATCACTAAACTGCCGCCATAAATATTTAGCGTGTGCTTGACGATAGCCAAACCAAGACCGGTACCACCGGAGTGGGAATTGCGACTGCTGTCGACGCGGTAAAAGCGTTCGGTAATTCGCGGGATCTCAGAGGGGTCGATACCGACGCCATCATCTCGAATGGCAACATGCCAGCTTTCGTCGTCTTCGCTGGCATGAATCCATATGCGCGCGCCCGCGGGGTTATGGCGCACCGCATTGAACACAATATTGCCCATCGCGCTGCGCATATCCTTGGGTCGAGCCTGCATCCGCAAGCCCTCGTCGCAATCGAGGTTAAATTGGTGTTTAGCGCCGCTCAACTGCTCGGCATCGACAATAATTTCGTCCAATAACGGCCTTAAGTCAAAATATTCGAGCGTCTTTGGCTGCGCCTCGGACTCAAGTTTTGACAGCAGGATCAAATCGTCAGCCAACGCTTGCATCTTGTTGGCCTGCGCGCTGATATTGTCAAACGCGCGATCGGTAGATGGTGTGGGGGTAGAAATTTCTCGCAGCGTCTCGATGTAGCCCTTGA
>CAJIZO010000159.1 GCA_905181995.1 Flavobacteriaceae bacterium TMED48
GCCCATAGCCCATAGCCCATAGCCCACAGCCCACAGCCCACTGCCCACTGCCCACTGCCCACTGCCCACTGCCCATTGATCATGGACAAAAATCAGCCGATTAGCAGAATCACATGACCGCGTGGCAATCACGTAAAAACCTCGCTAAGCGAGCGTATAAACTATCTCGTTGCGCGTCGAAGCGCTTGCATGGCGACGGTAAAGCGTCGGCAGTAAGCAGTCGAATGAGTGCTTGTTGACGGCGTGACATCGGCGCCGGTTATCCGTCGGCGGCGACTTTATGTTACGCTGACAATTCAAAAAAACAAAAAATATTGCTATGACCGAGCCTACGTTTAATCCCGAGCCTACTTCAATTCCCGAGGCTACTTCAATTCCCGAGCATACGCGCAGCAATCCGCCGGGACCCGACGTCGATTGGGCTATTTTTATCCCCGCCGTGATCATCGTGCTGGTGGGCGCCATCCCGCTGATGATCTTTCCCGACAGCGCCGCACAGTTGCTCGGCGAGGCCCGCAAAGCGATTATGGATAATTTCCTGTGGCTCTACTTAGTAATCGCCCTCGGCGCATTCGTGTTTTGTATGTGGTTAGCCTTTGGTCGCTATGGTCACGTAAAACTCGGCGCTGCCGACGAACCGCCTGAATACTCCGACGCCCACTGGGTCGCCATGATGTTTACCACAGCGATCGGCGCCAGCGTTATAGCCTGGGGGTTTGCCGAGCCGATTTACTATCTACAATCGCCGCCTTTGGGTATCGCCGTTGGCTCGTCACAATCCTTTGAGTGGGCCCATATGTACCCGCTGCTCCACTGGGGCATTATTCCCTGGTCGATCTACGCCATGCCCGCGGTACCGATTGCCTACATGCTCTATGTTAAACGCTATCCGACGCTGCGCATTAGCAGTGCCTGCGACGGCGCGCTGCCGAAAACAGGCCGCGCGCAAATAAAGACCTTGATCGACATTTTTATCGTCCTCGGGATCGTCGGCGCAGTGGCCACATCTCTCGGCCTTGGCGTGCCCTTGTTATCTGCCATGCTATCAACGCTGTTAGGCGTTGCCGACAGCATGGCGATCAAGATGGGCGTACTCGCCCTGTGGACGCTATTGTTTGGCGCCAGCGTCTATCGCGGCCTAAAGTCGGGTATCAAGATCCTCGCTGACATCAATATCGTTCTGGCCTTTATCACCATTGCCATAGTGCTGATCGCCGGGCCGACGGTGTTTATTTTAGATCTCTCGGTGAACAGTTTAGGTTTGATGTTTAACAATTTTATGCAAACCTCCACCTGGACAGACCCGATCGACAACAGTAGTTTTCCGCAGGACTGGACGGGCTTTTACTGGGCGTGGTGGCTGGCGTATATCGGTATGGTCGGGCTGTTTTATGGTCGCATTTCCCGCGGCCGCACCATCCGCCAGCTGGTCTTGGGCGTTATCGGTTGGGGTTGTCTGGGGACCTGGCTGTTTTTGGCGGTGATGGGCGGCTACTCGCTCTATCTGGAGCACACCGGAACGCTTGAGGTACAGGAAATTCTCGCCACACAAGGCATGTCCTTCGTCAATGCGCTGGTCATTCAAAGCCTGCCAATGGGTCAATTGACGCTGGCTATTTTCACCCTGCTATCGATCATATTTTACGCCACTACCATCGATTCGTCGGCCTACGTGATTGCCAGTATCTGCGCAAAGAACTTGGCCAACGACGCCGAACCGAGGCGCTGGAGTCGTGTTGCCTGGGCGGTGTTACTGGCGCTTATTACTGCCGGCATACTCCAGTCGGGGGCCCTCGACACGGTGTTATCGATAACCGTGCTCAGTTCCGTGCCGATGATACCGATCATGGTGTTGCTGGGCTTTTCGCTGCTGCGCTGGCTAAAGCAAGACTTTGGCGAACAGACACGTCCGCGCGAGCTCAGCCTCGACGACCGCGAAGCCAAATAGCGCAGTTTATTGGTCTATTTATTGCTCTATCTCGGCCTCGGTAGGCAGATGGGCGCCGCGTTGCAAGCCCATCTGCGGCGCCGGGCGTCTAACCCCGCAGCGCTGTGCGCCAGCTAACCCACCCAAACAATCCCCCGACCAATCCAGCTGACTAACCCCTCTGGATAACCCCTCTGGATAACCCCTACCCCCATGAAAATCACTGCAAGCGGCGCCTAAAGCGCAGCTTCGTGAACCTCAATCCGCTCGCGTCAGAAAAATCACCGAACTTTGCAGGATTCATCGAATTCCACGCTAGAGTGTTTTATAGTCTATAAATAACGTTTCGATAATGGATGCTATCGTGAGCAAGTTCCCCAAATTTAAACAGGCCGACTACCCAAAACTGTATCTAGAGCAGACCGACAAAGAACTGTCCAAAAATTCGCAAAGCAATTTTCGCTATGCCTACTTTAAGACCATTGCTCGGGGCGGCAAATCGTTGATTCAGTCCTGCAAAGATATGCATTTGGGCCGCGTCGTGTGCCACAAATCATTGCTGGCAGAGTTTGCCGATGACGCCATCGAACAAAAGCGATTGCTGCGCGAGGCGCGGGTATCGGCCATGCTGCAACATCCCAATACCATGCCGACTTACGAACTAGGGCGCAATCGCCAAGGCCACTATTACTTCACCATGAAGCTAGTGCACGGCTATACCTTTCGCGAAATTATCGATTTCCGCGAGCGCTACGACATTACCCAGTTGCTAGATATTATTGTGCAAGTTGCCTATGCGCTGGAATATGCCCATACCCACGGCGTCATTCACCGCGATGTGAAACCAGAAAATATCCTCGTCGGCCCCTTTGGCGAAATCCTCTTGCTCGACTGGGGACTCGCCAAGGTCAGAAGCGAGGATGGCGAGGCGTCGGAAATAGACGACATAGACCCCGCCGCAGCGCCCAAAGAACTGAGCATGACCGGCTTTCAAAAACTTCAGGGAACGATTTGTTACATGTCGCCGGAACAGGTATTGCGCGCCCCAGACATCGATGGCAGAACCGACATCTACAGTCTCGGGGTACTGCTCTACGAGGCGATCACTGGTGATACGCCAGCCCAAGGCAACAGCATGGACAAGCTATTAGCGAGCGTTAAAAACGATGTTCCCGCCGCACCCTCGGCGCTCCCCGGCTCGATGCCGATCGCCAAAGAGCTAGAAAAAACCATCATGCAGTGCCTACATAAGGACCCACAGTCGCGGATGCCAAATGTCGGCGAGTTAATCCGCCAACTTAAACAGTAAGCGGCGATAACCGCCCTGACTAGCCGCCAATCCGCGCCAGCACCAAGGTAATGTTGTCTTGCCCGCCGCAATCCAGCGCACGATCCAGCAATTGGTCACCCAAGGCCTGCAGGTCGGCGCTGTGGGTCTGGGCGTAGTCGAGTATCAAGGCGTCGTCAACTCGGTTGGTCAGGCCGTCGGTGCAGGCCAAAACAATATCGCCATCCTTAAGTTCAACGCTGCCGGTGTCGGGTTTTAGCAGCAAGATACTGCCGACGTGTTGAGTGAGTATGCTCGGCGCGCGCTTGTACAAATTGGGCGCCCACTTGGCATCAATATTGGCGCGATCTAGGGTGTGATCGCGGGTCAACATCTCGATGCTATTAGCTGTCGGTCGCAGTAGATAAATTCTCGAATCACCGACCCAAGAAAAATGTAGCTGGCGCCCAGCTAGCCACCAGCAAGTCAGCGTGGAACCCATCTTGCGGTATTTTTCTTCGTTCTCTTGAACGGCAATAATTGCTTCATTGGCAAATTTAATGGCGTTGGCGAGCTCGCGCAGAGGTTTATCTGGCAGGCTTTCAGAATTGCATAAATACTCCAGCGAGGCATCCACCGCGAGTTGGCTCGCTACCTCGCCAAAGCGTCGACCACCAATACCATCGGCTATCACCGCCATGCGACGGTCATCGCGCACCTCGACCGTATCTTCATTCTTGCGTTTCACGCGGCCGCGATGACTGCGTGAACAAAATTCCATCTGAAAAGCGTTTTGCATGGCGGGCAGTTTACCCGATGTTCGCTCAAAAACGGGAATTTACTGACCATAGCCCCACGCCACCATCGGGATAAAAGAGGCTTGGCGTTTTTCTATTTTCCTCGAGATAGCTCTAAATAAGCCGCCCTGCGCAACAGGGTGATAACGACCTGTTTCATCGCCGCGCGACACATCCGTTGCTAGGCAGCCAGAAACGGCGACGCAGAATGTATTTAAGCTCTACGTATAGCACCGATTGCGTGCTAACATCGACACCATAGCAAGCCATAAGAGAGGAACTTAGCGGTGCATAAAAACTTTCTAAATCTAATAAAAGGGTTGAGTTGGACGACTGAAATCAGCGAAAAAATTATCCTCGGCGTTATCGGCATCGCCACTTGCATTGCCTCAGCGCAGTATGTTTTTGCCATGTTTATCGCCCGCGAGGTACTGCTGGCCGACCTATTTATGCTGTTTATCTACGTCGAGATCATCGGCATGGTCGGCGCCTTTTATACCACCAGCCGTATCCCGGTGACGTTGCCAATTATTATCGCCATCACCGCGCTCTGTCGGCTAATAGTGATGCAGAGCAAGGAAATGGACGCCTTCGTAGTGCTCGGCGAGGCCGGCGCGATCCTAGTTTTATCCGTGGCCGCCTACATCATGAGCATGAAAGATAAAATCAGTCTGGAAAAGAAAAGAAACCTTAGAGACAACCCAGACTAGGCTCCCCACTGGCGCTCCAAACCGCGCTGATCAGCCAGCCGCCAAGTGCCTGACCATATCGTCCAACCATGACCTGGGCTATTTACGGTCACTCTCAATGGGTATTTTTTGGATGAGCCGCGGGTCGATTCGTGCGGCGATGTTCGAC
>CAJIZO010000160.1 GCA_905181995.1 Flavobacteriaceae bacterium TMED48
GGTGAACTATTGGTTGCGGTCGCAGTTTTAGCGCCGTCCGCTGAATTAGCTTTGCAAGAACTCCGCGATTTTTTGGCTGCGACGCTGGCGCGCTAAAAATTCCCTCGCCAGTTACATATATTCAAAAGTTTACCGCGCAATCCGGCGGACAAGGAGCAAAAGTTCGTTCTCAAGCAGCAATTAATTAATGCAGCGACGCGCTAAATTTTTACTCTGTCGAGCCAGTCCCATCGCTGGGTGATTGTGACGACTCTCTAGACGCCAAGTTGGCAAGTCCTTTGGCCCAGGGGCCGGCCGTCTTGGCGCTGGGCGGGGGCGTGTCGGCAAAGGCAGCGATAAATAAACCTTCGACTTTTTCCCTGGCCCAGGGGGTTCGGCGTAAAAATTTAAGACTCGACTTGACCGACGGATTGCTTTTAAAACAGTTGATGTTGATATTGCGGGCGAGATAATCCCATCCGTAGCGCTTTTCGAGTCGAGTCACCACTTGTTCGAGGGTAATCCCATGCAAGGGGTTGTTGGGTTGCTGGTCGGTCATATTTTTTAGTATACAGGATTGTACTAAAAGGGCTTGATTGTCATAGCGGTTTGTCCGTCGCCGAGCAATGCGTGACCGGCGCATATGCTGGCGCTCGCTCAATGCTTAACTGGCGAGATAACTTTTATCGCTGGCATCAAAACGCGATGTAACTTAACAGTGTTACAGAATATTGCAACGGGTGAAATTGACGCTGAAAGGCATTCTAGATTGTCGTTATGACGGAGTTGGCATAGAACCCGTAACCGATGTCGGCTCCTGCTGCAGCCAACCAACGGGTCCGATCGGCGCTGTTATTGATTGGCGCTGGTGTTACCATAAGGTTTCGAAGGATTGCTCGTTTAGACGCAAAAATAACAAAGTGGGTTGAACGCTTTAAACCCCAATAATTAACCGCAATGGATCGAACCATGAGGCCACCCAAAAACCTACCGATGGGCCCAAAAGGCTACCCCTATATCGGCAGTCTGTTGCATTTTGCCAGTTCTAAGCGTCTCGACTGGCTGCAGTCTATTGCCGACACCTATGGCGATGTCGTGACGTTTAAGCTTTTAAAAAAACGCGCTTACTTTGTCAATCATCCCGAATTGGTCAAGCAAGTTTTGACCCGCAGCAGCGCTAATTACTCTAAAAAAACCATCAGTTTTAAGATCGTCAAAGAGGTGTTGGGCGAGAGCACCTTTACTTCGGTCGGGAGCGAGTGGCGGCGCAAGAGATTGTTGGTGCAACCGTATTTTCACAACAGCCAAATCGCCAGCTTGGGCAGTTTAATGACCCACTGCGTAACCGAAATGCTCGATCAGTGGGAAGCCGAGTGCGATGCGGGTAAGACCATAGAACTCAGCGACGCTATGATGCAGGTGACGTTAAAAGTTGTGGTCAAAGCGCTGTTTAGTACCGCGCTGTCTGACGACGATCTGCAAACCTTTGCGGCCATCTTTCCGCCGCTACTCGCCGCGACCAATCGACGAGCCGCGCTGCCGTTCCAAGCGCTGTATGCGTTGCCGCTTGGCAGCAATAAAAAATATCGCGGATACATCGATCAGCTCGACCAGATCATATTTAAGATTATTCACCAGCGACGGCTATCCGACCAACAACCGATGGATCTGTTGCAGATGTTGATGGAGGCAACCGACGAGGAAACGGGTCAACCCCTGACCGATGATGAATTGCGTAACGAAGCGATGACGATGTTTATCGCCGGCCATGAAACCACTGCCAATGCCATGTCTTGGCTTTGGACAGTCGTCTCGCAGCAACCGGTGATCAGAGCCAACATCGAGCGCGAAGTGGATGCCGTGCTTGGCCAGAGAACACCCACCGCAGCGGATTTTGCCGATCTGCCCTATTGCCTCAACGCGTTCAAGGAAACCATGCGGTTGTATCCACCGGTACCAATGCTGCCACGCCATGTCGAGAGCGATCACTCCTTGGGTGACTACCACATCAAGGGCGGTTCCGATCTATTTTTTAGTCCGTTTTTATTGCATCGACACCCGGATTTTTGGCAACAGCCAGAGGTGTTTGATCCCCAACGGTTTGAAAAAGATGCCCAGCGGGCGCAACACTCCTATGCCTATATCCCTTTTGGGGGTGGTCCCAGAGTATGTCTGGGCAATAACTTTGCGTTGATGGAGGCGGTGTTTATTATTGCCATGACAACCCAGCGGTTTCGCTTGCAGGTGAACAGTGACGCAACCATCGAGCCGCTGATCAGTCTGACCACGCGGCCAAAGTACGGCGTTCCGGTGACGCTGCACAGGCGTTGATACTAAAGAGAGGTTTAGGGTCTAGGGTCGAGAGGCGTGTATAAAAAGATCGCCTGACGCCCGGCTGGGATTTTTTCTCACCACGCTTAATTAAACCTCTTTACAGCAGACTTTCTGCAGCAACTCTTGCATTGCAACTCGCTAAAGTAACTCTTGCATTG
>CAJIZO010000161.1 GCA_905181995.1 Flavobacteriaceae bacterium TMED48
GCCAAGGCTTTCGTGCTGAATATTAAAGATCCAGAAATCACCTTGCAACAGGCAACCGACAGTGCTCTGCGTCACGTCGTTGGTAGCTCCGGACTAGATGATGTCATCTCCACCGGGCGCGAACAAATTGCCGTAGCGACCGCGCAAAAACTGCAGGATTACCTGAACGTTTACGACAGCGGCATCAACGTGGTGAAAATTAACATTGAGCAGGCCCGTCCACCTACCCAGGTGCAGGAGGCCTACGACGATGTCATCGCCGCGCGCGAAGATCTCGAACGCTATGTCAGTGATGCCCAGGCTTACTCCAACGGGGTCATTCCCAAGGCTCGAGGGGAGGCGCAGCGACTTCGCGAGGAGGCCGAGGGCTATAAGTCACAGGTTGTGTCCAAAGCCGAAGGTGAAACGCAGCGCTTTTTGGCGCTTCACAGCGAGTACAAAAAAGCCCCTGTGGTCACTCGAGAGCGGCTTTATCTAGATGCGCTCGAAGGTGTTATGACCAATACCACCAAGATCTTACTCGACACTGAGGGCAATAATAATATGCTTTATTTGCCGCTCGACAAGATCGCGCAAAACCAGGAGACGGTTCGTCGCAGTGGTAATTTGAGTGATCTCGACGTCGATCGTGTAGCCGATCAGGTGTTGGAACGCATACAGCGCAATAGTGGACGGCAGGGGGAGGGGAGACGATGAATAATTTGATCAAATTAGTGGTTTTGGCATTTGTTCTGCTGGTGGTGCTTTTCAATAGCGTGTTTGTCATCAGCGAGTTCGAGCGCGGCGTTAAGCTGCGCTTTGGTAAGTTGGTGGATGCCGACCTGCGCCCTGGGATTCACGTAAAAATACCGCTGGCCGAGGACGTCCGGGTATTCGATGGGCGAATTCTGACGGTCGACGCCCAACCGGCAAGCTTTTTCACCATAGAGAAAAAGCGTCTGATCGTGGATTCCTATGCCAAGTGGCGGATACAGGATGTCGACACCTACTACACGTCCACCGGTGGGGTAGAATCGGTGGCGCAAAACCGGCTGGCAAATCGTGTCAACACCGGATTGCGCAACCAGTTTGGCAACCGCACGCTGAAGGAAGTGGTGTCGGGTGAGCGAGAGTTACTGATGCGCAATATTACCGATGGGCTTAACGAAACGGTGTTGCAGGAGCTAGGTATTGAGGTTGTCGATGTGCGGGTTAAGCGCATCGACCTCCCGCCTGAACTCAGCAGCCAAGTGTATCGGCGAATGACTTCGGAAAGGACTAAAGAAGCGACTGAAATACGCTCCACGGGCAAGGAGAGGTCTGAGAAAATTCGCGCATCAGCGGATCGTGAACGAACGATCGAAATGGCCAATGCCTACCGCGATGCCGAGCAATTGCGCGGGCAAGGGGATGCAGAAGCGGCTTCAATCTATGCCGATGCCTTCAGTCGGGATAAGGAGTTTTATGCATTCATTCGAAGCCTCAATGCATACAAGGCGGCGTTTTCGAGCAAGAGCGATATCCTGCTGGTCGAACCCAACAGTGATTTTTTCAAATACCTCAAAAATCAGAATGGGACTTGAGTTCAAGACTTGATGCGATTGGCGTCGACGCGTAAATTGTCGTGTCACAGCTGAGTGATTTTGATAAACTTAAAAGCCGGGATGCCCCGGCTTTTTTTTGTCGATTTAAGGTGCATACGAAGATGCTCGAAGACCTATCGAGAGCGCTGGCGTTAATGTTAGTTTTTGAGGGGATTATGCCGTTTCTGATGCCGGATCGGTGGCTGCGGATACTCGAGACTATGGTCGCTTTAGAGACGCGGCATATGCGCGCCCTCGGCTTAACCTGTATGCTCGCTGGTTGTGGCATATTACTATTAATGCGTTGATCGATTAAAACGCGGCCCGAGGCGACTATGGCAGGAGTAAATCGTTGGATACTACCCGATGGCGTGGAGGAAGTGCTGCCGGGTAGAGCGCGTCTGGTTGAGTATAATCGGCGCCGATTGCTCGATTTGTACCATTCTTGGGGTTATGACTTGGTCATACCACCGATGCTCGAGTTTACCGATTCACTGCTTAGCGCCGCCGGCGCAGATTTGGACCTGCTGACCTTTAGGCTGACCGATCAAAGCAGTGGCCGGATGATGGGGGTGCGCGCCGATATCACACCTCAGACGGCTCGAATTGACGCCCATAGTTTGGCAATGGAGGGTCCGAGTCGACTCTGTTATGCCGGCACCGTCTTGCACACGCGTGCGCGCGACCCACTATCGTCGCGAACGCCCATCTCAATCGGTATCGAGCTCTTTGGTGAAGCCTCTGTTGAGGCTGATATCGAGGTCATTTCGCTGTTTTTAAGAAGCTTACAGGTCGCGGGTGTGGATGCGGTATGTCTCGATCTTGGGCACGTTGATATCTGTCGGGGTCTGCTCGATGAGGCGTGCCAGAGCGAAGACCAAGCGCTTCAGTTTAGTGCTCTTTTGCAACGTAAAGCGGTGGATGAAATAGAACACTGGGTCGATCAAAACATCGGCGACAAGAAGTTGGCGAACTGGCTGTTGCTGCTGCCGAATCTGATTGGTGGGGTTGAGGTGTTGGATCGTGCGCAGCGAGAACTCGCCGATGCCCCAGCCAAGGTGATCGCCGCAATTCAACAGTTGCGCGCGGTTGCCGCCGAAGTTGCCGATGAGGATGTCGCGCTATACTTCGATTTGGGCGAAATGCCAGGTTATCACTACCATACTGGATTAGTCTTTTCCGGTTACGTTAAAGGGCATGGCAAGGCGCTGGGCAACGGCGGGCGTTACGACCACATAGGCGAAGTGTTTGGTCGCGCTCGCCCGGCGACAGGGTTTGCCTTTGACTTGAAGGCGCTGGTCAACCTTGGTTCGATTGATTGTGAGTTCGGCGCGGGGATTTGCTTCACTGCCGACAACGACGAGCAATTGTGGGTCGAAGTCGAAAGGTTACGCGACAGCGGCGAGCGCGTTGTAAGGGTTTTTTCGGAACAACTGAAAAACCTGCAAGAATTAAACTGTGATCGGCAACTAGTCAAAGGCCCCGATGGGTGGGTCGTTAAACATTTATTATAGCTGTGTCTCGCGTGCGAGACTTATGGGTGAGTAAGCATTTTATGGGAAAAAGTGTAGTTATATTGGGCTCTCAGTGGGGTGACGAAGGCAAGGGTAAAATCGTCGATTTACTCACCGATAAAGCCTCGGTGGTGGTGCGTTTTCAGGGTGGACACAACGCGGGTCATACCTTGGTGATCGACGGTGAGAAAACTGCACTGCATCTAATTCCCTCGGGTATTCTTCGCCCCAACGTGAGCTGCGTGATTGGCAATGGCGTGGTGTTGTCTTCAGATGCCTTATTGCGGGAGATCGCCATGCTCGAGGGGCGCGGTGTCGAGGTGCGAGATCGCCTGCATATATCGGCCAATTGCCCACTCATTTTAGACTACCACATCGCCCTCGACGTGGCGCGTGAATCGGCCCGCGGGAACAGTAAAATTGGCACCACCGGCCGCGGCATCGGCCCGGCTTATGAAGATAAAATTGCTCGCCGAGGTCTGCGTACCGGCGATTTGCAAAATATGCCGCGCTTCGCCGACAAATTGCGCGAAATAGTCGATTACCATAACTTTGCGCTGCGCAATTACTACCAAGCCCCGGGCGTTGATTACGCTGAGATTATGGATGCTGCCACCGGTTGGGCCGAAAAGTTACTGCCGATGATGTGCGATGTTACTGGTCTGCTGCACGATCGCCGCGAAGCCGGTGAAAATATACTATTTGAAGGTGCGCAGGGTAGTTTGCTGGACATCGATCACGGTACCTATCCCTTTGTGACGTCTTCCAATACCACCGCAGGGGCGGCCGCCTCTGGAACCGGTTTTGGTCCGCTATACCTAGATTATGTACTGGGTATTACCAAGGCCTATACAACGCGGGTGGGTTCCGGGCCCTTTCCAACCGAATTGACCTGCGAAGTCGGCAAATACCTCGGCGATAAAGGGCATGAGTTTGGCACTACCACGGGGCGTGAGCGTCGTTGCGGCTGGTTCGACGCAGTTGCATTGCGTCAGGCGGTGCGCATTAACAGTATGTCGGGTATCTGCCTAACCAAGCTAGACGTGTTGGACGGTCTTGAATCGGTGAATATTTGCACCGGCTATCGTTATGCGGATGGCCGTCCGGCGGGTATTCCGCAGCATGCTGATGACTACGAGCATATTGTGCCCGAGTACCAAACCCTGCCTGGTTGGTCTGAGGTGACGGTCGGTGCGCAGCGTCTCGACGATTTGCCGGTCAATGCACGCGCCTATATCGATCGTATCGAAACCTTGGTCGGTGCGCCCATCGATATTGTTTCTACCGGGCCAGACCGAATAGAAACCATTGTGTTACGGCATGCTTTTGGTTGATCTGGTGGTACGAAAAACTCAATAAGATAAAGAAAAAAAATAAAAACGCATAATAAGAGTAAGGGTGTTAGATATGGTACGTTCGGTCGATTTACGCGATTATATGTTGCCCAACCCGGCCACGGTGTCCGCCACTGACGACCTTTTTCAAGCGATTAATAGTATTGTTGAGCATCGTATTTCCGGCGTTTGCGTGGTCGACGATGATCGCATGTTGGTCGGCG
>CAJIZO010000162.1 GCA_905181995.1 Flavobacteriaceae bacterium TMED48
AGCTTTCCAGTAACCAAGAGTTCCTTCGCGACCCAGTAACCGGTTGCGGTGAGCGAACGTCACGCGCCTTCGATGTAGTCTTCATAAATCGTGCCCAGACAGATTCGCTCTAATAGCTCGGAGGGCACGCTGAGGCGCTACTGGTTATTTTTACCCGGTGGTATTTGGTTTGAGTTCGCCATCTAAATGGTCGGCCATGTTCCGCGCAGTTAGCCTTATACGCCTTGTATTCATGCATCTAGATGGTCGCTATATCATGCTTCTAGCTGAGCTTTTTCGATGGATTTTAGGGCGACGGATTGTCAGTCGCTTGGTACTGCTGTGGCTGTCTCTCTCGGTTGTTTCTATCGCAACGCTATCGCTTTCACCTATGGGTTATGCCCTCGACATTGACGGCCACCTCGACGAGGTCGAGTGGCAGACTGCGAGTCATTTTTTATTGGATAAAATCACCGTCCCATATAGCTTAGCGACACCGTCAGAGGCGACCGAAGTGAGAGTGTTTGCCACCGAGGAGGGTCTGTATGTCGGCGTTGTGGCCGAGCAATCTCGAGCCACCCAGAGCTCTATCCGCACACCCCGCGATGCTATGATACAGAGCGACTATGTGGATGTAATCATTGACTTTGATCATAGCCAAGACATTGCCTACGGTTTTCGACTCGGTAACGGCGGATCGATGCGCGATGGTATCTGGCAAAATGAAAATCAGTTTTCAACCAACTGGGACGGCACCTGGTATGGGCAGACCCACCAAGAAGATGACCGTTGGGTGGCCGAATATCTAATTCCCTGGACGGTGGCGCCCATGGCGATGAGCGATGAGCGTGTTCGCGTGATAGGTATTTTGGTCAGTCGCCACAATGTCAATTTGGGATATGACTACAGTCAGGTAGCAGCAAACAGTGAACAACTTAACTATATCAGCGAGTTTGCCGCCTTGGAGGTGGATAACTTTGCCGTTGGTTCGTTAGATTTTTTCGTCTCGGCGAGTCACAGGCAGGATCTACTCGACCGGGAAGGGCATGCCAATTTGAGTCTCGAAGTATTTTGGCGGCCAGATGCCAGTCAGCAATTAAGTCTTGCCGTGAATCCCGATTTTGGTCAGGTAGAGAGCGATGAGTTGGTGGTTAATTTTTCGGCATTCGAAACGTTCTACGCCGAGAGACGGCCCTTTTTTACCGAGAATCAAGCGCTGTTTGACGTGTCGGGCGGCGCTGGATTGCGCATGCTGCATACTCGCCGGATGGGAACTGCCGGCGATATTCGCGCGGCGGTCAAGTATACCCGCAATGGCGAGCAAATCGATTTTGGCGGTATCGTGGTGCTAGAAGATGATCTTGCCAGTAGCGATGTCGACGGCAACCAATTTTTTGTCGGTCGCTCGCAATATCGCACCGATGCTACCCAGTTAGGTTATATGTTTACGTTCATGGATAGCCCCGAGCAGGCCAAAAAGGCCGAGGCGCACAGCCTCGATTTTCGCGCCGATATTACTGATGCGTTGGGTCTCGAAGGGCAGCTAATAAGCACGCGTGTCGACCGCCAAAGATGGTCTGATGACGATCAATCTGGCGACAATGGGGGCGGTGCTTGGTTGTCATTCGAGCAGGAATTTAATCAAAATTGGCATCACTCGCTGTCACTGACTCACTACGATGAAGATTTCAACATCAACGATCTTGGTTATTTGGCGCGCGCTGATTTACAGCGTATCACCTATAAAAACGAATATCGAATGACCGATTTTGACGCTGCGTCTGAGTTGACGCAGCGGAATCTATCCGTCGTCGTGATGCGCAATGCAACCAGTCATGGCGATTATCTGGGCAGTACGCTGAGTTTTCTGGCGCATCAAACCTACAAAGACACCCAGCACGTGCGCTGGTGGATAGATTTTCACAGTGCCAGTGTCGATGATCGGATTACGCGAGGGCACGGCAGCGTAAACTTTGATGAAGGGGTTAACGTCGGTGCTTTTTATGATGTGGGGCAGCGCGGAGAATTTCGCCACCATACAAGATTGTATCTGCAAGATAGCCAAAAATTTGGTACTGGATACAGTCTCCATTACCACTCTAGCTATCATTTTACGGATAATTATCGAATCAGTTATAGCGTATTTTTTGACGCCGCTCGGGAGCGCATTTTGTGGCGGGGGGGACGCCTTAATCGCTACAATTATCAGAGTTTTACCAATGGTATACACTTCGATGCGAGCATTGCTGACAACCAAGAATTACGGTTGCGCTTCCAGTGGGTCTCTGTCACCGGCGACAACGGTCAAGTCTTGGCGTTGGGCTCCGATGGCGAGTTGCGCTCGTCGGCTATTGCCGCCGACAACTTTGCTCGTTCCACCACCCGTTTTCAGATACGTTATCGCTATGAATTGGCGCCGCTGTCGAATATTTACTTGGTGTACAGTCGCGGTGGTTTTTCATCGGCGAGCCTGGGTGACGACAGTTGGCAGTTGTTTTCTCAAGGTTGGCGCAATCGCACCGCCGAGAGCCTTGTGGCTAAAATTCGCTACAGATTTTAA
>CAJIZO010000163.1 GCA_905181995.1 Flavobacteriaceae bacterium TMED48
TAATTAGACTGGAGCTATTAACATCGCGGCGGCGGCGAAAGACATTTAATGTACTTGGTCGGGGTCAATTCCAAAGTACATCGCTGGCATACCTGGCTCAAAGCGGGAAAGTTTATTAGTAGAAAAGATTCAACAAGTTGAATTGGCGGGTTAGCGTCTTAAATGGGGCCCTAGGATGTTAAAGACGAAAAAACACAACAGGCATTTACTCGATGATCGATATTCCTCTCATGGCGCTATGGTGCAAATCAAGCACATCTATCGATCCACGCACCGCTGTCCATTTGATGTTCAATCCATTTGATGTTCAATGCGACCTGCCCATGCTTTCGCGAGGGTTTTTATAGGGAATGTTTTCGTTTGAACAGGATAACCTTTGCGGACAATCCTAGCGTGAACGGACTTGCCTTGCTCAACTATTGACGCCATATAATCTCTCCTTGATCAACTTGTGGCACATGTGTGGCACAAGCAGCTCTACTATAACGTAACTAGCTGATAAATATAAAAAAATAGTGGCGGAGAGAGAGGGATTCGAACCCTCGATACGCTATTAACGCATACACACTTTCCAGGCGTGCGCCTTCAGCCGCTCGGCCACCTCTCCGGTTCAATCACTGTTGCCGCGCAATCGGGCACAATTTTTGAGGGGTCAGACTGTATACAAATCGCCGCCGAAAAGCAATCCGCGCGGCGCTTGATAACAGCAAAAATCTAACATCCTCGGGACTTTAGTCGCTATTGACGGACGTGCCTAAAGGCTGGCGGCAACGCCTGATGAGTGCTGCGAAAGGGATTGATATCTATACCGCCACGGCGCAGATAACGCGCGTAAACCGACAGCGCACTCGGCTGGCACTGGGCGACGATATCGGCAAAAATTTGCTCGACGCACTGCTCGTGAAAGTCCTGGTGTTGACGGTATGAAACGAGATAGGCAAGCAACCCGTCGCGATCGATCGGCGCACCGCGATAAACAATGTACACCGATGCCCAATCTGGTTGGTTAGTCACCGGACAATTGCTGCGCAGCAAGTGCGAATAGAGCGTCTCTTCGATCTCGCTCTCAGTGTCTGTATCAAGCTCTCGATCAACATCTCGATCAACGTCTAGGCCTAACAAGTTAGCATCCGGGGTGTAGGCATTGATCGATACCTGACGACGATCCAGGCAGTGCCCCTCGGGTTCGCTCGTCGGGCGTTGCCGGTGATAGTCGTCGAGGGTGTAGAGAGAGACCTCGACGCCGCCGCCGGTGGCGCTCGACAAATCGTCGCGCAAGCGAGATTGCAGCGTACTCCAAGAGGGTTCCACATGCTGATGATAGCTATTCAAATAGAGCTTCACCGATTTTGACTCGACGATGTTGGGGCTGTCGCAGGGAACGCTAAATTCGGCGATGGCGCTCTGCGGCAGACCCTGCCCATTCAGCCACGATAGTTCGTAGGCGGTCCACAGATCACAGCCGACAAACCCCAACACCGTCCCCTGCGCCTGGCGCGCACGAACGCGAGCTATCGGGTATAACAGCCGAGCGTCTAGTGCGCTGTCGTAGTCAGTCGTCCGACCGAGTCCCGTATCGGAGTAATCGATGCTCAACTGCGCAACCTCGAGCCCTGCTCCAACTGCCGCAGGGTAATAGAAAAAAGCACCGCAATCGATAGACAGACCATGGCAAAAGCCCACCCAATATTAATATCGGTCACTCCACTGATACCGTAACGAAAGGTATTTACCACGTATAGGATCGGGTTGATCATGGCCACGTTGGCCCAAAAATCACTCAGTAATTGGGTCGAATAAAATACCCCGCCAAGATAGGTCAATGGCGTCAAAATAAAGGTTGGCACTATGGAAATATCGTCAAAGCTGTCGGCGAAAATGGCGTTTAACAAGCCGGCGATCGAAAATAGCATCGACGTCAACAAAACAATACTGATCGTAACCGGCACGTTGTGAATAGAAAAATCGGCAAAGTACAGCGACAACAGCGTGACGATGACGCCGATACCCAAACCTCGGGTCATACCGCCGACAACATAACCGAGCAAAATCACAATATTGGGCGTCGGTGAGACTAACAACTCCTCGATATTGCGCTGGAATTTGGAGCCGTAAAAAGACGACACCACATTGGAATATGAATTGGTAATGACCGACATCATAATCAACCCCGGCGCGACAAACTGGATGTACGGCAACCCCGCCATCTCGCCAATACGCCCACCAATAAGATTGCCAAAAATCAAAAAGTACAAAACGATAGTGATCACCGGCGGAATCAGCGTCTGCGGCCACATACGCAGATAGCGCCGTACTTCTCGCGTGACGATGGTGGCAAAGGCTATCCATATCTCTTTGCGGTTCACGCTGCAGTCTCCGGCAATTTTTTCTCGACCATACTGATAAACAATTCCTCCAATCGATTGGTCTTGTTGCGCATGCTGAGCACCTCGATAGATTGCTCGCCAAGCGCCGCAAACAGCGGGTTGATCGACTGGCCGCTGGCAACTTCAACCTCTAGGCCGTGACTGTCGGTGCGGGCTATGCGATAGCCGTCTACCTCCGGCGCCGCGACCAGTTCGTCTCGAGTGTCGAGCACAAAGGTCTCGACACTCAGCTGTTTAATCAACGCCTTGACGCTGGTATTTTGAACGATCCTACCATGATCGATAATCGCTACGTTGCGACACAGACTCTCGGCCTCTTCGAGGTAGTGAGTGGTAAGAATGATGGTCGTACCGCGCTGGTTTATGTCGCACAAGAAGTCCCACATCGATCGGCGCAACTCGATGTCTACGCCGGCAGTCGGTTCATCGAGAATCAATAATTTGGGCTCGTGAATCAGCGCTCGCGCTATCATCAGACGCCGTTTCATACCGCCCGACAGGGTTCTCGATGGCTCCCAGCGACGTTCCCAAAGTCCCAACTGCTTCAGGTAGCGCTCGGTGCGCTCAAGCGCCACACGCCGCCCAATACCATAGTAACCGGCCTGATTGACCAGAATGTCGATCGGTCGCTCAAACTGGTTAAAATTGAATTCCTGCGGCACCACCCCGATATGCCGCTTGGCATTGGCGAAATCGGCGTCGATATCGTGGCCAAACACCGAAACCGAGCCCGAAGATTTGCGTACCAAGGAGCAAATAATACCTATAGTCGTCGACTTGCCCGCGCCGTTAGGGCCCAACAGCGCAAAAAAATCGCCCGACTCGACTGTCAGGTCTATCCCCTTGAGCGCCTCAAAGTGATCGCCATAGGTTTTGCTAAGCTGGCGAATCTGCAACGCTGGCGTGTGGTTTTCAGTCACTCTTTTCATGCCCTGTAATATTGGTGAAAATGGTGGCCTATGGATGCCGCTATTATTTAAAAAAAAGCAGCTCGCACTGCTATACTTACCCAGAGAAGCGCATGTTTGAACGCCCGCACCCTTTGCGGGGATATCGCTCTAACGGTCTTTTCAACTGGCGAAAAACCCACCCTAAATCGCCATGTTCACGGGAGACGCACCGTGCAAAGAGTCATCACCACGCCCCTGGGGCCTGTGACCCTGACCTGCGAGAACGCGCTATTGTCTCGCCTCGAGTTCTGGCCCCGCGGCGAGTGCGATCGCGGGGTGGCGGCGAACGAGTCAGAAGCTTCGATAGCGCCCGCCGACGCTGAGATTATACAGCACGCAAGCCAACAACTTCATGAGTATTTTAGCGGCCAGCGAACCCTCTTTACACTGCCGCTCGACGCCCGTGGAACTGAGTTTCAACAACTCGCCTGGCGGCAACTGCAAACCATCCCCTACGCAGCCACGCGCAGCTATAAATGGCAGTGCCATGCAATGGGTCGGCCTAACGCCGCCCGCGCAGTGGGCTCCGCCAACGGCCGCAATCCACTGCCGATCATCATTCCCTGCCACCGCGTAATCGGCGCCAACGGCACGCTCACCGGTTACAGTGGCGGCTTGGCGATCAAACAATTTTTACTTTCCTGCGAGCGTTTTTTTGGCGCCGCCGCAGGCCCTAGTTCGAGCGACCGATAAAGTGCATAATAAGCCTCTTCCTGCACGCTTTACACAGGGCCTTTAATCCATGCCGCGCAAGACCATTCATCGCCTGATTCCAAACATGACGGCCATTCTCGAAAAACCATCGTTACACTGGCTGAAGTCGCTGATAAAAGACCCCAACTTGTTACATATCAATCGACATTCGGTCTCGTTGGGTGTGTATATCGGCATCTTTTCGGCCTTTTTACCGCTCCCCGGGCAAACCTTTATCGCGATATGGATGTGCTTTTGGCTCGGCGCAAACCTGCCGATTGCAGCCGTCGTAATTTGGATTAGCAACCCGATCACCATGCCACCGATGTTTTATCTCACCTATCAACTCGGCAGCGTATTGCTTGGCACCGAGGCTCTCGACTTTACCATCGCGCTCACTTGGCAATGGTTTATCAACGTCGGCACACAAATTATTTTGCCGCTGGCGGTCGGCAGTCTGTTGAGCGGAATACTGCTGGCGACCAGTGGTTATTTTCTTGTGCTACAACTTTGGCGTTGGAAGGTGGTGCAAAATTGGGAGCGCCGCAATATCGAGCGCATCGAGTTAAAACGCCAAACCGTTGCGCAAGATCAGTAACGTAACTCTGTCGCCGGCGCAACGCGCGATGCGCGAATCGCCGGGTAGACGGTCGCCATACCGTTCAACAATGCCGCTACCGCCGCAATCACCAAAACATCACCAGCGCGCAGATCCACCGGCACATAGTCGATCGGATAGACCGCGGTGTCTAAAAAGACCCGCCCAGAGAGTTGTTCGACCCAACCGATCAACTCACCTACCCACAGGCACCCAACCACGCCAAGTAGCACGCCAGTGGCAATACCAAGCGCACCGATCACGCCACCCTGCACTAAAAAAACCTGCACGATAGACCGCCCAGACAGACCCAGAGTTTGCAACACGGCAATATCCCGGCGTTTATCAATCACCGACATCATTAGCATAGAGACCACGTTGAAGGCGGCGATCGCGACAATCATAAAGATCAACAATCCGACCATATTGCGCGACAACTGAATGGCTTGATAAAGATTGCCATGGGTTTGAAACCAATCTCTAAAACCATACCCATAGGGAAGTTTTTCAAGCAGTTGATAACCAACTTCGCGAGCCTTAAAGGGGTCATCTAACTGCACTCTAAAGCCGCCGATCCCACTCTCAAATCCAGCGATCTGTGCAACTTGCTCCAACTGTCCAATAGCCAATACCTGGTCTAATTCAGTATGGGTGGCAAATACCCCGCTCACGGTCAACCGTTGCACCCGCGTCTTGCCCGACTGAGTTCCCGGAAATACCAATCGCACCGACTGACCGAGCGATACCTTCAGGCGTTCAAGCAGTGTCTTCGACAGCAGTACCTCACCCGATTTCGGCAATCCCAGCGACTGCTCTGCCAGCATCGAGGCAAATCCGGCCGGCACCTGACCCTTTGAAAAACCCAGCAGCCGCAGCGGCTGGGTCTTGCCACGCGCATAGATCAAGCCTTGTAATTCGGCGTAGGGGGTTATTTCCTGTACCACCTCTAAATCCTCGAGATCGGTAAAGCCACTGCGCCAATCTGAGTCGATTCGGCTGTTGATCAACACCACATGGGGAACCAGATTCAAAATCCGCTCGCGTAATTCGCGCTCAAAGCCATTCATCACCGATACCACCACGATCAGCAGGGCCACACCGAGCACCATTCCAGTCACCGCCAGCGCCGAGATAAACGACACCAGATGATTAGGTTGGGCCCGCGACAGGGTATAGCGCAGGCCGATATACACCGCGGTTGGCTTAAACACCCGCCGCCTCGCTAGTGCCATCCAGTTCAACTACCCGATCCATCTGCGCGGCAATCGAGGCGTCGTGGGTCACCACGACAAACGAAATTTGTAGACGGCGATTGAGGTCGAGTAACAATTCGAGAATCGTGCGCGCGGTAGCGCCATCGAGATTACCGGTCGGCTCATCCATCAACACCACCGAGGGTTCGGTCACCAGTGCTCGAGCAATCGCTACCCGCTGGCGCTCGCCCCCAGATAATTCCGCGGGCCGATGCTCAAGGCGATGCTCGAGACCTACCTGCTGCAGTAAATGTCGCGCTCGGCGACTGGCCTCGTCGACCGAATATTCACCAATAAGCGCCGGTAGCGCAACATTTTCCAGCGCCGAAAATTCGCCAAGTAGATGATGAAATTGGTACACAAAGCCGACGTGCTGGTTGCGCCAACGCGCCCTCGCCGTGCGATCTAATTGACTCCAGTCGGCCCCGCAAACGCTGACAGTGCCCGCGCTTGGCTCATCCAAGCCCCCGCACAGGTTTAACAGCGTCGTTTTACCCGACCCAGAAGCACCCACTACCGCCACGCGCTCGCCGGCCGCCACCTGAAAGTTAAAGTCGACCAAGACATCGATATCGGTGTCAGCCTGACGGCAGCGCCGACACACATCCGTAGTCTGTAAAACAATTTTAGATGTCATAGCGCAACGCCTCCGCGGGCTGGATTTGGGCCGCACGCCACGCCGGATACAGCGAGGCAATAAAACACAGCGCTAACGATGTTAACGCCACCGACAACACATCAGCGAGGAGTACTTTTGATGGCAATACGCTGATTAGGTACACCGATGGGTCAAACAAATGAACGCCTAGTAGGCCTTCGATCAGCGACAACAAATCACCAATATTCGCCGCCAACAGAGAACCCAACAGCGTACCTATGGTAACGCCCACACAGCCGACAGCAACGCCCTGCACCATAAAAATCTTCATCACCGTGGCCGAACTCGCCCCGAGGGTTCTTATCACTGCGATGTCCGCGCGCTTATTCGACACCATCAGGACGAGACTGGCGACAATATTAAACGCTGCAACGGCGATGATCACCGACAGTAATAACCGTACGATTTGCTTTTCCATCCGCATAGCGTCAAACAAACTGGCCATACTCTGTTGCCACGAGTGCCAATCGGTGGTCAACGGCAGTAGATCGACAAAATCGCCCATCTGCGTGGCGACCGTGTAGGGATCGCGCAATTGAATCTGTATGCCTTGATAGCGATCGCCTAAACGCAGGAGCTTTTGCACGTCGCCGCGATGCATCAATACCGTCGATCCATCGACCTGGGCCCCGACCTGAAAAATACCGATCACCCGAGTCGACTTAATTCGAGGAAACATACCGAGGGGCGTCACGCTCAGTTGCGGCAGCGTCAATTGTAACTTGTCGCCCATCGACAGCCCGAGCTTGCGCGCAATCTGACTGCCAACCACGACACCATAATCGCCGCGGGTCAAGCTAGTCAGGTCACCGGCGAGCATATCTTGACGCAAATCGGCGTGCATGGCGTCAGCCGGATCTATACCGCGCAACATCGCGCCAAGCTTTTGGTCGGCGCGTGACAGCATAATGTAGGACTGCGCCAGTGGAATCATCGCCTCGACCCCAGCGTGAGCGCCAATGACTTTCTCTAGACGAAGATAATCAGCGCTAGCCAAGCTTTCTTCGGGGAGGGCCACAAGGTGCGGCATAATTCGCAATAGGCGACTTTTTATCTCCCGATCAAAACCGTTCATTACCGACAGTACGGTAATCAGCGCCATCACGCCAATCGCCATAGCGCCCATCGACAGCGCCGAAACAAAGGACAAGTAGCCCTCGCCGCGAACGCTGCGGGTGTAACGCAAGCCAACGTAAAGTGGTAGATTTTTTAACATTCAGAGATTAAACCCGAAAGCCGAATGTGGCACAAGCAACCCTCGGGACTGACCGGTATGCGCACGAAGTCTCGTCTAACAGCGATGGCCGCCCTCGTGCGACGGTCAATGGACTCTGCTGTCCAGCCGACCGGCCGAATAGCTTAAATTGTCGATCGCGGCGCCGTCGTCGGACAGCTCGTCGCAACGAGTGGGGTCGCCACCACATAGCTCACATTGATAATCCTCTTCGCCGAGCGCTGCACCGACACCACCACAGGAGCCGCTAATCGGCTTGCCGGCAACGATCACGCCGATCGCCATGCCCGCCATCAACAGACCAAAAATGAGCACGCTTAGAAAAATCTCTGCCACGTTTTAAATCCTCGTTAATTGAGCGTAGGCGTTGCGCCGTTTTGATTTTCCGGCCGCGCCAAATACGTATCAAACGCGCGACTGCTGCGCACGCTAAAACCCTCGCCGTCCCTGACCAGCATATAAACGGCGATACCCAACCGGTCGGCGGTCTCTATCGCCTGCTCATCACCCATCACCATAAACGCCGTCGACCAAGCATCGGCTTCGGCGCAGCGTCGCATAATAACAGTTACCGACGCCAGCGGGTGATCTATTGGGTAGCCGCTGCGTGGATCGATGGTGTGAGAATAGCGCTGGCCGTCGCGCTCAAAATAATTACGATAATCACCCGACGTCGCTAGGGCGTTGGCCTTTAAGTGAATCACCTGCTCGACCCCACCGAGTAACGTCGGCGTCTCAATTGCAACTCGCCAGGGTTGTCCTTCGGGATTGCTGCCGCTGACCCGCACCTCGCCACCCAACTCCACCAGGTAATCCGGCAACGCCAACATTTCTAGGTAGTCGGCGATCAAATCGACGGCATAACCCTTGGCTACCGCGGATAGATCCAGCGCCACCGGAGTACTCTTCTCCAGATACATCTGGCCATCGTCATTGTGCAGTTGCAACCGCTCAAAACCGGTTTGTGCCAATGCCTCGGCAATCGCTTCGTGCGCCGGAATCTGATCATCGGTAGGCTGCGGGCCAAAGCCCCAGAGGTTAACCAATGGGCCGACCGTCGGATCAAGCGCTCCATCGCTAGCGCGCCACACCTTGGAGCTGATCGCCACAACCTCGGCAAATTCTGCCGATATCGGTTGTCGATCATCGATCTGTGCACGGTTGAATCGACTCAACTCAGACTCTGCCTTGTAGGTCGACATGGCGTTGTCGACGCGGTCGATGATCGCTGCGAGGCGTCTATCGAGATCGGCCGGAGCCGGTTGGTCAGCCACCACGGTGATATGGTAGGTTGTACCGAGTTTGGCCCCCGAAATTTTGACAATCTCTGGCCCGCGCTGACAGGCACCCAACAGCAACGCAAGCAACGCCAGTACAAAAAAAAACGAGGCTCGTTGGAACCCCGTTTGACATCTCATCACCACCGGCTTATCCGCCGAAATCATCGAGGAAGATATTTTCATTCTCAACCCCAAGATCGCGCAGTAGCTTGACCACCGCAGCATTCATCATTGGCGGCCCACACATATAGTACTCGCAGTCCTCCGGGGCTTCATGATCTTTCAAATACTGTTCGAACAACACATTATGAATGAAACCCGTCAAACCATCCCATTGGTCCTCGGGCTGGGGATCCGACAACGCCAGATGCCATTCAAAATTGTTATTGTCAGCAGCCAACTTATCGTACTCATCGTCGTAAAAGCATTCGCGAAGCGATCTAGCTCCATACCAAAAGCTAATTTTTCGCTCGGAATTAAGACGCTTTAACTGATCGAAGATGTGCGAGCGCATCGGTGCCATACCGGCGCCTCCGCCAACAAAAATCATTTCATTGTCTGTGTCGCAGGCAAAAAACTCACCAAACGGTCCGTACACAGTGATCTTGTCGCCGGCTTTCAAGCTGAACACATAAGACGACATCTGGCCCGGCACGATCCCAGTGGAGCCAGGCGGTGGCGTGGCAATCCGTATATTAAACTTAACGATGCCCTCCTCGCCCGGATAGTTCGCCATCGAGTATGCGCGTATCACCGTCTCCTCGACCACCGATTCCTGATTAAAAAAGCCAAATCGTTCCCAATCACCGCGATATTCATCATCAATATGGAAGTCGGCATATTTAACATGGTGCGGCGGGCATTCAAGTTGCACGTAACCACCGGCGCGGAAAGCCACCTTCTCTCCCTCGGGCAAACGCAGCGTCAACTCCTTGATGAACGTCGCTACATTGGGGTTGGACTCGACCACACATTCCCAGCGTTTAACTCCAAACACCTCTTCTGGAACCTGTACCTTCATGTCTTGCTTGACCGGCGTTTGACACGACAAACGCCATCCCTCTTCGGCCTGTCGGCGATTAAAATGGCTCTCTTCAGTCGGCAGCATCGATCCACCACCGTCCGAAATAATGCACTTACATTGGGCGCAACTGCCGCCACCTCCGCACGCCGAAGGCAGGAAAAGCCCCGCATTCGACAGGGTTTGCAGCAACTTATCGCCGGCTGCCACGGTAATGGTTTTCTCACCGTTAATTTCAATGTTGACATTGCCGGAGGACACCAACTGGCTCCGAGCGATCAAGATGAACGCCACCAACGCAAGAATAATGCTGGTAAACATGGAAACGCCGAGAATAATCTCAATATTCATCGCTAACAATCTCTCTCAAAGGTTACAGATCTATGCCGCCGAACGACATGAAACCCAGTGATATTAAACCCACGGTGATAAATACGATACCCAAGCCCTGCAATCCCTCGGGAATATCGCTGTATTTCAACTTCTCGCGGATACCCGCCAGCACTGCAATCGCCAGCGCCCAAGAGGTGCCCGAGCCAAAACCGTAAACCACGCTCTCAGTGAAGTTGTAGCCGCGCTCGGCCATCAACAACGAACCGCCCAAGATGGCGCAGTTGACGGTGATCAGAGGTAAAAACACACCGAGGGCGTTGTAGAGCGCCGGGACATATTTGTCCAACACCATCTCGAGAATCTGCACCATGGCCGCAATAACACCGATAAAACACAAGTAGACCAAGAAACTGAGGTCGACGTTCGGCAATCCAACCCAAGCCAGCGCACCGTCCGACAGCAGATAGGTCAGTAACAAGTTATTAACAGGTACGGTCACCGTCTGCACGACGATCACCGCAAAACCCAAACCGATCGCCGCGTTGATCTTTTTCGACAGCGCAATAAAGGTACACATACCAAGAAACATGCTCAAGGCAATGTTATCGATAAAGATCGAGCGCACCAATAAGCTGAGATAATGTTCCATCAGACGGCCCCGCTAGGGCGACTGTTCGCGGTAATCACGAAATCGGGATTCTCTACTTGGCCCTTTTTCCAGGCCCGAATCACCCAGATCATAATGCCGATCAGGAAAAATGCGCTCGGAGGCATCAACATCATACCGTTGGCCACGTACCAACCACCTTCAGTGCTTACCGGCAACACCTGATAACCCCAGAGCTTACCAGCCCCCAACAATTCGCGAATAAAAGCTACCACCATCAAAATCAAGCTGTAGCCGAGGCCATTACCGACGCCATCGATAAAGCTCGGCAACGGCGGATTCTTCATCGCAAAGGCTTCAGCGCGTCCCATTACGATGCAATTGGTAATGATAAGGCCGACAAACACCGACAATTGCTTGCTGATGTCGTAGGCCACCGCCTTTAATACCTGATCAACCAAAATCACCAGCGACGCAATGATCGTCATCTGCACAATAATGCGGATGCTGCCGGGAATATGATTGCGAATCAAAGACACAAAGAAGTTGGAAAAAGCCGTCACCACGGTCAGCGCCAAACACATCACAAAAGCCACTTTCATGCTCGAAGTAACCGCCAGTGCTGAGCAGATCCCAAGTATCTGCAGGGCAATCGGGTTATTCGAAACCAGCGGTTCTAACAACGTTTCTTTGGTTGTCGCCATGCTCAAACCTCGCTCGATTTTAGATGTTGTATCAGCGGCTCAAACCCTTCGGTTCCAAGCCAGTACTTGACCAAGTTATCGATTCCGCGGGTCGTCAGCGTGGCCCCCGCAAGCCCATCGATTTGATATTCGGCACCACTTCGAGCGGGATCGACCTTGCCCTTGATCACGCTAATCACCCGCTGCCCCGACTGGTAGGCCTGTTTGCCAACCCAACTCGCTTTCCAACTCGGATTGTCGACTTCACCGCCTAGGCCAGGGGTCTCGGCGTGCTCATAAAATCCGATGCCGGCGACCGTCTGCAGATCCGCCTCGAGCGCCAAAAACCCATACAGCGTTGACCACAGGCCATAGCCTTTGATTGGTAGTATGACCTTCTCGAGCCCCGACGAGCCCTCGACCAAATAGACCGTGGCGTATTTTGCGCGCCGCTTGATCTTTGCCGGGTCTTGCTTTGGCGGCAGCGCCTTCGACATCGCCGGATCCTTAGACGCCTTGCGTTGATCGTAGGTAGCAGCATCCACCGCGTCGCTAAAACGGCCGGTGTCCATGTCGACAATTCGCACCGAAATTTGTTCGAACTGGGTCTCCACATCCACGCCTTGCTGAAGCAATCCGGCAGACGCCAATATATTGGTCTTCAGATCGAGCGCCTTGTTGGCCTGCTGCGTCGGACGCAAAACAACGGCCGCAGCCGACACTACAACCGCACAGACCACGCACAAGGTCAGGGCGACGGTGAGGGTTTTTGCAATTGATTCATTGGCCACGGGCAAGTCTCCTGTCTACATTCGACTGCACCACAAAGTGGTCGATCAACGGAGCAAATAAATTGGCAAACAAAATGGCCAGCATTATGCCCTCTGGGAAGGCTGGATTAACCACGCGGATTAAAATCACCATGACCCCTATCAGCGCTCCATAATAAAATTTTCCAGTGTTGGTCATCGACGCGGAGACCGGGTCGGTGGCCATAAACACCGTGCCAAAGGCAAAACCGCCAATCACCCAATGCCAGTAAAACGGCAGCGCGAACATGGGATTGCTCGACTCAATACTGTTAAACAGTAACGACAATAGCCCCGAACCCAGCAGCACCCCCGCCATAATGCGCCAAGACGCAATGCGCATGGTCAACAACAGCGCAGCGCCGAATAGAATCGCTAGCGTCGAGGTCTCGCCGATAGAGCCCTGTATGGTGCCGAGAAAGGCATCCGACCAAGCGATGGACTCAGTCAAACCCGCCATACCCTCAGAGGCGGCAACCGACAACATGGTCGCGCCCGTGTAGCCATCGACAGCCGTCCAAACCGCATCGCCACTCATGTAGGCCGGGTAGGCAAAATATAAAAACGCGCGGCCGGTCAGCGCTGGGTTGAGAAAATTTTTGCCGGTGCCACCGAATACTTCTTTGCCAATAACGATACCGAAACTAATCCCCAGCGCCACCATCCACAGCGGTAAATCGGGCGGGCAGCAAAGTGCAAACAAGATCGACGAGACAAAAAATCCCTCGTTCACTTCGTGCTTGCGAACGCTGGCAAACAACACTTCCCAAAAGCCACCAACGATGAACGTAGTCATGTAAATCGGCAGAAAATAGGCCGCACCGTGAATCATGTTGTCCCAGACACTTTCCGCGTTGTAGCCAGCTAACAGGGCGATAAACGCACCGCGCCAGCCTTCCTGCGATGCCATGCCGAGGTCCGCCATAATGCTGTTGGCCTGGTAGCCGACGTTCCACATACCAAAAAACATGGTCGGAAAAGTCGCGATCCAGACGGTGATCATTACCCGCTTGAGGTCGATCCCATCGCGCACGTGAGCGCCATTTTTTGTGACGTCGGCGGGTTTGTAAAGCGCCGTGTCGATGGCCTCGTAGAGCGCGTAGAAGCGCTCCCATTTGCCGCCGCGGTGGAAGTGCGGTTCGTACTTATCGAGCGTCTTTCTGAGCACCGTCTAGCCCTCTATTTCAATTCTGGTAAGGTTGTCTCGCAGGATCGGAGCGTATTCATACTTACCTACGCAGACGTAGGTATATAAGCCCACATCCTCTTCATCCAATTCCAAACAGCCGAGCTTCTGGGCCATTTCGGTATCGCCAACGATCAGCGATCGGAGCAATTGAGTGGGTAATATGTCAAGTGGCGTGACTGCTTCATAAGCGCCCACCGGCACCATGGCACGCTCGCTGCCGTTGGTACTCGAGGTCATCGCCTGCAATTTTTTTGACATCGCCGAGACAAAAATCGGCAGTGCCGAATGACTTTCAGCACCGGCACGCAGATAGTGCAAGAGGTGCCGCTCGCGACCCTCGCGGATCACCGATACTTGATTGTGATAGCGGCCAAGAAAAGCGCACTCGCCCGAGGCCTTGCGGCCCGACAGTACCGAACCCGATATCAACCGGTTCTCATCGTTCTGCAATTCGCCAATCACCATCTGGTTGAGGTTGGCACCTAAGTGCACCGCCAAAAGACGCGGATTGATAACTTGCGGTCCCGCCAATGCCACCACCCTACGCGTGTCAATGCGGCCGGTAGTAAACAGCGCGCCGAAGGCAATGACGTCCTGATAACCGATAGTCCAAACGGTTTTCTCGGCACTCACCGGATCGACAAAATGAATGTGTGTACCAGCGAGGCCGGCAGGATGCGGCCCACCAAAAGAAATTTCTTCAACGCCCGTCAAGTTACCGCCGGGGATACCCGAGTTTGGCGCAGTGCACAAATTGACCGCGCCGTCGGTCAGTCGCGCCAGCACTTTTAATCCATTGCAAAAATCTTCTTGGCGCTGATGGATAATTGCCCGCGGATCCGCCGCTAAAGGATTACTATCCATGGCGGTGACAAAAATCGATGTCGGCTGTGACTCCGGCGCCGGCACCTTAGAATACGGACGGGTGCGCAGCGCGACCCACTGCCCCGAGTCGACCAGATTTTTGACCACTTGATCGCGCGGCAGTTGCGCCAAGTCGGCGGCGCTAAAATGGCTAAACGTCTCCTCATCATCGCCCTCAACATCGATGACAAGCGACTGAAAAACGCGCCGCTCTCCGCGATTTACCGCCAGCACAACGCCCGATGCTGGTGATGTAAATCTGACCTGGGGGTTTTTTTTATCGGTGAATAAAAGCTGGCCGAGCTTGACCCGATCGCCCTCCCGCACCGCCATGGTAGGCTTCATCCCCTGATAATCGGAACCTATCAAGGCGACCTGACTGATCGCCGGACCTTGTTCTATAACTTGAGCGGGCACACCCGCAATGGGCAAGTCCAATCCGCGACGGATTTTGATCATTCAAATACCTTTTTAGCGTTGGTAGTCATCATCGTGCTATACCGGTGACCAACGCCCTTTGGATCGCTGTCACTGGGTCGTGGTTCGTTGACCACAGTTGGGCTGAATTAGCTGAGCGATATAGCCATAACCCGAAAGGCGCACATTGTAATGGTCTGCTAGCTAGGTTACCAGTCGATAAGGGGCCAAAATAGAGCTAATTGGTCTATTTGCGTCGGATGTTTAAGTCGCCCCGTCGAAGCTCACCCATCGACACGCCAATCCAAGCTATCTGCGCTTGCAATCAAGCATTTTATACACTTTGCGGGAAGGTCTTCCAAGTCACTCCAGCCATCGCTTCGAGACAGCGCACCACCTGACAACTATAGCCAAATTCGTTGTCGTACCAGCAATACAGCACACAGCTTTTACCGTCCACAATGGTCGCTTGCGAATCAAACACACAGGCCTCGCGCGAGCCGACAAAATCGGTCGACACGGCTTCACTGGAAAGCGTAAAACCAATCTGCTGTTGCATATCGGAATACAGCGCAGTGCGACGCATGTACTCATTTAATTCCTCGACGTTAGTCTCTTTGTCAAGTTGCAGGTTGAGCAACGCCATCGACACGTTGGGCGTCGGCACGCGGATCGCGTTGCCGGTGAGCTTGCCCTTCAATTCAGGTATCACTTTGGCCACCGCCTTGGCAGCGCCGGTAGACGTCAACACCATGTTCAGCGCCGCACTGCGACCGCGACGGTCGCCCTTGTGATAATTATCAATCAGGTTCTGATCGTTGGTGTAGGCATGTACCGTCTCGACATGTCCCCGAGTGATACCGTATTCATCGAGCAGCGACTTGAGGATCGGCACAATCGCATTAGTCGTGCAGGATGCCGCTGAAACAATATCTCGCTGCGGGGTAATTTGTTCGTGGTTAACGCCATACACTACATTCGGAATATCGTCGCCGGCGGGTGCGGTCAGTATGACTTTCGAAGCACCCGGCCGCAGGTGCCCGGCAAGCCCTTCACGATCTCGCCAAACGCCGGTATTGTCGACGATGATGGCATTGTCGATACCATATTCTCGGTAGTCGATCTCGCTGGGTGCACTGGCATAGATAATTTTGATGGGGTTGCCGTTAACAACCAAGGTATTGCTGTCCTCGAGCACCCGAATAGTGCCCTTAAACGAGCCGTGCACCGAGTCTCGGCGCAGCAGTGCGGCGCGTTTCTCTAGATCGTTACTTTGTTTGCTCGGCCGAATAACGATCGCCCGCAACCGCAACACATCACCTCCGCCGGCCTTGTCGACCAAGAGTCTAGCTACCAGCCGTCCGATCCGTCCAAAGCCGTATAGAACAACGTCTTGCGGCTCGGGTAACGGCTTCATTTGCGAGCCGATGATATCCGCCAGTTGCGCGCCTAAAAAGCTGTCCAAGGATTGATCTCCAGCCACTTTTTGATAGCGTACAGCCAACTTACCAACGTCTATATGGGCCGGCCCAAGCTGCAGATTAGCAATCGCCTCAAGCATCGGATACGACTCAAATTCGGACAGCTCGTTGTGCTCGATATGGCGCACATAGCGGTGCGCCTTCATCAGGTCGGTCACCGATTTGTTGACCATGCTGTTACCGTACATGTAGGTCGATACATTACTCTCCCGGTAGAGCTTGCCAATCAGTGGAATCATGCCCTCGGCCAGCGCTTCGCGCTGTTTCCAATCCTTGAAAAAATCGTCTGGTAACGGTCGTTTTTCGTCCATCAAAGCTTAATCCCTCAGTGTTGTCGATAATCGGTGCGCGGTATTATCGCGAAGTGTTGCTATGCAGGCAACTAAACAGTTCTCGAGCGCGTCAAATAGTTGCCGACTGCCCACTCACCCAAACACCCAGCCCAACTCTTTAAACCTCTGACACTTTATCTGTAAAGCACTTAATGAAGATCGCTGGTAGCAAATGCCCCGGGCTCAACCGCCAAAAGAAAAGTGACTGCACCCAAGGTAAAGCCGCGTAATTGTAGACTCAACATTAATGCCAATCATTCAGGTCGCAGGGACGATATCCAATAGAGTGACGGTATCCGTTAAAGTGACGGTATCCGAAAAAGTGACGGCATCCAATTAAAAGATGGTATCCAATCAATCCACAGCACGCGCTTGAGAAAACCACCGGCGCGGCATTTATTAACGCCAGCAAACGCCACCGGTGGCTAGCGCATACAGCTCTGCCGACGATGGCCACCAGTAGCTGGTGCGCGCCATGCTTGACCGCGACGGGTTGATTGTTAACACCGAGCAGATTTCAAATCCGCAGGCCTTCGCTTGACGTACACAATGCCAATGGATTTTGTCTATCGAATAGATCTCCGGTCAGGGCGGCGTCCAAAAGCACAGTGGTGGGCTCCGAGCGGCCTACAAACGGCGCACAAACATCTTCATATAGACTGATCAGCGGCTTGCGATTCTGGCCCGTAGAGACGTAAAATGTGCGGCCTGCGGAGCTCTCGAAATCCGTCAACTGAAACACGGCGGAGCGTGCCAACCGATCATGACATTTTTTCAGCTACCCACGGCACTCGCCGCCGGCGCCAAAAACCATTGGGCCGAATTGCATGGCGCCGGGAGGACGCTCGCCATCGCCGAGCACGCCATGCATTACGATGGCCTGACCATGGTGGTGACGCCCTCCGCGCGCGAGTCGGCGGCGCAGGCGCGGGCACTGACCTTTTTTAACGCTGACTTGCCAATTTACAGTTTCCCCGACTGGGAAACGCTACCCTACGACATTTTTTCACCCCATCAGGATATTGTGTCGGCACGCCTGCAAACATTAGCCAGCCTGCCTCAGTCGGGGCGCGGTGTCTTGCTGGTGCCGTTACAGACCTTGATGCACCGCTTGGCGCCTATCGATTTCGTCGCCTCGCGAACCTTTAATTATGCGATCGGCGAACAGATCGATCGCGAGACTCTGCGCCAGCAACTCAGTCACGCTGGCTATCACAAGGTTGATACGGTGTTTGGCCACGGCGAATACGCGTTTCGCGGATCGATCATCGACATCTATCCGATGGGCTGTGCGACGCCTTTCAGAATTGATCTGTTGGATGATGAAATAGAATCATTGCGACTGTTCGATGCCGAGTCCCAGCGAACCACCGAAACGGTCGGCGAATTGAAGCTGTTACCGGCGCGAGAATTTGCCCTCGACAAAGATGCCATCAATCTTTTCTTGAACAACTGGCACGAAAAATTTCCCAACAGCCCAACCCATAGTCCGATCTATCGGGACATAGCCAGCGGCATGGCTCCCCAGGGCATCGAGTATTTTTTGAGCTTGTTTTTCCAACAGACCGCAACGCTATTCGATTATTTACCCGCCGCGGTTAGGCTTTTGAGTTTCAGCGGCATCGAGGAATCTGCAGAGCACTTTTGGCAAGACGTGGTAGCGCGGTATAGCGAGTATGGGGTTGATCCGGAGCGCCCAATTCTGCCGCCCGCGGACGTTTTTTTGCCGATTGAAACGCTCTTTCAACAGATACGAAAACTTCCCAGAATTGTTCTACACGAAACTGCCAAGCGCGATTCACCGGCAACCCAAAACTACCGCATATTGAATGTTCCCGATATTGGTGTCGATCCGCACGCCGCAGCGCCGGCGCTGAAATTGCAGGCGTTTATGTCCGCTGATGGCGACGAATCTCCCTGTCGCGTGCTGTTTTGCGCGGAATCGGCCGGACGTCGCGAGGTTCTCGCTGAGTTGCTCGGTGATATCGATGTGCGACCTGAAAACTGCGCCGACTGGCAGACCTTTATTAACTCACAGATGCAGTGTGGCATCACCACCTTTGCCATCGACCAGGGTCTGTACTGTCCGGATCAAGGTATCTGCCTGATCACCGAGGGCGAGCTGTTTGGGCAGCAGGTGATGCAGCGACGACGGCGATCCAAGGCGTCGCAAACGCCCGACTATGTGTTCAAGAGCTTAGCTGAACTCAAACCGGGCGCTGCTGTAGTCCACATCGAACACGGCGTCGGTCGTTACATCGGCCTTGAAACTCTGATCGTGGATAAGAGTACCCAAGAATTTTTGCTGCTGTCGTACGCCGACGAAGCCAAACTCTATGTGCCGGTGGCGTCGCTTCACCTTATCAGCCGTTTCGGTGCCGGCGATCAGGCTCTTGCCCCGCTTAACCGACTGGGCAGCGACAAGTGGGACAAGGCCAAAGAAAAGGCCGCGAAACAGGTGCGCGATACGGCGGTAGAACTGCTCGATATCTACTCGCGCCGCGCTGCACAGGTTGGCTTTGCCTGCACCGACCATGCCGAAGACTACGCCCAATTTTGTCGCGAATTCCCGTTTGAAGAGACCCCGGATCAACGCGAGGCGATCGACGCCGTGCGGCGCGATTTGCTCAGCGCACAACCGATGGATAGGCTGGTCTGCGGCGATGTCGGTTTCGGCAAGACCGAAGTCGCAATGCGCGCCGCTTTTACCGCCGTCAGCAGCGGCAAACAAGTAGCGATTTTAGTGCCGACAACACTCCTGGCGCAGCAGCACCTGGAGAATTTTCGCGATCGCTTTGCCAACTGGCCAATCTCTATCGAAGCGCTATCGCGGTTTAAGACCCAGCGCGAGCAACAGGCGATTATCGCCACCGTCGAATCGGGCAATACCGACATTTTAATCAGCACCCACAAACTGTTGCACACCGAGATCAATTTTGCCCATCTCGGCATGATGATCATCGACGAAGAACACCGTTTTGGCGTCCGCCAAAAAGAAAAAATCAAATCGTTACGCAGTCAAGTCGACATCTTAACGCTGACCGCTACGCCGATTCCACGCACGCTAAATATGTCGATGCACAGTATTCGCGATCTGTCGATCATCGCCACACCACCTGCCAAGCGGCTGTCGGTAAAAACCTTTGTGCGCACCGAAGAGCCGAGAATCACTCGCGAGGCAATACTTCGCGAGATTCAACGCGGCGGCCAAGTCTATTTTCTCCACAACGACGTCAAGAGCATTCAACGGGTCGCGGACGAACTTGGCGATTTAGTGCCCGAAGCGCGAATCGATATAGCCCATGGCCAAATGCGCGAACGCCAACTCGAGCGTGTGATGTCAGAGTTTTATCACCAACATTTTAACGTTTTGGTGTGTACCACGATCATCGAGACCGGTATCGATGTACCCAGCGCCAATACAATTTTGATCGCCCGGGCGGACAAATTTGGATTGGCGCAACTCCACCAGTTGCGTGGTCGAGTCGGCAGGTCGCACCACCAGGCCTACGCCTATTTGATGACCCCAGCAGACAAAACCCTGAGCGGCGACGCGATAAAACGCCTGCAGGCGATATCCGCTGCCGACTACTTGGGGTCTGGCTTTACCTTGGCGACCAATGATCTAGAAATCCGCGGTGCCGGTGAACTGCTCGGTGAAGAACAGAGCGGCCACATTCAGGCGATCGGTTTTACGCTCTACATGGAAATGCTTGAAAATGCGGTGACCGCTATTCGCCAGGGTAAACAACCGTCGATCCGCGCAGCACTGGGACAGGGAGTCGATGTCAACCTGCATCTGCCGGCGCTGATTCCAGCCGACTATTTGCCCGATGTAAATATGCGTTTAACGCTGTACAAACGTCTCGCCAACTGTAAGACCGAGACCGACCTCTACGACCTGCAGGTGGAGATGATCGATCGCTTCGGGCTCCTTTCAGAGCCCATTAAAGCCCTGTTCAAACTTGCCGAACTGCGCCAAGCTGGGGAGCGACTGGGCATTAAAAAAATTGAGGCTGGCCCCACCGGAGGTAGACTCTGCTTCGACATTGAGACGCCGGTAGAACCCATTACCATCATTAAAATGATACAGGCCGCACCGCGTACTTATCGGTTAAAGAACAACGATCAGCTAAGTTTTACGCTGGATATGGAGAGCCACGAACAACGCTTCTCAGAAGTCGCTGGCATACTCAAACACCTGATGACAGAATCTGCCTCGGCGTGAGATGATATCGGCATGTAATCACTGTACAAAATTAAAAATGGATGTTGAATTATGAATGGGGAGTGCCTAATACGGATATTGCGCTGCGGCTTAATACTGGTTGTGAGCCAATGGTTTGCTAGCGCGGCGTACGCCAATCAAACATCGGGGTCGCCATGGCAGCCGGATAACTGGTATCAAGCAGAAGTCGTCATCTTCACTCAGGGCAGCGCTGTACCCGACGAAGCAGCATCGCTGCAATACCAGCTCAAATACCCACAACGATGGCTGAAACTCCTCGACAGCGATACGGTAATAGACATTCGCCAACTGGCCGACGCCTTCGAGGACGGTATTGATCCCGACGCCGCCGGCGCCCTGAAACGCCTAAGCATTCAGAGCAATCTGCCACAAACGACCGCTGCATCCGATGCCAGTGCAGCCTTAATACCCGGCGCGCCCGTCCCGTCTGCGGTAATCGCTGGGCCGCTGATCGCAGCAAAACCTATATTTGAACTGCCCTACCGACGGCTAAAAGCGCCAGATCGCGACCTCAACGATACCGCACGCGCCTTGGTTCGACGTCCGCCTTACGAGGTCATTTACCACCGCGCATGGCGCTTTCCTGCGCAACAGGATAGTGACGACCCCTGGTTGATCGTCGAGGGCGGCCCAGCGTTTAAAGACCGCTTTCAGCTTGAGGGTAGCTTACGTTTTTACAAATCGCGCTTTTTACACTTCGAAAGCAATCTCTGGCTAACCCACTTTAGTGACGATATCGAGGCAACACAGCAGATTATATTGCCGGTATTGAAACGCCACCCGCGGTCAAAAAACAGCCCGATAGTCGATCAGACCACCGGTCTTGCAGGGCTCGAAAAAGCACCGGTAACTACACAGGACCCGAACGTCGACGCAGCCTTACAATCGCCCGATAACGGTGGAAATGGTGCCGAGGCTCAAGCCGATACTGACGTCTATGGTGAAGATGAAGGTGAAGACCTGCTGCGAATGTCCTCTCTATCGACCTCTCTATCGACCTCTGTATCGACCTCTGTATCGACCTCTGTATCGACCTCTACATCGACCTCTGCACCCGCCATGGGCATCGGCGAGCTATCGTTTAGCCCAAGGCAGCCTGGTGCCCAACTGGCACCGGCGATCGAATCACTGGCGCCGCCGAATGTCTATCCCGCAAAAAACCTCTGGACCTTTAACCAGTCGAGGCGCCTGCAGGAGGCCGAGGTGTACTATTTAGATCACCCGCAAATAGGCATTATATTGACCATCAAGGCATACCAACCGCAATTGCTCAATCCACAAGACAATCACCAAGACAATCCACAAGACAAAGCGCCTGTAACCGAATAGCGTCGCCACAAGACGGGATGCTCGTCAAGATACGCGTTGCTCACCAACCCATGGGTCGCAAACGGAATGGGCTAATTAGCAGCAGAGCGAGGGTGAGAGACCCAGATGAGATCGTCGGAGGCAAAACCCAACTCGGCGGACCTAGCGACAAATCGATCTTTCAGCGATTGCGGTGGATTGGGCGTCCGCGCAAGCAACCACAGGTAATCGCGGTTGTTGCCGGCAACGAAGGCATAGTCGTACTCAGGCCCTAACTCAAACACCACATAGGCGCCGTAAAAGGGCCCAAAAAACGACACCTTGAGGTGGCCCCGAGTCGCTGAGTCAACGAAATAGGCTCTGCCCTCGGCCTCGCTACGCTCGCCCGTTGCGACCGAGATACCGCTGTTAGCTACGCGAATACCATCGTCATCGCGCAAGCTATAGTTGGCTTGAACACCCTCGAGGCCGCGCTCAAAAGAGTGGTCGAGGCGAGCTATTTCGTACCAGCTACCCAAGTAACGCTGAACGTCGAAATCGTCCACCGCAGCGATGCCCTCGGGCGCATCTGAACAACCGCCAAGCAGCGCACAAACCACTAAAAAAGCCCCAAGCCACGTCGATGCCAGCGTCGTTTGCACAGGAGATATCACCGTCGTTCGCTGCCGGTCAATGCCAGAGCCTCGGCGCCAGCAGGCAAATCCAGCGTGGTGGTCGGAAAGGCTATCTCGGCACCCTGCGCGGTGATGATATCGGCGATACGCAATAACACATCCTGTTTCACCTGGTGGAAATACACCCAGTCGGTGGTTACGGTAAAGGTGTAGACGAAGAAATCCGCCGAACTCGGTGCAAACTGATTAAAGTTGACGATCATGGTCTGGTCGGCATCGATTTCTGGGTGCTCGACCAGCATGTTTCGAACGTCCGCAATGATCGCATCCATGTGATGGATATCGACGTAGCGAATGCCGACGGTTTCATAGATCCGCCGATGACTCATGCGCGACGGGTTCTCGACCGAAATATTGGCAAATACCGAGTTGGGGATGTATAGCGGCCGCTTGTCAAACGTGCGAATGCGGGTTAACCGCCAACCAACATCCTCTACCGTACCCTCGATTTCTTGATCGGGTGAGCGCACCCAATCGCCGACCGAAAACGGGCGGTCGAGGTAGATCATCAAGCCGCCAAAAAAATTGGCTAACAAATCCTTGGCGGCAAAACCTACGGCGAGACCACCAATACCACCAAACGCCAAGAGTCCCGATATCGAGATACCCAAAATCTGCATGGCCGACAGTACCGCGGTAATAATGACCGCGCTGCGCAGCAGCCTAGCGACTGCCCGCATGGTGGTCATGTCCATCGGTTTACTGACAAAACTCGGGTCGACGAGATTGTGTTCCGCACGCTTGATAAAATTATTTAGGAACAATGCGCCGAGAAAAATTACCGCCAACTGATTGGCCGGTTCGATGATCGTCAGCAGTTGCGACTCCATCTTTTGCAAGGCAATGCTGGCGGCAAAATTAATTCCTAGAATCCGAATCAACCACACCAACGGTTTGCGGCTGGCTTCGATCAGCGCATCGTCCCAGACGGTCTTAGTTTGCACGGTCCGCGCTTCGAGTTTGCCCATCGCACGGTTGGCCAAAAACCCAGCCACCAGCGCTACCATAACGATGACAAACAGCTCCATTACCCACAAATACTGTTCGCCGGTCAGATTGACCAGTTTGTTGCGCAGCGTCTCCATCGGTGTCGGTTCACTCCCATTCGCAGTGTTCTATGTTCAACGGATTTTTTTTCAATCCCCATCGGCCCTACACTATCTGTATCTGTACCTGGTCCTATCCGCCCAACAATCTCGACAAACGTTCGACAATAGCCAACCAGCGCGGTGATGCCGTCAACTCAGCCCAACATGGCACCTCGGCGTGGGGCGCTTGGCGAGCCATCATCGAGGCGATTTTTTCGCTGCCGGCTAGCCCCTCGGAATGCATATAATCGAGCACTTCCAAAGCCCCTGAACGACTATTACAGACCAAAATCATATCGCAACCGGCATCCAGCGCCAAGCTAGCCTTGTCGCGATAACTGCCGGCGATATCGGCGCCTTTCATGGACAGATCATCGCTAAAAATGACGCCCTTGAACCCGAGTTTATCGCGCAGTATGTCGCGTAACCAAAAGCGTGAAAAACCCACCGAGTGTGGATCGATTTCGGCAAATGTCATGTGCGCCGGCATCACACCACCGAGTTGCTCGCTCAACCGCGAAAACGGCACCAGATCGCGCTCAACTAGCACCGCCATCGAGCGCTGGTCTACCGGCGCCTGCAGGTGGCTGTCGGCGACCACGCCTCCATGGCCGGGGTAGTGCTTTCCCGTAGCCGCCATTCCAGCTTCGCGCATACCGCCGATAAACGCCTGTGCAGCGGCGACCACAATGTCGGGGGAGTCCGAGAAAGACCGATTACCAATGATGCTACTAAGCTCGCGATCGACGTCTAATACCGGCGCAAAGCTAATGTCTAATCCGCAGGAAAGGACCTCCGAAGCCATCAACCAACCGGTCTCATGGCATAGCGCAAGTCCCTGCATGGCATCTTTAACCACCGCATCACCGAGCATTTGCATCGGCGGCAAGCGCGTAAATCCATGGGTAAACCGCTGCACCCGACCGCCCTCTTGATCCACCGCGAGTAACAGCTGGGGTGCGATCTGGCGAATCTGTGCGACGAGATCGCATATTTGTTGGCGATCGATAATATTGCGCGCGAACAGTATCACGCCCCCAACCTGCGGATCGCGTAATAAACGGTGTTCTTCAGCGCTGATGTCGGTACCCAAAAGGTCGATCATCAGGCGACCGTGAAATTGGCTCATAGGCTCACTCCAAGTTGAGATCGATGAAACTCGCCAGTTTTTTAGAATAGTTTATTCTTTAAACCGTTGGTTGCTATTCCATTCGCTTATTTTACCTATTTATCTAATCACTACAGCAAAAATATAAATTTACTGGAAATAATATCTTAGTCCAGCAAACTAAATTAAAGCATTGAGTAAGCGACCTAATTGCAATCACCGCTGCCAAAATTAACCCGGTGCATCTTGACGCTCGCAGTGTTAAGTTCAGGAACCAACGATCAGGAGGACACGCCCTATGGCCAAGTTAGCTCCCGCAGTAGGACAGTGGTATGAGGATATTACCGCTTATCGCTTTTTTGAGATCACCGCAATCGACGAATCGACCGGAATCGTCAGCATCCAATTTTTAGAGGGCGATATTGACGAAGTGGATTTTGACACCTTGTCACAAATTGCCGTTCGCCAGCAGCGACAACCAGAAAATTGGCGACGTGAATTAGAACTCGACACGCAGAGCCCCAGAGGCACGGACAACATCTGTCTACCCTTCGGCGTCGGCGACGCCCTCGACAAAATCGAGCCGGACTCACTGTTTGGATGGGACGACTTTTGACCCCGCTCAATGGTGTTGAATCTTTCCGCGCCACTGCACCGCTCGGAATCAACAGCTCCATATCAACAGCTCGAAATAAAGCGTTCGGTCGAAAAAGCTCATCACTCAAAGCTTGGCGAGCCCCGCTAGGCAATTTTATCGATCCTTCGCCGCAGATTCGACGAACAGCCCAGTTAGTGATCTGCCGACACGGAATCGAGCGCTCGCGCATGCTCAAGAATTATTTCGGCGGCCTCTTGCGGCGTGTCTACCAACGTCAGCAAGGACAACTCTGAGTGATCGATACAGCCCTGTCCAATCATCTGCTCGGAAATCCAATCAAACAGTCCACGCCAGTAAGCGCGGCCTACCAGTACGATCGGAAAGGCCGACATTTTTTGCGTCTGCACCAGCGTCAGTGCCTCGAACAATTCATCTAAAGTACCAAATCCGCCTGGGAACGTAACGAAACCAATCGCATGTTTTAAAAACAGATATTTACGTACAAAAAAATATCTAAATTCTAATGACAGATCCTGATAGGGGTTAATTTCCTGCTCGAAGGGTAGTTCAATGTTTAAACCCACCGACACCGAATCTGTGCCCTGACAGCCTCGATTCGCCGCCTCCATAATACCCGGGCCGCCACCAGTAATTACCGGCAAACCCGCGCGCCCTACCAGCAAGCCAAATTCGCGCGCTGCGTCATAGTGCTCAGAGTCTTGGCCAAAACGCGCACCGCCAAACACCGTGACCGCGCGACCTAATTTTAACAACCGATCGGTACCATCGACTAGTTCCGACTGGATTCGCAGTACCCGCCACGCCTCTTGAACTTTTGTTTCCAACATGCTTTTCATCCTTAAATCGAGTAGTGGCAACGCCATTGTCCGGCCGATCAAACTCAAACTACCGTCGGCCTTATAGATCGAGCTCATGCAATCTCCATTGTAAAACCTAACGTAGATAATCTACAGCGCAGAACCTGCAGTGGAGAATATAGTCCGCCCGGTCATCGAGCAATACGTCAACCGTCTAGCCAAAATATCGGTCTCAATGGTTCGCTAGATCGGTTCGCAAAGAATGATTTGACAGTCCAATTATATACTGTATATACTAACAGCACTGTATAAAAAGGCGGTCATTCATGCTCAAACTTACGGCTCGACAACAACAAATCTTTGATCTTATTCGCGACAACCTTGAAGAGACTGGCTACCCGCCAACCCGCGCCGAAATCGCGCAAAAACTGGGTTTCAAGTCTGCCAACGCCGCCGAGGATCATCTCAAAGCGCTGGCCCGCAAGGGCGCTATAGAAATGATACCCGGTGCCTCTAGAGGGATACGTATTATCGACAACTACGCTGGCATCCCGATTATTGGTCAGGTGGCAGCCGGAGAACCCATACTCGCCGAACAGCATATTGAAGATTACCAAGAGGTGCCGTCGAGCACCTTCCATCCGAGCGCAGATTATTTTTTACGTGTTCAAGGTCAGAGTATGGTCGATGTCGGCATTATGGATGGTGACTTGCTAGCGGTGCACCAGCAACCCACCGCTGAGAATAAGCAAATTATCGTCGCACGGGTCGATGGTGAAGTGACCGTAAAGCGGCTCGCCAAGAGCCAAAACAAAAACGAAGTCCAATTACTTCCCGAGAATCGAGACTACCAGCCGATTGTCGTGGATCTGCGAGCCCAACAGTTCAACATTGAAGGTCTGGCGGTTGGGATCGTCAGAGTGGCCATTTAGTTCGCCACTAATGATTCAACGCAACCACGGCTAAAAGCCACTATTTAAATCAAAAATAGTGGCTTACGTGGTCTATATTCGATGACAAAAAGTCGCAATAATTAAAGTCACCATCTTGATAGCGAAGCTCTAGACAGCCGTTCGCTCAAAACCCTTTGGTTGATCTCAAAGCTCTCTGGTCAGTCTCAAAGCCCTCTGGTTAGTCTCAAAGCTCTCTGGTTGGTGTCAAAGCCCTCTGGTTGGTAGTGCCTCGGCAGTTGTTATTAGACCTGTCCCACCAAATGTGCTTGATTGGTTGCGGTAAAAGACGCGCCTGTGTTTTCTTGACCAGTATTTTTTGGCGCGGCTAGATCAAGGACGATAAAGAATCCAGGGCTGTTTATGGCTCATGGCTGTTTGTGGCTCAGGGCTGTTTAAAGCGCTGAGGCCTGCGTGGGAGCATTTTATCTGTTAATCAGCAACCAAGGCGAAGAGAGGTAATGCCAGTGCGATTTAGGTGTCAGTGCACCTGATGGCTTTTGACGGCAGTGGCTTTGCTTAAAAGGCCCTGATTCTCTTGCAAATCGATCACTTTGCGCAATCCAGCATCGACCATAGCCTTAGCGACATCAACATGGCGGTCACCCAGGTAATCGATAACATCGGCAGCGAACTTCATGGTGACGAGTGTTCGCTGATCGCTCGCGTGTTTCAATGCAATGTCGCCATTGCCCTGCACGATCAATTCAAATTCTTTTAACGCCATATGCCATCCTCCGACTGCTCACCTGTCACCGCGGCTAATCATTTAGCCGGGTGGTGATAGTCTACCCCGCCCGTTGCGAAACTGCATTATTTTGTTGCCTTGCTGGTGCTCGCTCCCTGCCAGACGCCGTTGTTGTAGTAAGCACTCCAACCAGACGGCTTGCCGTCTTTTTCACTCCGCACGTATTGCTCTTTGGTCTTGCGACTATAGCGAATAACCGTCGGCAAACCCTGCGGATCTTTAACTGGCGCGGCCAACAAAAACTGATATTTGGCGTCGATTTGGTCGCCGTAGGGTTGCAACTCGGCCACAGTCGGAGCCCGCGTTTCGCGATGTTTTGGAAATTGGCTGGCCGCTAAAAAGATTCCCGATGCGCCATCGCGCAGCACATAGTGGTCATCGACCTTTTCACAGCGCAACTCAGGCATCGCGATCGGATCGACCTTGGGGGGCGCAGCCTGTCCATTGCGAAGTAGCTTGCGGGTGTTTTTACACGGCTCTCCCGGGCTCAATTCACCGGTACAACCAAAATACTTGCCAAAACGGCCGGTTTTAAGCTGCATTTCACTCCCGCACTTATCGCAGTCTATCACTGGGCCATCGTAGCCCTTGATGACATACTGCCCGCTTTCAACGGCAAATCCTTGGCAATCAGGGTTATTACCACAGACGTGTAATTTGCGAGACGCATCTACCAAGTAGCTGTCCATCGAGGTATTACACAATTTACATCTAAAGCGATCCAACAGTCGTTTTGACTCTGCCTCGTCGTCTTCGTCGACGTTCACCGCCTCATCGCCCGAGGTCAGGTTAATCGTCGCCTTGCAGCGCTCTTTAGGCGGCAAAGCGTAGCCAGAACATCCCAAAAATACCCCTGTACCAGCGGTTCTGATGGTCATTGGCCGCCCGCAATCGGGCTTGTCGCAGGCAATATCGGTGACCGACGGCACATTGGCGCGCATGCCGTGATCACCGTCTTTGGCTTTGGCGACCTGCTGGCTGAACGTGGCATAAAATTTATTTAACAGATCCTTCCAGTTCAATTTGCCCGCCGCAACCTCGTCGAGTCGCTCTTCCATATTCGCAGTGAAACTGTAATCCATCAGATCAGAAAAACTCTCGGATAATCGGTCGGTCACTATGTCGCCGATCTTTTCAGCGTACAGGCGCCGATTTTCAATGCGCACATAACCACGGTCTTGAATAGTGGAAATGATCGAAGCATAGGTCGATGGCCGTCCAATCCCCCGCTTTTCCAACTCTTTCACCAATGCCGCTTCCGAATAGCGCGCCGGGGGTTTGGTAAAGTGCTGTTGCGGAAGCAATGCGAGCATCGTCATCAGGTCACCGGCCGACAAATCTGGCAGTTCGACATCCTCATCATTTTTGCGGGTATTGGGCATCACGGCTAAATAACCGTCAAAGCGAGTCACCCGCCCTTTACAGGTCATTTCATAGTCTGCCGCAGCAACCGTGATGGTGGTCGAGGTAAACTCCGCAGGCGTCATCTGGCAAGCGACAAATTGTTGCCAGATAATTTGGTACAGCCGCGCCGCATCCGGCTCGACATCGGCCAGCGCACCCGGAAGGATATCCACGTTTGACGGTCTAATCGCCTCGTGGGCATCTTGTGCACCCGACTTACTGCTGTAGGTAATCGGCTGCTCTGGCAGATATTTGGGCGCATACATGCGTTGAATATAGTCTCTACAGGCGGTGGTTGCATCGGCGCTGAGATTGGTCGAATCGGTACGCATATAGGTGATATATCCAGCTTCATAAAGCCGCTGGGCCATCATCATGGTCTTCTTGACGCCGTAACCCAGTCGCGTGCTCGCGGCCTGCTGTAAGGTCGAGGTAATAAATGGCGCCGACGGTTTCGAGCGGGTCGGTTTATCCTCCCGCTTGGATACCGCATACTCCGCGCTACGCAAGGTCTCTAGCGCCACCTCAGTCTGTTCACCATTGGTCGGCCTGAAGGCAGCGCCACGGTATTTTTTAACATCGAAACGAACCTTGACCGCTGCGCTATCCGCGGCCTCTTGTCGATCCTCTAAGTCTGCCTGAACAGTCCAATATTCTTCGGGCTCAAAGGCGCGTATCTCTCTCTCACGCTCGACTAGCATGCGCACCGCCACCGACTGCACACGCCCAGCAGAAAGACCGCGACCGACCTTTTCCCAGAGTAGTGGCGAGGCCATAAAGCCAACCACGCGATCCAAAAAGCGACGCGCCTGTTGGGCATCTACCCTGTGAGTATTTAGCTCGCCAGGGTCGGCAAACGCATTGCGTATCGCCTTTTTGGTGATCTCGTTGAAAACCACCCGCTTATAGCGGCTAGGATCTCCGCCGATGACCTCGGTTAGATGCCAGGCAATCGCCTCTCCCTCTCTATCCATATCAGTTGCGAGATAGACGGTATCGGCGTTCTTGGCCAATTTTTTCAGTTCAGCAACAACCTTTTCCTTACCGGGTAGCGTTGCATATTGCGCCTTCCAGTCATTTTCAGGATTGATCCCCATGCTATTAAATAGCTGGCTTTTGCCCTTTTTCTCCCGGTGGATCTGTTTTTCCTCCGGGGACATCTTACGTGTCGCCGCCGCCTGCTTGGCACGCTCTTTGGGGTCGGTCGGCGTGCGACTGGCACCGGTCGGCAGATCGCGGATGTGCCCGACACTCGATTTGACCACAAAATCATTGCCAAGATAGCGGTTGATTGTCTTTGCCTTGGCAGGCGATTCGACGATAACGAGGGATTTACCCATAGGGAACTACCTTCTCCATGTCCTTGCGAGTCCACTGCGTGGACTGCCTGGTGTTAAATTTACCGTGTCGATGACTGCGGCGAGCCAAATGTCATCAGATACCAGAAAGAGCGCATATATACGCGCTTGCATACCATTAGGTCAAGGTTTGGTCGATTTTTTTTCCAGCAGCTCTCGCAGATCCGACAAGCTGGCGCAAATAGCTGCCACCGCTTGAGTATCTTCTCGCTCACCCCAGGTTACACCGATACCCGATGCATTGCACAGTATTGCCGACGCGGATTCGGGCATGCCTACAATCGCTTCACCCAGTCCCTCAGAGAACCCGTTTTCAACCTCTCCTTGAAACCATCGCCAACCGGAGAATAATGATTCCCACCCTCGCTGGCTGTAGCGATGAATGACCCAGTGATCGGCCACTTTTAATCCCCTCCAGGGCAACCGATAACAGACCGTTTCCAACCGCACCTCGTCATCGCGGGCGTCGGGCCGTCGATGGAGTATCACTTGTATTCCCGCAGTTCTGGCGTAGCTACGCAGGTGATCGATGTGCTTTTGACGCGGCGAAGAGCGCATCCACAGCAATGGCGAAATTATCGTCAAGATGACAGCCGCTATTAACAACCAAATCATTGTGTAATACTCTGTAGCGATGCCTGAAAAAATTGGTCATCGCTGGATTAAAAGGAGTTGCACGCTGTGTCAAGCTACCAACATATTCTCATCGGGCTCGACCTATCTGCCCAGTCGACCCAAATTATCGATCGTGTCAATCAGCTATTCGGCGGTACCACCTGCCGAGTGTCGCTATGCCATATTATAGAGCCAATTACCTTGGCATATGGTACCGATATTCCCATAGATCTCACCGAGGTGCGCTCTCAACTCTATCACAACGCCATGCAAGCACTCGACACGCTGACTCAATCATTGATGCTAGAGGATTCTCAACAGCATGTCTTAGTCGGTGATCCGGCGCATGAAATGCACCGTTTAGCGGAAGAATTAGCGGCCGATCTGATCGTCGTAGGCACCCATGGCCGGCACGGTTTATCGCTACTCTTTGGCTCCACCAGCACGCGGGTACTGCACGGCACCGGTTGCGATATTCTCGCGGTGCGAATCAATCAAGATGCGGGCGACAAGTAGATATCTGCTTGATGCCAAAATACGCATAATTTAAGATCCATGATTGGGTTAAATAAAGGTGATGATCGTTGATGCAGTCTCGTAACACGCAGAACTTAAGTTCTCAGAATGAAACACAGCGATCGGACAAACATCTAATTCTAGCCATACTGGGATGGACTCTGTGGTTTTTCGCCACACCATCTGCGGCCTCACTCCCGGTCTCCAACGCACCTGTAGAGACTCAATATGCTGGTTTAACCGAGCAACGCGCACTCTACACCAAAGCGCTGCGGATGATCGATCAGAGAAATTGGCGTGGCCTGCGCAGACTGCGCGAGGAACTCTCTGACTACCCGCTTTACCCCTATCTTCAATATGCCGATCTAACCGCCAACATGAGTGTGCCGCGACGCGCTGAGATCGCTGACTACCTCGATAGTAACGCCGATTCAGTGCTCGCCTATCGACTCCGATCCAAGTGGCTGGGGTATCTCGCCAAACGCGGCCAATGGACCAATTACCTCACTTATTATCGGGACGAAGAAGCCACTACTGCGCGCCGCTGTCAATTCCATATCGCCCAATACCACCGCCAACAACGCGCCGCTGCGATTGCCGGTGGACTAGAATTATGGACCGTCGAAAACTCGCAACCGCGCCAGTGCAATGCGCTTTTTGACATTCTGATCCGCCACGACAAAATTGATGATCAACACGCTTGGCAACGCTTTCAATTGGCATTACTGGCCAACAACTATTCGCTAGCCCGCTATACGCGACAATTTATGACCGCGCCTGCAACAAGGCGCCGCGCCGAAACGTTTTACCAGCTCGACCGGCAACCCACATCGTTTAACAAGGGCCTCGACTCACTGGCAGACGAGCCTCAAGCCGCTGCCATCGTCGCCCAAAGCCTGCGCCATACAGCTGCGCGAAATCCTCAACAGGCGATTAAAAACTGGCAACGCGCGCAACAGCGCATAACGTTAACCGATACCGATACAGCTGCGCTGATATCTGCCCTGGTGAAAGGTCTGATTAAAGTTGGCGACCAACAGCAGGCCGATACCTATCTGCAACAACACAGCGCCATCATCAACACTCACCGTGACGGCGATGTCATCGAATGGCGTATTCGCCACGCGCTCAAGGCGCAGAATTGGCCCGACGTGCTGCGCTGGATCGATACGCTCTCCGCCAAACGCCAACAGCGCAGTGCGTGGCGCTACTGGCGGATTCGCAGCCTCGAGAACAGACCGCAATCAGAATCCAACGATCGCCTTCGACTGACGCGGGAACTGGCGTTAGAAAGGGATTTTTATGGCTTTTTGGCCAGCGAAAAGCTGCAGCAAAAATACAGTTTCAATCATCGGCCATTACAGGTCGATGAGGCCACGAGCGCGCGAGTCGGCGCCATGCCAGCGTTGCTGCGCGCGCGCGAATTGTACTTTCACCAATTTATCATCGAAGCCAATCGCGAGTGGCACGCGGCGACGCGTGAATTTGTCCAAGTCGAATGGCTGGCCGCTGCCAGCCTCACCCATCAATGGCAGTGGCACAGCCGAGCGATTATGGCCATGGCTCGAGCCCAATACTGGGATGACATCGTCATCCGCTTTCCACTGGCCTATCAGACTTCGCTAGTGCGCGCGGCACAATCTTCGGGGGTTGCCAGCGCGACTCTATTCGCCATCGCCCGACAAGAAAGTGCTTTTGAACGACGCGCAACTTCGAGCGCTGGCGCTATAGGGCTGCTGCAAATTATGCCGGCTACGGCCCGAGAAACGGCAAGAAAGTTTGCAATTCCATACCGAAATAAAATGCAATTACGCGATATTGAAACCAATCTACCCATTGGTTCACAGTACTATAAGAGCCTGTTAAGGCGTTTTGACAACAATCGAATACTCGCAACGGCGGCTTACAACGCAGGTCCAGATCGCGTCGCCAAGTGGCTCGCAAGAAGTCGAGGCGAACTACCGTTCGACATTTGGGTAGAACTCATCCCGTTTAAAGAAACTCGTGGTTATGTCACCAATGTCTTGATGTACTCGGCAATCTATTCTCACCGTCTCGGTATCGACACGCCGATGCTCCAAGCGAGCGAGCGAGCGCGGCTTTTATAACACTAGTAAACCGGAACCTACCATGCTAATTGATATAGGCGCCAACCTATCGAGTCAGCGTTTTGACGGCGATATTGCCGAGGTCTTGCAACACGCGAAAAATGCCAATCTAGAAAAGATCGTCATCACCGGTACATCCATAGCCGAAAGCCAGGCAGCAATCGATCTATGCACCACCCACACGGCAGATTTTCCAGATATGTTGTACGCAACTGCCGGTATACATCCGCATTCGGCCGACCAATTTGATCCGCAATCCACATCGATAAGTCTACGCCGTCTCGCAGCGCACCCATCAGTGGTTGCCATCGGCGAAACTGGCCTTGATTTTTTCCGTAATCTGGCAGCTCCTGACATCCAACAGCGCTCATTTGAAGCGCACTTAGAACTTGCCATCGACCTCGTGATGCCGCTTTTCCTGCACGAGCGCAATGCCGCAACCAGGCAGCTGGAAATACTCAAGGCCCACAGGGATCAATTTCATAGCGCGGTCATCCACTGCTTTACGAGCGACCGAAAAACCCTCTACAAGTATCTCGACTTAGACTTGCATATCGGTATTACCGGATGGGTATGCGACGAGAGACGCGGTCTCGACCTGCAAAAAATTATCGCAGATATCCCCCTAAATCGACTCATGGTAGAAACCGACTCACCCTATCTACTGCCGCGTAATATGGCTTTTTCACCGAAAAATAATCGCAATGAGCCAGCTTTTTTACCCTGGGTAGTCGCTGGCATAGCCGCTCACAGAGCGGAATCTGAAGCGCAAATCATCGCTCAAACCGGCGCCACGGCCCGACAGTTCTTCAGGATCTAACCCCCTAGACAGACTGACGCTGAGTGCTTAGACGTTTAATCGCAGGCGACTAACGCAGCATCGGGTAGCTCTCGCGCAACGCGAACATCGTTGATGGTAATTGTAAACGGCTCTGAGCTAACCAGCACCAAGGGCGAGGTGATGCGGTTAAAATCCACTCCGGCAGATGCAAAACACTTTAATGGAATACCAGCACGCACCCATTGTCCCTCTGGAACCGCGCTATAAAATGCCGTCATATCGATCTTACCGGAACATGGATAACCACAGTCCATACGTTGATCGACGCGCCCCTCGGGATGCTTATCCACCTTAAACGTGGTTACCAGAGCGGCGTTACTATCCAGCAACATATTCCAATCGGCGATTGAATCGGCGCGCCAATAAAATTGACTTTCCTCATCACCGAGCCATTCAATTTGTCGCGAATCCTCTTGCAACTGACCATCGACTCGCGTCACCGAAATCCCGCCAAGGAGCGATGTAGTTTGTGCACTGGCGACCTTGACGCCCCAGTTGCGAGAATCACCGACAAAGGCGTTGAACGGTTTGCGCGTGGTGGTATTAAAGATCACTAGAGGCATGCTAGCGGGTTCGTCCCGAACTACCTCGATCAAAGTAGATGGCATATTTTTATTCGGACTAGCGTAGTTCAAGCCGGAGCCACGCTTGAATAGGTAACTCGACACCGGCAAGTCCGCGTTGTATTGATTTACCGAAACCTTGGGCCAGTTGAATGGAAGTCGACCGGTAAAATCAAAGCGCGGCTTTCCCTTGCGGTTTGCCACCAGCACATCGGCCAGTCCCCCGCCTTCACTACCGGGTAACCATGCCACCACGAACGCTTGAGACTGGTTTAAAAGCGCATTGACCAACAGCGGCCTACCGGTTAAAAATACCGCAACCACCGGAATGTTCTCCTCGCGCAACCTGTTCAATAACGCTGTGTTCGATTTAACCAGTTCACGATAGAGCAAATCATTCATATCGCCGACGCTCTCGGCGTAGGGCTCTTCACCAAATATCACCACCGCCACATCTGGCCTGCGTCTCCATCGATCGTTTTGAGTCAACTCGACAGAGCCACCAACACCTTCGATGGCTCGCTTTAATCCCGTATATAGCGAAGTCGCTCCGGGAAAATCTCCCTCCTCATTTTCAGTTCCCTGCCAGGTCAGCGTCCAGCCACCAGATTGCTTACCTATATTATCCGCACCATCGCCGCCAATCAGCACCCTACCGCCTCGTATTGGCAACAGACCATCGTTGTTTTTCAATAGCACTAACGACTC
>CAJIZO010000164.1 GCA_905181995.1 Flavobacteriaceae bacterium TMED48
CTTATATCATGGGTGAGGGAAAGGTCATCGCCAAAGGCTCACCCGAGCACATTCTCGAGGACCAAATCGTCCGCCAAACCTACCTTGGCGAGCATTTCAGCTTATAGCCGCTGACTGCCCCTGTAACAATGCGAGGATTGCCAACGCTCTACGCCGGCTCTCCGCATAACTGGATAGCCAAGCAATCCAGAAAAATCCCCCGACATGCCACGCACTAACAATCACCGGCAACTAATACCTATGGCTCCGCCGCTAGTCGAAATTTTGTCAATGGATGCGATGGGATGGGACACTGAGGGTTTTCGCCTCGATCTAGAGCGTCCTAGTCGCCGCTCTTCGCTTGCGACCGATGCGCTCACAAGCGACGGTTCAGTCACTCGGCAACCGAACACTTGAAAAACATCCAGTAAAGTATGCCATCAAAAATCCAATAGAAAACCCAATAGAGTGTTCAAGAGGGTGTTCGATAAGGCACTACAACCTTCCTCATGAGCGGAAAAATGGCGCGGTGAAAATAGATCATTGCCATTTGAGGTGGTTCGGCACTAAACTTGCATAAATCCCTCGAGAGTTACGCTGTCTGCAATGAGACCCGGTTTACAGCTTAAAATTAACCAACAGCTGACGATGACACCGCAGCTACAACAGGCCATTCGCCTGCTGCAACTGTCGACGCTCGAACTCCGCCAAGAAGTGATAGAGCAGCTCTACAGCAATCCGTTACTGGAGTTGGAAGACGAAGACAACCGCGAACTCAATGCGGCCGAACAACAGACCTCGGCAAACGAACAATCCAGCGCGCCAGACGGCCTCGAAACCGCCGAAGTAAATCGTGAGCAGGCTCTCAATGAGGACGTTTTAAACGACTCTAACAACCTGCTGGCGTCGACCACCGAAGATACGCCGGACCACCAATGGGACGAAGATCTAGCCACCGACCTGCCGGTCGACGCCAATTGGGATGATGTATACAGCTCGTCATCGGCGGGAAGCGGTGGCGGAGAAATTGATTTAGAGCAGGTCTATCAAGTCACCGAGTCCCTGCAAGACCATTTGCATTGGCAGTTGAATTTAACGCCGTTCTCGGACCGCGACCGACAGGTTGCAACCGTTTTGATCGACTCTATCGATGCCAATGGATTGCTCTGCGAAGACGTTTTTTCGATCGCCGACCACCTGCGATATGAAGCGGGCGAGGAGGTACTTCAGCAGGACGAAATCATCGCCGTACTGCATCGACTTCAACAGTTCGATCCAGCCGGTGTATTCGCTCGGGACATCCGCGAGTGTCTGTTAATTCAAATCAATCAACTATCGCCTGAAATTCCGTTCGTCGAACAGGCTCGGCGCTTAATAAACGATTTTTTGCAAGACATTGCCTCCATCGATCAACTCAGATTGTGTAAAAAGACCGGCTACAGCCGCGACGAATTACAGGGCGCGATGCTGCTAATACGCAACTTGAACCCGCGTCCCGGCGAGGCGCTTTCAAACCAAAACATCGATTACATCGTGCCAGATGTGTTCGTCGAAAAGCTCGATGGGCGCTGGCGGGTGCGCCTCAATGACGCCAATATGCCACGCCTGCGAATCAATGACTCATACAGTCACCTGATCAAGCGCTCGGATACCAGCGACGACAACCAGTATCTGAAAGACAATTTAGCCGAGGCGCGCTGGTTCCTGCGCAGCCTCGAAAGCCGCAATGAAACCTTGATGCGCGTCACCATGACCATCGTCGAGTTGCAACAGAGCTTTTTAGATCAAGGCCCGGTGGCGATGAAACCGATGGTGCTCGCCGACATTGCCAGCCGTCTGGAATTGCACGAATCGACCATTTCTAGAGTCACCACCACCAAATACCTGGCAACACCGCAGGGCGTTTTTGAACTCAAGTATTTTTTTTCCAGCCACGTCGGCACCGCCGGCGGCGGAGAGTGTTCATCGACCGCTGTTTGCGCTATCCTGAAAGCTATGATTGGCGCAGAACCACCCTCCAAACCCCTCAGCGACAGTAAGCTGACCGCCCTGCTCGAAGAACAGGGAATTCGGGTTGCCCGACGTACCGTGGCTAAGTATCGAGAGAGCCTAGGGATTGCCTCCTCCAGCCAAAGAAAAAGATTCGAAAATACCCTATAAAAGGACGATCGTATGCAAATGACTATCAGCGGACACCACCTCACGATTACCGATCCAATACGCGATTATGTGACGGCTAAATTATCCAAGCTAGAACGACATTACGAACAAATCACTCGTGTTACGGTGATTTTAACCGTCGATAAATTGGTTCAAAAAGCCGAAGCCACCGTGCACGCAACGGGCGCTGACCTGTTTGCCAACGCCGAACACGAAGATTTATACGCAGCCATAGACGCCCTCTCCGATAAGCTCGACCGGCAAATCATTAAACACAAAGAAAAACACCGAGGTCATTAACACCCGCAATGAAAATCTCTGATGTATTAACCCCGGAAATGGCCCGTTGCGATGTTTCTGGCAGCAGCAAAAAGAAAGTGCTGGAGAACCTTGCCGAATTGATCGCCCAACAACTCGGTGGCGATGGCGATCAGGCGGATGCGTTGTTTCAACGTATGGTGGCGCGCGAGCGCTTGGGCAGCACCGGTATTGGCGAGGGCGTTGCGATTCCGCACTGCCGCGTCAATGGTATCAAACGCATCTGCGGTTGCCTGATAAAACTCGACCTATCGATTGATTTTGATGCCCTGGATGACCAACCGGTGGACTTAATTTTTGCCTTGGTGGTGCCCGAAGAACAGAACGATGAACATCTCGCGACGCTGGCACGGGTAGCGGCCGTATTGCAACAAGACAGCGCTCGCGAACGCCTCAGAGCCTGCAGTAATGGTCAGCAATTGTTCGATACCGCAATTCAAATAGAGCGCAATAGCTAGTCATGCGCCTAGTGGTCATTAGCGGTCACTCCGGATCGGGTAAAACCTCTGCACTCAACGTCCTCGAAGACATCGGCTTTACCTGCATCGACAACCTGCCGGCCAGTTTACTGCGTAACCTAATCGCCGAATTGCGCGCCCAACCGCTGGCGGATGAAAAAAAAGTGGCGGTGGGAATCGACGCTCGAAATCTGGTTGGCGACCTCGCAACCATCCCAGAAATCCTCCGCGAAATTGAAATTGGCGGCGTCGACGTCAGCGTCATCTTTATGTACGCGCGGCGCACCGATCTGGTCAGACGGTTTAGCGAGACTCGACGCAAACACCCATTGAGCAGCGATAGCGTCAGCCTGATTGGCGCCATCGAGTTAGAGGAAACGCTGCTTGCGCCGATTGCCAGCATTACCGACCGCAAGGTCGACACCACCGGTTTATCATTGCATCAGTTGCGCGATCTGATCAAAAATATTATCGCACCCGACAATCTTGAACATATGTCTATCCTATTTGAATCCTTTGGCTTCAAACGCGGTTTACCCGAGGATTCTGATTTTATCTTTGATGTCCGCTGCCTTCCCAACCCCTACTGGAAAATTGAGTTGCGCAACCAGACTGGTCTCGATAGCGGCGTCGTCGAGTTCCTTGAATCGCAGGTCGATGTCGCCGCCATGGTCGCGGATATTATCGGTTTATTGACCCGCTGGATTCCCAAGTTTCAAGCCAACAACCGCAGTTACCTGACCATTTGCATCGGTTGCACCGGCGGGCAGCATCGCTCTGTCTATATCGCCAATAGGCTCCACGAGCACTTCTCCCAACTGCATCCCTACGTACAGATTGAACACAAGGAACTGACTTTGCCCAGGATGAGCCCGCAATGATTCGCCAACAACTGACAATTATCAACAAATTAGGGTTACACGCGCGAGCGGCAACCAAATTAGCGCGTTTAACCGGCGGTTTTGCCTGCCAGATTCGCGCCGGTAAAAGCCCCCCACTGATCGATGCCAAGAGCGTTATGTCACTGATGCTGCTGGCCGCCAGTCAGGGCACCGAACTGATGTTTGAATTCGAGGGCGACGACCAAGACCACGCCCGCGACGAAGTCGCAAAATTGATCGCCAATTATTTTGACGAGGGTGAATAGGCGATTTATTCCATCGAGCTATTTGACGCCACCGCGCGGTGTTATCTGACCGGGCAGTTCTAGCTGATGCTTCACCGTTAACTGATGGATCCGTGTTAACTAATGGGACTGTTCTCACTGATGTAGCGGTTTTAACTGATGTAGCTGTTTTAACTGATGTAGCTGTTTTAACTGATGTAGCTGTTTTAACTGATGTAGCTAGGAGTGCGCGGCAGAGATCGTTAATATAGACGCTCTGGAGTTGTAGTGTTGGTCGCGGAGCGCATCATGGTCACATCCACCGAAAATATTAACCTGCTGACCATTTTAGGTCACGCCATCGACTCCGGCACGCTCAATCGCGCGCGGGAAATGCTCAACCACCTATCGCCCCCGGATATTGCGCACGAACTCGAAACCGCTCCACCCAAGTACCGCCACGTGCTCTGGGAATTGATCGAGCATAAAAATAGCGGCGCGGTGCTACAGGAGTTATCCGACGATATTCAAGTCGAATTTCTCAATCAAATGAACGGTAGTGAAGTCGCCTCATTGACGGCTGGCCTCGACGTCGACGACGTCGTCGATATTTTGCAACAGTTGCCTGGCCAAGTTGTCTCAGAGGCCTTACAGTCGATGTCGATGCAGGACCGACTGCGCGTTGAGTCAGTACTTACTTACGACGAAGAGACCGCCGGTGGTATGATGGATACCGAGGTCATCACAGTACGCGCAGACATAAGCCTCGACGCGGTGTTGCGCTATCTGCGCCGACATCAGGAGATACCCGACGTCACCGACAATTTATTTGTGGTCAATAGAAAGGATAAATTTCTTGGCCTGTTGCCACTGGGTAAACTATTGACGTCGAGTCCGACAGCCATGGTTGAAGACGTTATGGACACTGCGGTGCAACCCATCCACGTCAATTTAACCGATTCTGATGTCGCGCAATTATTTCAACGACAAGACTTGGTCTCAGCCCCCGTGGTTGACGATGAAAACCATCTGCTCGGCCGCATCACTATCGATGACGTGGTGGATGTCATCATCGAAGACGCCGACCAGTCACTGCTCGCCATGGGTGGACTCACCAACGGCGAGGACACCTTTGGCTCTATCTCACGCACAGCGCCACGCCGAGCAGTCTGGCTGGGCGTCAACCTGGTCACAGCGATACTCGCCTCGACCGCAATCAGCCTATTTGAAGCCACTCTGGATAAGGTCGTGGCGCTGGCCATTTTGATGCCCATCGTCGCCAGTATGGGCGGCGTCGCCGGTAGCCAAACCCTGACATTGGTGATTCGCGGGATGGCTCTCGGGCAAGTTGAGCGCGGTAATATTGGGTGGTTGTTGAGTAAAGAGTTCGCCGTTGGCGCGCTCAATGGCCTGCTCTGGGCGGTGGTCATGGGCTGCGTTGTCTCGCTGTGGTTTGGCGACTGGAACATGGCACTGATCATCGGTTTGGCCATGGCCATTAATATCACCTCGGCAGCACTCGCAGGTACCCTGTTGCCGGTCTTGCTGCGCGCCATGTCGATCGATCCGGCGCTGGCCGGCAGCGTCATCTTAACGACGATCACCGACATTGTTGGTTTTGTCTCGTTTCTCGGTCTCGCCACTTGGCTATTAACCTGATGGAGGATTCGCATATCGACAACCCACCCGAGACGTTAGCTGACCCGAGCAAATCGCAGCGAAAACGGGATATGCTCGCCCTTCAAACCCTCGGCAGACAGCTCGTCGACCTCGCCGACGGCACGCTGAAAAAGCTCGAGCTACCAGAATCACTAGCCGAAGCAATTGCCGAGGCGCGCAAGCTAAAAAGCCGCGAGGCGAGACGGCGTCATTTGCAACTGATTGGCAAATTGATGCGCACCGTGGACGTTGAGGCATTGACGCTCGCGCTCGAGCGCATGGATCACCGATCGCCAGCTAACCAGCGACAGATACAAAAATTAGAGGAATGGCGAGACCGACTATCGAGCGGTGACAGCGCCCTGATCGAAGACATCATTGAGCAGCATCCAAGCGCCGACCGACAACAGTTGCGCAACCTACAACGGCGCGCTGTGCGTGAAGACAGCCCAGAAAAAATGTCCGCAGCCCGGCGCAAGTTGTTCGCTTATCTCGGGCAATTGTAATTCTTTTATGGGAGAGGCAAGGAGAGGCAAGGAGAGCAGAGCAGAAAAAAACACCCTGATCAGTCTAACCCGGGCTTCGCTGCCTCTTCGGGTTCTGGCTCGAGCGCAGCGGCAAAAATCTTGTCGACCTTAATATCCATTTCATCCCAAGGCCCCGAAAGCTTGTAGCTAATACTCGACAGTCGATCGACCTGCTTTTCAACCAGTTTACCGGTCAGATAAACCCCCAAGGCGGCAGGTAATCCGCCAAGCAGAGCGCCGACCCATGGCAAGTTAGTCGCCACCGGCAAGGTCGCCACTAATTGACCATCGATGGTCTCCTCGACCAGGTCAAAGTCGCCTGCCATGCTCATTCGTCCCGAGGGCATACGCATCCTCAACGGCTCTGCCAACTGCGCCATACCGCGATCAAAAGCAAAGCGTCCAGCGAGGCTGTTATAACTCATATTTTGCCCAACCACATCGGAAAAATCTAACTGTAAGCGCCGTAACCAGTTGGCAAAGTTCACCAAACTGATCATTTTCAACGCCACATCTGCGCCACTGGCAGATTTATAAAAACTGCCGCTATTCAGCTCGAAGCTAAAATCGCCGCTGATATTGTCGCGCCCATAGCGCCACGGTTGGGCTGGCCAATTGAGATCAAAAACCAGACTTCCAAATTCGCTATCGGCAATTTTTGGCAGTCGGAATTGCTTGAATACCGCGCCTATATCGCCGACCACCACCGGGCCTATCAATCGACTCGAGTAATTTTCACCATCGAAACCCCAAAAAAATTCGATCGGCGGTAGCGTCTCATCTGCGCCCATCTGCAACCCAAAAATATCGCCCTCGATGTCGGCAAATACCGCGCCAGAAATCTCCGACCGCACATCAAACGCCAGCTCCCCCCAGCGATCGCCGTCAACCCATAACTGCTCGATCTGCACATCTATATCGAGAAATTTGCGTGGATCGAAGCGACTTTTTAGTCCGTCGTCTGCCAACAAATTTTCTCCAAAGGTCAATCGCGACAAGCGTAAATTCGGCGGCTTTTTAGCGTCGCCGTGCAATCTCAAAAGACCGTCGGCAACATCGCTACGAAAGGCCAAATGGGTCTCATCTTGGTGTTGCGTGATCACTGCCTCGACGTCGCTGAAAGTGGTCTGTGCGAAGGTTGCCGTGTCAAATCTTAGATCGACCCGTGGTTCCCAATTGCCCACAGCGTCGCCGCGCGAAGGCCGATTGACTAGCGTTTTGCGGTGGCTACCAATCAACTGCACCAAGGGTTGCCAAAGTGCCAGGTCGGTATCTACCAAATAACCGGCAAACAACATCTGTCCTGACGCTGGAAGCGCCACGGCGCGGTCGTAACCGACCCATCCGCGATCAAAAAGGCCGTCCTCAAAGCGCGTATCTATCACCAGCTTATCGCCTAATACACCCTTGACCCGCTCTATTTTTTTACCGAAATCAATACGTATGTCGAGCGTTCTCTGCTCGTTAGCGGCTTTGCCGAGAGGTGCAGGCAGCGCAATCGACGTGCCCAACATATCGCCGGTAAGTTGCAAACTAGCGCCCGTGTCGTTGGCATCGGTGCCTGGGGGAATGCGCAACAAACCCTCCACTGGGATACTGCCCTCGAGCAACCCCTGCCACGGGAAATCGATCAGCTGAGCGATCTTTTCCGGCTGAATGCGGCTTTTGAGCGCTATCGTCTGGTCGCCATTGTCACGTGCTAGCTGCGCCGTCAAAGGACGCCCCCAAAACCTGCCAACCAGTTCGTCGGACTGAAAGCCGACATCCGAGGCAAAGCGCAAATTACCAAAGATTTCCGTAATCGCTAGCGCGCTATTGGGGATGATGAGTTGGCCGTCCAGTAGCGTGGTCGAGGCCCGATAAAACCCTCGATTAGAGCTGTTGCTTTGCGTATTGGTCGATGCCAGTGGAATATCCAGAGACAACTGCGTGGTTTGTTGACCATTGTATTGCCAGTCCACCAAGGGTCCCATCGAGGACTGCAGCGGCGACCGACTCAACACGCCGATCGCGGCGCCTATAGTGGATGAAAGCTGCGCGTCAACGACCACCCGCGCGCCAATGCTGGGATTGGTGTATTCAACTTCGACGTTCTGGATCGATAACTGATCGATGCGAGCGCCATCTATGGTCGCCTGCACGTGGCTGTCATCAACCAGCACCACGCCATGGGCATGGGTTACTCTGGGCCAATCTGGATGATAGTTGAGCGCCGCATTTTCAACGTTTAAGTAAAGCTGACTGGTTCGCGAAATGCTCGCCCCGCGAGGGTTGCCAGTGCGCAATGCAAAGCCAAATTCGCGCAAATCGGTGGCAACCGCCGCATCGACCAACCATTCTTTCAATTTCGGCGACAAGTTTTCCGGCAGATACTTGGGGTAGTGTTGGGCATCGATATCGCTGCCGCCGATCAGTAACTGCACCTCTGGCGCTGCGCCATTGCTAGGAATTAGCGAGCGCGTCGAAAACTGTATGCTCACTAACCCAGCATCGACGGCCACCTGCATGACATCGCTGCTGATGGTGAGCGCCTTTAAAGCCGGCGCCCACGATAGCAATATCTCACCTTGGAGCGCATCCACGGCAAGGGCTGCCGGATAGATATTGGCAAAATCGATGGCAAAACCATCGCGATCGTCGATGTTTATCCGCGCGCTATGATCGCGGATTTTAAATTCACCATCTATTCCGGCGAGACCCGGAATCCCCCGGGTCGATAGGCTATGAACACCTTGCAAGCGAGCCTCAGCAAAGTATTCGCCGGCCTTTTTACCGATGCGTAAATCATCCAGCACGCCCTTCAGAGCCAGGCTTTCCAACCAAGCGGGTAGAGTGTCACTGCCAACCCACACCTCGGTTAGTAAGGTGCTAACCGCGTCCAGCTTAAAGCGCTCAACAGCCAGCATGACATCTTGCCGATTGGCGCCGACGCTCTGTGAATAGAGCATGTTGACCGGTTGAATGGCGATGTCACCTCGGGTAAATTTAAGGCCTTGCAGGCGCACGCCCCAATCGATTCCTGGGGTGTACCAGCCGGTAATATCAGTACCTATATCATGCAACGATGGCAGCTCCGCCTGGCCCGCTAGCGCCAACTGATCAATCGCCACACGACCTTCAAAATCGGTTGCCCCGCCCGGCTGCACGTCGAACCAAATTTCGCCATTGGCCTGCGCATCGAGGTTGGCAACCCGCGCCAGCAACTGCGGTAATAACTGTTGTGCCAACTGCAGATAAGGCTGTTGCAGATCGAACTGCTCGATCTTGATATAACCATCGGCATCAAAGGTCTCAAGGTCGAGGGGATCGCCGCGCCCTTCAACAATGACGTAGGCGGGTTTTTCCTGATCGCCCATCGATAAGGACAACTCAGCGCGATGAAAATTAGAATCATTCTCCAGCCGCAAAGCGCTACCGCCGACACGAAAGGATTTTCCGGAATAAAACCGAAAATCAATGCTGATATGGTCTAAGGAAATCGAACGGCTATAAAAAAGCGGCTCTAAGATAACGCGTAACTCTGTGTCACCATCGCCAGACAAGCCCATCAACTGCCAATTGCCGCGGTCATCCTCCTCGAAGGTGAGGTCGAGTCGGTGGATGGCAAACTCGCGCCAGATAGGGTTTAGATGTTGCAGACTACGAAATAGGTCGAGGTCGGCGCGCCCACCGCTAACCAACATGCCGGGCTCGGCATGCGTTGCGCCGAGCTGAATTTTATCGATCTCTACGATCGGCGTCAGACCCGTCCACTGCGCAGACAGCGTTCCCAATTCGACAGCGAGACCGGAATTTTCCGTGATAAACGTCTCTATGCGCTGTCGGTGGTCATCGATATTCGCCACCGAGTGTCGGCCGATAAACGCCAATACCAGTGCCAACACTATCATTAATACCGCGGAAATCACTGCGATGCGCAGCATAATGGCGGCAATTCTAGTGAAAGCAATCATAGTAACTCGGTATCTCTACGGGCGATATTTCAGATTATTTTAGCGTTAGCTGCGAGTTATGTAGACCCCTATTACCGGCAAAGATTCACCGGCCAAACCGCCCATACCGCCAGCAAAAAAACGGCCCGTGGCGCCAGCTAGACAAAACACTCTCGCGGCCATCAGTATGCCACCTGCGGCAGATAAATGTCCGCGTTATTTCTCAAATTGGTAAACAATGGCGGCGCTGGAGACTAGTCGCTCGGCAACCTCAAACCGTCAAACCCTAATCAACCCAGAGACGCCCACACGGGCACATGGAACAATCGGAGTAACTGGTGGGTTAAATCAATCGGCAGCCCAACCACGCCGCTGTAACTTCCCTCTAGGTGCTCGACAAACACGCCACCAAAACCCTGAATAGCATAACCACCGGCCTTGTCCATAGGCTCGCCAGTTCGCACATAATCGCGACACTCGCAGGCCTCTAGACGGCGAAACGTGACTTCGCTCACCGACACCCTGCTAGCGCTGGAAACGCCATCGGTTACCGCCACTGCGGTCATCACCGAGTGCTTACGCGCAGAGAGCGCCGTCAACATCGACAACGCCTCATCGGCATCGCTCGGCTTGCCAAAAATCTGTTGTCCCAAAATCACCGCGGTATCGGCTCCCAGCACGGGTGTGTTTGACGAACTCAGCGCAAACCCCCCTCGAGCCTTAGCTAAGGCCAGCCGAGAGACATAGTCTCGGGGTGTTTCAGCGGAGTGCAAAGACTCGTCCACACTGTTGGCGATCACCGAAAAGTTGACGCCCATCTGGGTTAACAGGTCTTTGCGTCTAGGCGAGTTGGAAGCCAATAGCAGATCTATAGCAGTTTTTGGCATGGCCTATAGCTCTCGAGACACACCGATAAATCTCTCCACCAACGGCAACATCAGCGCCGACATTAGCGCCATGCCAGGCAGGTAATCGAGCGCGATGGAAAAGCCCTGTAAATTAATCAGAACAGTCTGCGTAAAGGTCGCAAATAAACTCACACCAAATACCACCAAAAGGCGGTAGAGCAGCGCAAAGTAGCGGGTCCATCGGCTGAGTAACACCAAGATGGTCCCACACAGGGTAAATACCAGCATGAAATGCCCTACCGTAGTACCGAAAACGCCGTCGGCAAACAAGCCCACCGACGCCGCAAAAATCACGCCAAATTGATCCGGCTGATTAATCATCAACACCATAACGACCACCAGGATAAAGTTCGGCTTCCAATCCATCCAGCCACCGTAGGCGGGGACTAATTGCAGTACAGTCGCGATCAGCAAGGCGTATAAGATCGTCCCCAAGCGCGTCGAGACATCCATCAATCAAGGCCATCGCGATTATTTGAATCAGACGTAAATACCAACAATAAATGGGTGCTTCTATCCAATAGTGCCGAGGGATCGACCGCGATATCCATAAATACCGATCCCGGTTTCTGCTCGATGCTGGATACTATACCGACCGGATAGCCGGCCGGAAACCGTCCTCCCAATCCAGAACTCAACAGCTGATCACCCAGTTTGATGTCAGCGGTGGGCGAGACATAGCGCAGATTCAGGCGATTAAAATCAGCGGTGCCCTCGGCAATCGAGCGAACCCCGTTTCTCAGCACCTTGACCGGCAGTGCATGACTGCCATCGGTAATCAGCAACGCCACGCTGTGGGAGTCAAATACTGTCACCAGTTGGCCCATTAAACCCTCAGAATCGAGCAGTGGTTGGCCGACATAGGCACCGTCGTCAGCGCCGCGATCGATGGTTAAAGTATGCCGTTGCGGTGTCGGGGAAACGCCGATCACCTGCGTCACCAGAACGCTGTCGATCAGCAGTTCAGAGGCGTTCAACAACTGTAACAACCGTAGATTCTCGGCGGCCAATTCCGACATGCGTTGCAATCGCCCGCGGTATATCAGACGCTCTTGGCGAAGTCGTTTGTTGTCGTCTATGAGTTGTTCTTTACTGGCTAGATTGAGGTCGCTCCACTGTTGAATATTGCGCGGAATGTGGCCGATCCAATTGAGCGGGCGGAGCACATAATCGGCACCCATGCGAAGCGGTTGCAACCAGGTGGTCGAGCGGTCGACGATCATCAGTGCCGTGGCGATCAGGCAAAGAATCAACATGCGTCGAAGAAGCGGCGAATACATCTTTATACGATCCTTGCGGATTATTCCATGGCTGCTGTCTGTGGATGCCGTTTACACCGCCACGGGCCTATATTTCGTGGGTCAAAGCATCCAATCTGTGGGTACTCATAAGATCGAGGGCCTCGCCACCGCCGCGCGCGACGCAAGTGAGCGGGTCTTCGGCAAGAATCACCGGCAGTCCTGTCTCAGAACTCAACAGGCGATCGAGATCACGCAACAGCGAGCCGCCACCGGTAAGAACGATGCCGGTATCGGCGATATCAGATGCCAGTTCCGGGGGCGACTGCTCGAGAACGCGTTTGACCGCGGTTACAATGCCGGCCAACGGTTCCTGCAGTGACTCCAAAATTTCATCACTACTCAGTGTGAAACTGCGCGGCACACCCTCTGCGAGGTTGCGACCACGGACATCAATTTCGCGCACTTCCTCGGCCAAAAAAGCAGTGCCGACTTCAATTTTTACGCGCTCGGCCGTGCTGTCGCCGATAACGCTGCCATACTTGCGGCGTACAAAGTTAACGATTGCCTCATCAAAGCGATCACCGCCGATGCGGACGGAATCTGAGAACACTACGCCATTTAGCGACAGTATGGCAATTTCCGTGGTACCACCGCCGATATCGACAACCATCGACCCGACGGCTTCCTCAACCGGGAGACCAGCACCGATGGCGGCCGCCATGGGCTCCTCGATCAAAAAGACTTCACGCGCGCCGGCGCTAAAAGCAGATTCTTTAATCGCTCGCTTCTCCACCTCGGTGGCCATACAAGGGACGCAAATCAATACCCTTGGGCTCGGTGGCATAAAGTTGTTGGTAATCGCCGCCGAGTGCACTTTTTTGATAAAGTGTTGGAGCATTTTCTCGGTGACTTGGAAATCGGCAATCACACCGTCTTTGAGGGGCCGAATAGCGGTGATATTGCCCGGCGTGCGACCCAACATTCGCTTGGCATCGATACCCACTGCCTCGACAATCTTTTGGCCTAAATGATGGCGAATGGCCACCACCGATGGCTCGTTTAATACAATCCCTTTGTCACGCACATAGATGAGTGTATTGGCCGTCCCCAAATCGATCGACAAATCGCTTGAGAAAAACCCTCGAATTTTTTTGAAAATCATGAAAAACCGGCCCTTTATACGAATATTCGTACGCGCTACATTATCCGCGCAAAGTATAACCTTGGAAGATAACAGCGGGAAACTAACAGGGCAAGTGCGAAGTGTAGTTATGCGCCAAAATATGCATAATTATTGCACATATGCGTGGCATTGGCTGTGCAAGGGGCGGTTAGCTGTATAAATGTGCCAAATACTCCACCGACATCGACATCGACACTTAACCTAAACCTGACTTCTGTGATACCGTTACCGCCGTCGGAATCACCCCCTAATTCCAAGCCCACGGACACCTTCATGAGCCTCGACAAAGACCAAATACACAAACTCGCCACGCTGTCGAGAATAGCCATCGACGAGGCGACGCTCGAGTCGGTTGGCGAGCGCTTGAGCGCTGTGCTCGATCTCGTCGATCAACTGCAGGCGGCTGACACCACCGGCGTTGAACCCATGGCGCACCCGCTGCAGACGACCCAAAAACTGCGCGATGATGTAGTCAGCGAACCCAACCACCAGGAAGCCTTTCAAACGCTGAGCGACAGCATACACGACGGCCTCTATCTGGTGCCTAAAGTGATAGAATAAGAGTAGCTTTTATGCACAACATGTCGATCGCCGAACTCGGCCTCGGATTGCGCTCGAAGACCTTTTCGAGCCGAGAACTAACAGAACATTTTTTACGCCGCATCGCCACGCTCAATCCGCGCTATAACGCCGTAATTACTGTTACCGAAGAGAGCGCTCTTGCCAGCGCCGAGCGCTCGGATGAACAATTGCGCAATGGCGCAGGCGGTGACCTCTGCGGCATTCCGGTGCTGCACAAAGATATTTTCTGTACCCGCAACGTGCGCACCAGTTGCGGTTCAAAAATGCTCGACAACTTTATACCGCCCTACGATGCGACCGTAGTAGAAAACTTTGCCGACGCCGGTGCAGTCATGCTGGGCAAAACCAATATGGATGAATTTGCCATGGGTTCGTCCAACGAGACGAGTTTCTACGGCCCGGTCAAGAACCCCTGGGACATCACCCGTGTGCCCGGTGGATCGTCCGGCGGATCAGCCGCGGCGGTGGCCGCTCGCCTAGGTGCGGCGGCGACCGCGACCGACACCGGCGGATCGATTCGACAACCGGCCGCGCTGTGCGGTGTCAGCGGGCTCAAACCAACCTATGGCAGGGTGTCGCGCTGGGGTATGATCGCCTTTGCCTCGAGCCTCGACCAAGCGGGGCCGATCGCCAAATCCGCCGAAGACTGCGCCATTTTGCTGCAGTGTATGGCCAGCTACGATCCTCGCGACTCGACCAGCGTCGAGCGCGCGGTCCCCGACTATCGAGCGACGCTCAACGATTCGGTGGCGGGCGTCAAAATTGGCATTCCCAAAGAGTACTTTTCAGACGGGTTAGATCCGAGTGTCGAGGCGGCAGTGATGGATTCGCTAGCCGCTCTGCGCGAGCTAGGCGCGGAGTTAGTCGACATCAGCCTACCCAACAGCCACCTTTCGGTACCCGCCTACTATGTGATCGCCCCCGCCGAGGCATCAGCTAACCTATCCCGATTTGACGGCGTACGCTACGGACATCGCTGTGACAATCCCGTGGACTTGGAAGATATGTACCGTCGCAGCCGAGCCGAGGGCTTTGGCGAAGAGGTACAACGGCGCATTTTGATTGGCAGCTACTGCCTGTCGGCGGGTTACTACGACGCCTACTATCGAAAAGCTCAACAGGTTCGGCAATTGATTCGCCAGGATTTTGTCAATGCCTTCGAACAAGTCGACATTATCATGGGCCCAACTTGCCCATCACCGGCCTTCAAATTTGGCGCCAAAGGCGATGACCCAGTGGCTATGTACCTAGAGGATATCTACACCATTGCGACCAATCTAGCCGGACTTCCTGGCATGTCGGTACCCTGCGGGTTGGTAGATGGCAATCCGGCAGGGATCCAATTGATCGGTAACTACTTTGACGAAGCGTCGTTATTGAACGTTGCCCATCGCCTGCAGCAGGCGACCGATTGGCACAAGTTACAACCCGGGGGGCTCGATTAATGCAATGGGAAACCGTGATCGGCCTAGAGATTCACGTGCAACTGGCCACCGCGACAAAAATCTTTTCCGGCGCCAGCACCCGCTTTGGGGGAGCCGCCAACAGCCAGGCCTGCGCCATCGATCTGGCCATGCCGGGCACGCTGCCGGTTCTGAACGCGCAGGCGGTGGATTTTGCCCTGATGTTTGGGCTCGCCATCGACGCCGATATCCCAATGATGTCGGTGTTTGAGCGCAAAAATTATTTTTACCCCGACCTCCCCAAGGGATACCAGACGACCCAGCTGGACAAACCGATCGTCGGTGCTGGTCGCGTCACAATAGCGACCGCAGACGGCGGTACCAAGGAGATACGGATCCACCACGCACACCTCGAAGAGGACGCTGGGAAATCGCTCCACGAGGGCGACTTCGGGAGCCAATATTCGGCTATCGATCTTAACCGCGCGGGGACTCCGCTAATTGAAATAGTCACCGAACCAGATTTATCAAACGCCACCGAAGCGGTGACCTTTGCCAAAAAATTGCACGCGCTGGTGACCTCACTGGGGATCTGCGACGGTCGCATGGCCGAGGGCTCGTTGCGCTTCGACGTCAACGTCTCGGTGCGGCCCTTAGGCAGCGAGACCCTCGGCACCCGCACTGAGACCAAAAATCTCAATTCGTTCAAGTTTATGGAGGAGGCGATTGTTCGTGAAGTAGCGCGGCAGATCGATGTCCTCGAAGACGGCGGCAGCATTATTCAACAGACCCGTCTATACAATGGCGACACCAAGGTCGCCCGCTCGATGCGCAGCAAGGAAGAGGCCAACGACTACCGCTACTTCCCGTGCCCAGACCTTCTCCCGGTGGTGATCACCGAGGCGCGCTTGCAACGCTTGCGAGACGCCCTTCCGGAATTGCCAGATGCGCGAGTCGCACGCCTGATTGAGCGCTACGCCATCGCCGCAAAGGACGCGCAGATACTCGCCAGTGACGTCGCCCTAGCAAACTATTTTGAAACCGTCGCCAAGCATTGCGACGACCCACGACTGGCCGCCAACTGGACCACGGGGGAATTGATCGGGCGCCTCAACGGCGAGGGCCTAGAACTTGCCGAGAGCCCCATAGATGCCGAGCAATTGGGCATTTTAATCCAGCGAATCGGCGATCAAACGATCTCGGGTAAAATGGCCAAACAGGTGTTTGACGGCGTCTGGAGCGGCGCTGGCGAGGTCGACCAGATCATTAAAGAGCGTGGCCTCAAACAGGTCTCTGACAGTGGTGCACTAGAGCAGCTCGTGGCCGACGTTCTGGCCAAAAATCCGGCCATGATAGACGATTACCTTGCCACCGAAGAGGGGCGTCGCAAGAAAAAATTGGGGGGCTTTATGGGTCAAATCATGCAGGCCTCAAAGGGTCAAGCAAACCCCCAGCAGGTCAATCAAATACTATTGGCTCAATTGCAAAGCCTTATCCAATCACGCGGAGACTAAGCCACCCATGAGCGCGAAAAAAGACAAGCAAAAAATCCTCGGCGAAGTGTTCGATGACCAACGAGTTCGCAGCTTTCTCGAACTGCAACCACCTGCCGGTGTCGACCGTGACTTTCACCTTATGGAGCGCGCTTATCGGAGCATGAACATTGACAATTTTGCCACCTTTATGGGCTTCTTTTGCGCCGCCGGGCACCGCGTAGAGGCCCAGAGTAACGACGGTAAAACGCTGCTACAGATCGTGCGCGAGCACCGGCTCGGCCAACCCTACGCAGAGATTCTCGGCGCCCATGGCGCGCAGACGAGCGCAGTCGCCCAGAGCAGTCCATAACCCGCGATGGGCGCGACCAAATAGATAATCATAAAGAATTAATAATTAAGCACAGTCAGATTTTGTTATGCTAAAATCTTTGACCGAGCAATGTCTGGCGCAGAGCACTGCGGACGCAGAGACTAAATTGCTATGAGATCGCCACGAGCGATCTTAAATATTATCTGGGAGGATTTTTGAGTGAGTGAATACGACAAAGAATTTGAGTTTTACGTAGGGCCGGCGACTCACCTTGAGGGCGCCTCACTAGCGATCGACGGCACCGCGCGCATCGACGGTAAAATCGTTGGCAAAGTCTCTGTAAAGCACCTCATCGTCGGCGTCGACGGTGTTGTTCAGGGCGACATATCTGGCGAGACCGCGACCATCGAAGGCACGGTAGAAGACACCCTATCGCTGACCGGAAAATTGCTCGTGTGCGCGTCGGGCCGCATTCGGGGTAAAATTCAGTACGGGTCCATCCAGACCGAAGAGGGCGCAAAACTGATCGGCGAAATCACTACCGATTGGGATCAAGGCACGGCCGCACCTGAAGTCTCTAGTCGACTGGAAGCCTTTAAGTCTGGTTTGACCATGGACGCCGACAGCGAACAGCTGGAAATCTAAGTTACTTTTTTAGTGCCCGAGGACCCTTTTTGAGCAATTTACTTTCAGGCTCAGGAGCAAGATCCACCGCTCGACCCAAGACGGTCATTTTTGCCAACTCTAAAGGTGGCGTGGGCAAGAGTACCCTCGCGCTTTTGATGGGCCTAGGGCTGGCGACGCGGCATCAAGATGCCAGCGTCAAACTAATCGATCTCGACCCCCAAGCGACCAGCAGTGATTCACTGCGCCGCTTTTGCGACATGCGCTTTTCGGTGGTGAACGACAAGCGACTGAATTTGGCCGACGGTGGGCCGGATAATGAAAACATCGTCAAAAGTATCGATGCCGAGCGCAACAGCCGATACAACAAGCGCTTCGTAGTCCTCGACAGCGCCGCGGGCAGCGATCCGAGCCGCAGTCCATTCCTATTCCAATGCGACATCATGCTAATTCCTACATCGGTAAGCGATGCCGACATCTTCGCCACCAAAAAGTATCTTGCCGATTTACACAACCTCTTCAGCACCCACGAAATTCGCCGCACAACACCGCCACCGGCGTTGGTGGTATTGCCGAATCTGGTCGACAGTCGCGAGGAATTTAACGAACTGCGCCACTCCTTAGTCAAGGAACAGGTGTATCTCGGCAAGCCGCTGTATTATTCACCTGCGTTTCGCCGCGCTTTTCGCGAACAGCGCAACGATGAAAACATCCGCACCATATTTCAACAGGCGCAGCCCTATACGCTATGGTTGACGAGTCTGCTGGCGCAATCTCACCGACTTGAGAAAAGACCCAAGAAACTGTTTCAATTATAACCGGCGCAGGGCGCACAGCCGCGCTCTGGGTGATCCCAATTGCCGAGGATGCAGCCGAACATGTGCGCGATGCGAAAAAAGTCTGATCTTCCGAAAAAAATCTGCGCAAGCTGCCAACTACCTTTTGCGTGGCGTAAAAAATGGCGTAACAACTGGCCCGATGTGCGCTACTGTTCCGAGCGTTGCCGAAAGCGTCGAGTCACCACCTAATCACCTCCCCTGACGGTATACGAGATTATGCAAACACCCAAAAACCCGCGCAAAGAAACTGACATCCTGATCATTGGCGCCGGACTCGCAGGGCTTAGCGCAGCGCAGAAGCTGGTCGAGCACGGTCGCCAAGTACTGGTGGTAGACAAGGGCCGAGGTCTCGGCGGACGTCTAGCGGGCCGCCGCATTGGCACTGCGACCTTCGACCATGGCGCGCAGTTTATGACCGCACGTGATCCGCGCTTTGCGGCCCTTGTCGAGCGCTGGGTGGACGCCGGTGTCGCCGAGGAGTGGTATCGCAGTTACCCAGGTCAACCGCAAGCACACCCCCGCTGGCGTGGTGTGCCGACCATGACTGCGTTGGCCAAAGATCTGGCGCGCGGCATCGAAGTGTGGTCGAGCACGAGAGTCGTTGAAATGCGCCAATCCGAGCGCGCTTGGCATATTGCATTAGATAGTGGCGACAGCCTCACCGCCGGCACAGTGATATTAACCGCGCCGGTGCCGCAGTCGATCGACCTCATCGATGGCGGTGCCATCGCGCTGTCTAGCGATCACCGGCGGCGTCTCGAACACATCGAGTACGACGCCTGCATCGCGGTAATGGCGGTCCTCGACGGCCCTAGCATGATCCCAGCGCCGGGCGCAGTGGCGCCGCAAAATGGCATCCTCGACTGGATTAGTGACAACCAACAAAAGGGCGTCTCCGGCGTGCCGGCAGTGACGCTGCACGCCAGTGCCGCATTTAGCGCAGAGCATATAGACGCGCCGCGCGAGGTCGTTGGTAAACGCATCATCGAGGCCGCGCAACCTTGGATACAAGCGACGGTGACCGACTATCAGGTGCACGGTTGGCGCTACAGTAAACCCAGCCGCGTGGATGAGAAAACCTGCTTGGTGGTCTGCCAAGATCCGCCGTTGGTGCTCGCCGGCGATGCCTTTGCCGGCCCCCGCGTCGAAGGTGCCGTTGTCTCGGGTTGGGCGGCCGCACAAGCACTTCACAACGACATCCCATGATCCTGCAGGACTGCATGCCGATTGCCGGCTGCGGTCATTGGTACAATCAGCGTCTGTGATCGTCGCATAACGACCTGCCAACAAGCGTCGCTAAAACCGGATCGTGGATAACATTATGTTATTGATGATTGCTTTTCTGACGTAAATAGCGCGAAGATTTAGTGATATACTTTTTTTAGCAAACCACTAGCGGTAAAGCGAACCGCGCGCACAATCGGCAACCCATAGCCGCCGCGCCAGGCAAATTCATAGAGGGCTTGATCAATGGCAGACACTGAACAAACATTGCGGGTGCAACTGGCAGCCTGCTACCGTATCTTTGACTATCTCGGTTGGACCGAATCGATCTACAACCACATCACCGTAAAGTTGCCTGGCGAGCATGAGCATTTTTTGATCAACCCCTATGGTCTCCATTTTAGCGAGGTCTGCGCGTCAAACCTGGTCAAGGTCGATATCAACGGGCAGATCGTCGAGCACAGCGAGTACCCGGTAAATCCGGCCGGCATGCTGATTCACACTGCCATCCACGGCGCCCGCGGCGACACCCGGTGCATTGCCCATACCCACACCGATGCCGGCATGGCCGTCGCCTGTCAGGCGCGAGGACTGCGCCATGAGAACTTTTATTCAGCGCTGATGCAAGGTCAGATAGCCTACCACCCGTTCGAGGGAATTACCGTGTTAGACGGCGAAAAACAGCGTCTAATAGCCAATCTTGGCGATAAGAACCTGTTGATATTGCGCAACCATGGTCTGCTCAGTTGCGGCCGTTCGATCCCCGAGGCCTACCAAAACCTCTGGGGCCTACAGCGCGCTTGCGAAATACAGGTGGCCACCGATGCCTGCGGTGAAGCCATTACGCCAATCTCGGCAGAGGTGCTGGAAAAAGCTGAGCAGGTAATGAAAATCCAGACTATGGGGCAACCCGCAGGACAACTCGAATTCGACGCTATGCAACGTATCGTCGATAAAATCGATCCCAGTTACCGCGAGTAAAACGGCGGTTAATGGGCCCGCTATTTGAATAATCCGCGAGCAATGATGAGCTTCATGATTTCATTGCTGCCGGCATAGATGCGCTGCACGCGCGCATCGGCAAACGCCCGACAGACCTGATATTCCCACATGTAACCCCAGCCCCCGTGAAGCTGGAGACACTCGTCGGCAGTTCGACACTGCAATTCGGTGACCAGTAATTTGGCCTTCGAGGCGGTCACTGTGTCGAGCTCGTTGGCCAGCAGTAACTCGGTACAACGGTCGACGAAGACTTCTGCGGACGTCACCTCGGTATCCAATTCAGCGAGTTTAAACTGGGTATTTTGGAACGCCGCCAAGTTGCTACCAAACGCCTTGCGCTGCTGGGTATAGGCCACCGTCTGCTCGATCAGCGCCTTGCAGGAGCCAATACCACTGATCGCGACCGATAGCCGCTCCTGCGGGAGGTCTTGCATTAGATAAACGAATCCGCGACCCTCCTCGCCGAGCAAATTGTCAGCCGCGACTCGCACATCCTGAAAGAACAGTTCGGCGGTATCCTGCGCCTTCATGCCTAACTTCTCCAGGTTTTGGCCCTTGGTAAAGCCTGCCAGTCCGGCCTCGACCAAAAACAGACTGATTCCCTTGGCACCGGCGGTTGGGTCGGTTTTAGCCACCACAATCACCAGATCGCTCATAATGCCATTGGTAATAAAGGTCTTTGAGCCATTTAAAATATAGTCGTCACCGGAGCGCACCGCGGTGGTGGTAATCGCCTGTAAATCCGAGCCGGTGCCCGGTTCTGTCATGGCGATGGCCATAATCAACTGTCCAGAAATACATCGCGGTAGGTATTTTTTCTTTTGCGCATCGGACCCATAGCGCACTAAATAAGGCACCGCAATATCCGAGTGTAGGGTCCAGCCAAGGCCCGACGCGCCGGCCCGACCGATCTCCTCGCCGACGATCGCATTGTATCTAAAATCGGCGCCAACACCGCCGTATTCCTCGGGTACCGTCGGGCATAAAATACCTTGGGCGCCGGCCTGTAACCAGATATCACGACTGACACAGCCGTCTTTCTCCCACTGCGCATGCTGCGGAAGCGCCTCGTTTTCGATCAGTTTGCGCACCGAATCACGAAACATCTGATGGTCTGAATCGTAGAGGGTTCTGGGAATCATTGGGCGCTCCATAGCGATAAAAAAACAGGCTGGAGCGGCTATGTCGAACGACTTAAACCGTATCTGTGCGCAGACAGGCGCCCCGCCATGACTGCGTGTAGCATAACACGCGAGGCCAAGGTGCGTTCAATCGGGCAAAGCACAAAAGGCGGTTAACGCCAGCGAGGCAATCCCGCCGCCCGGGGCTGGCTAAAAACGCTTGGCCAGCATCGCGGTGGGCATTAGGTAGGCCAACCAAGCGACCAGACGCCAGCGGCGAGTGATGTAGACATGGTTCTTTTTACGCACGATGGCGACCATTATCTGCCGCACCGCACGGTCGACCGGCGCCATCCAAGGGGGCGAGCCGAGGACCATCGGGGTGCGCACAAAACCCGGTTCAACCACGGTGACAGTAATCGGTACCCGACGGCGGTCGACGCGGCCCCGGAGGCCGTTCAAGTAGCTCGAAACGAACGCCTTAGAAGCGTGATAGGTGGGCATTGACGCCCCAGAAATATGCGCTGCAAGCGATGAAATACCGACCAGATGGCCTTTTCCCGTCGCCTCGAAGTGCTGCATCGCAACCACCGCTAAGGCGCAAAAGCCGCGCACATTGACATCGATAATGGTGCGCTGATTCTCCCATTCAAGACGGCCTTCGAGAAAGCCCACGCCAGAATTCAGCACCACCATATCAACGCCGCCCATCCGCTCGATCAACCCCTGCAACTGCGCCTGCGCGTGTTCACACTCGGTGACATCAGAACACTGCACCCAATGCTCACCGGGCAGTTGTTCTATCAGTTCGTTGAGACGATCCTCGCGCCGCGCCATCAAACCCAACTGATAGCCCGCGTCGGCCAACTGAATCGCCAGCTCCCAGCCGATGCCGGAACTCGCTCCGACAATAATTGCTTTGCCCATAGAGGCCTCTGAAGTCAGTAGAAATACGCGCAGTTTAGCTGCATCGCGCCGATCTGAGAAGGCGCGATCGACAATCGGGCGGCGCGCTACATATTCCTGCGATACAGCCCGCCAACGCTGTACAAAGCATAGCTCATCTGGCCCAGCGTGCAACATTTTGAGGCGTTCATAAGTTCGGCAAAAATATTCTCTCGATTGAGTGCCGCAGATTGCAATTGCACCACGGCTGCTGCGTGCGCCTCGCGATTGCGCGCCTGGCAATCGGCGACGTTATCCACCTGCATCTGTTTTTCGTCGTCGCCAGAACGCGCCAATTCGCGACCTTCGATGACCTCTTCGGAACCGGCTTCCGGTAAAAAGGTATTAACGCCGATCAGCGGCAGGCTGCCATCGTGTTTTTTGTGTTCGTAATACATGCTCTCTTCTTGAATTTTTCCCCGTTGATACATGGTATCCATGGCGCCGAGCACACCGCCACGCTCAGAAATCTTTTCAAATTCCTCGTACACAGCAGTCTCCACCATGTCGGTGAGTTTTTCGACGATAAAGGACCCTTGCCACGGATTCTCGCAGAAGTTTAAGCCAAATTCCCGATTGATTATCAACTGGATGGCGACCGCGCGGCGCACCGATTCCTCGGTGGGCGTGGTGATGGCTTCGTCGTAGGCATTGGTGTGCAGGCTGTTGGTGTTGTCAAAGATCGCATACAGTGCTTGCAGGGTGGTACGAATGTCGTTGAAACTCATTTCCTGCGCGTGCAGGCTGCGCCCAGACGTCTGAATGTGATATTTCAGCATCTGGCTGCGCGGCCCAGCGCCATAGCGCTCTTTCATCGCTCGCGCCCATATCCTGCGCGCAACGCGACCCATTACGGTGTACTCGGGGTCCATGCCGTTGGAAAAGAAAAAGCTGAAATTGGGCACAAAATCATCGACTTTCATACCGCGAGATAGATAATATTCAACCAGCGTAAAGCCGTTTGACAGCGTGAACGCCAACTGCGATATTGGATTCGCGCCGGCCTCGGCAATATGGTATCCGCTGACCGATACGCTGTAGTAATTACGCACCTTGTTGTCGATAAAAAACGACTGCATATCGCCCATCATTTGCATCGCAAAATTAGTCGAGAAAATACAGGTGTTCTGCGCTTGATCCTCTTTCAAAATGTCGGCTTGGACGGTACCACGAACCGAACTCAGCGTGCGTTTGCGGATCTCTGCATAGACCTCAGCAGTCACCAAGTCATCGCCGCTAACACCGAGTAAGCCAAGACCCAGTTGATTGTGCGTCTCTGGCAGATCACCGGCGTAGGCCGGCCTCGCATGGTCCTTAAACAGGCTGTCGATCTTGGTCTTGGCGGATTCCCACAGACCATTTTCCTTGAGGTACAACTCGACCTGCTGGTCGATGGCGGCGTTCATGAAAAACGCCAATATCATCGGCGCGGGGCCGTTGATAGTCATCGATACCGAGGTCGATGGAGCGCACAGATCAAACCCTGAAAAGAGCTTTTTCATATCATCGAGGGTCGCAATACTGACGCCGGAATTGCCAATTTTACCCCAGATATCGAGGCGTACATCGGGATCCGAACCGTACAGGGTCACCGAATCGAAGGCGGTCGACAAGCGGGTCGCTTCCTGACCCTTTGACAGGTAGTGAAAACGGCGGTTAGTGCGCTCCGGCGTGCCCTCACCGGCAAACATACGGGTTGGGTCCTCGCCCGCGCGGCGATAGGGAAATACACCGGCGGTATAGGGGTAGCCGCCGGGCAGGTTTTCCGCCAGCAGGAAGGTCAGTTGTTCGCCCCAATCGGCGTATTGCGGCGCCGCTATTTTCGGGATCTGCAGGCCGCTGAGCGACTCCACTCGGTTGCTGCCAGTGATGTCTTTACCGCGAACCTGATAACTGTATTGCTCGCTCTCGACACCGGCCTTGCGCTGCGGCCACTCCTGCAACAGACGGATCGACTCGCCATTTAATTCGGCCAGCGTATGCTGATAGGCTTGGCGCAGAGCGCGCAGGGTCGCGTCGTCGTCCGCGTTGCTTAACGCCGCGACCGGGTAGGCCTGCAGCGCTTCGGGGAGCTCGCTGTCGCCAATCACTTGGAGCGCGCAGAACTGTTGATAGGCGCGTGACGCGGCCTCCGCCTGCTGTGCATTGGTGGCTTTAATCGCACGCGCCTGCTCGCTGATTTCGGCCAGATAACGGATTCGACTGCCCGGAATCAGCGCCGCGGATTTCGGTTCCACCTCGGTAGCCGCACCACCCGCCGCCAGCGGCGACTCGGCCAACCACACCGAACTATCGAGATCGTTGCGCTCGACCATCAGTCGACAGAGGTTGCGAAACGCATGATTGACACCCGGATCGTTGAATTGGCTGGCGATGGTTGGATAGACCGGGATATCTTCAGCCGCCACGTCAAAGGTATTGTGGTTGCGCTGCCATTGTTTGCGAATATCGCGCAGCGCGTCTTCGGCGCCGCGACGGTCGTACTTATTGAGGATCACCATATCCGCGTAATCGATCATATCGATTTTTTCGAGCTGGCTAGCGGCACCATAATCGCTGGTCATGATGTACAGCGAAAAGTCCACCAGATCGACAATTTCAGAATCCGACTGGCCGATGCCGGCGGTTTCAACCAAAATTAGATCGTAGGCCAAAGACTTTAAAAACAACGTAATATCGCCAAGCATTTCACTGGTCGCCAAGTGCTGGCGGCGAGTTGCAATAGAGCGCATATAGATATTGTCGGACGACAGTATATTCATCCGAATACGATCGCCTAACAGGGCACCGCCGGTGCGTCGGCGCGTCGGATCGACCGCCAACACAGCAATCCGCATGTCTGGGCGCTGCTGCAAAAAACGGCCGAGCAATTCGTCGACACTGCTGCTCTTACCGGCGCCGCCGGTGCCGGTAATCCCCAGCACTGGGGTGTCGCCAGCCGCCAGTTGCCAGGTCTTTTTTAAACGCGCCAATTCAGCCTCGTCGAGCCCACCCTCTTCGATCAACGAGATCATCTGAGCCACCGAGATGTCGCTGTCTTTGTTCACCTCTGGCGGCTGAAATCCGTCCACCCGATGCTCTCGTGCGCGCGCCACTAGGTCTTCGATCATGCCCACCAACCCCATCTTCATACCGTGCGTCGGGTGGTATATTTTTTCCACCCCCTCGGCCTCGAGTTGGGCAATCTCGTCGAGCGTAATAGTCCCGCCGCCGCCGCCAAAAATTTTGATGTGACTGGCGTTATTTTCCTTTAGGCGCTGCAGCATAAAGCTGAAATATTCCATGTGTCCGCCCTGATAGGAGCTGATCGCAATGGCGTCGGCGTCCTCTTGTATCGCTGCTCGCACCACGTCGTCGACGCCGCGATTGTGGCCTAGGTGAACGACTTCGGCACCATTCCCTTGAATCATTCGGCGCATCACGTTGATGGCCGCATCGTGCCCATCGAACAGCGAGGCGGCGGTGACAAATCGGAGCGGCGTCGAAACCCCGGACTGATCGCTGTTGGATTTTTGTTGCAGAGCTGAAGGCTGTGACGACATGCTTGGATCCTTACCGGTCTTGAAACACCAGTGGCTGAAATGAGAGATGGTAAAAATAAATAGTCGGGTATATTGACCCATTGTCCGACAATATGTCAATATCTAAACCAATGCATGTTTATGGGGTTCGGTCACGCAGTCCGACTTCTTCGAGCTGCGGTTTACGAGAGGCCCCTATGTCCGTCAATCACAATTTTACCAAATTAGCTCGCCAGCCCGCTTACCGCGCAGTCAGTGAAAAAATCCGTCAGGTCATTCTGTCGGGCGAGTTGCAAGCGGGTGATATGTTGCCCACCGAACTCGAACTCGCAGAACAATTTGGCGTCACCCGTTCAACCCTGCGCGAGGCGATCAGACTCCTCGAAGAGAGCGGTATCATTGGCCGTGCCGACCGCAAGCGCTTGGTGGTGACGCTGCCGCAAACCGCTGCTGTCGGGCGTTCGGTTAGCTCCGCCATGCTGATGCACCGAGTGACCTTTAAAGAACTCTGGCAAGTGGCTATGGGTCTCGAGCCACTGGCCGGAAAATTGGCCTGCGCATCGGCGACCGATGAGGACAAGCAACGACTCGCCGATAATCTACAGCACACAGAAACGGTGCTCGACGACCACGCGCGCTTGCTCGAAGCCGAGATCGACTTTCATAACTTGGTTGCATCGGCGACCCACAACTACGCGTTACTGCAGGCGCGGGCGCCGCTCAACGATCTGTTTTATCCAGCCTGGGGCGCAGTCATCCGAGCGCTATCGCCGGGCCAGCGTATTTTGGTCGCCCACCGACGGGTGTATGAAGCGATCTGTAATAACCAACCCAGAGAGGCCGAGCGCTGGATGGAAAAACACATGATAGATTTTAGACGCGGC
>CAJIZO010000165.1 GCA_905181995.1 Flavobacteriaceae bacterium TMED48
GTTGAGCAAGGCGACCCAGGGTCTCATCGGGGGCGTGGTTGGGAAGGCTTTACCGACGACATTATCGAACGCTTAAATCAGCACAGCGATCGGCTGGTATTTATGCTCTGGGGCAGTCTCGCGCAAAAAAAAGCCGCCCGGGTGAACCGCCAACATCACTGGGTTTTAGAGGCTCCGCACCCATCGCCGCTGTCCGCCTACCGGGGTTTTTTTGGCTGCCGACATTTCTCGCAATGCAACCGTCATTTAATCGATGCCGGCGAGGCGCCGATTGATTGGCAACTGCCGGATAATCCGCGCGCTATTTGAACGAGTCTGGCTGCCCAGTCGGTCGCTCAAGTGTTAGCGGGGTTACATTGTAGCGGCCTCTTGCCCAGTTGAGCGAGGCTAATACGCCGGGTATACGCACGATTTTTTGCTCCAAGCGGGACTTGCCCGGATAGTTCATTAACATCAGACCTATCAGTATGGTCAGCAGTCCTTGTCCAGGTAAAAATAATAGCAACAGGCCGACCAAAAACACGGTAAATCCAAATAGATTCTTGAGGCCAAAGAGTATTAGGTGTCGGGGATGATCCCAGCGGGCTATTTTTCGTTGCTTGAAAAAATAATCGCTGGGCAGACGGGCGATGAGCGTCGGTAGGCAAGCAATGCTGAGGATCAGGCTGATGAGCGAAAAGCTGCTCAGCCACACCACCCAAATTGGGTGGTGCGCCAGCCAGTTACCGGCAGCGATCATCTCTGTGCCAGCGGCGGGTAGGGCAGTACCCGCGTCTCGGCGTCGATACCAGTTTGCGCGTTTATTTGTAAACCATTGAGGCTCTCGACGCCGTCTGATATCACTACCAGTAGTTCGGCTTGGCGCGGCGAACTCCAAGCGGCGCTAGCCACTGAACCTATCCCCTTGCCCTTGCAGTCAGCTAGGGTTTCGCCGGGCTTGGGCAGTTCGTCGAGCGGGCATTGAATGTGCCGCAGGCGCCGCTTAACAGCGCCTCGATAATGCGCTCGGGCAATAATTTCTTGACCGGTATAGCAGCCTTTTTGAAAACTGATAAATGCTTGGCGATCGAGGTTGAGCATCTGCGGAATAAACTTGTCCAGGGTATCTTCGGTGACGTCGGCAAAACCACTGCGCAGCGTAATGAGATCGGCGTAGGCTTCGCCGCACAGGGTCAAGCCCGGATGCTCGGCGATTGCACGGGCGCTATCTTCGGACTTGCAGGTAACCGAGTAGTGATTCTCTGCGATACAGCGCAGCCGGATGTCGGCCTCTTCAACATGCATGCCCGGTTGTGGAAGTGACTGATGGCAGAGTGTTGCTATGGATTTGGCGCTGCTCGGACCGGAGATTAAAAAGGTTGTTAGCGACGCGCTTAGATCGCTAATCTCGGTTTTAAAAAACACCGCGTACTTCTTTAAGTTGGCGATCGCCTGGGGGATGACCGAGCTATGGGTTTCCAATAGGATGTTGTCATGGCTATCACAGAGCGCTGAAAATAGGAAAATAATGCGACCCTTGGGCGTGCAGTGAGCGCCACGGATCACTTGCTGGTCGGTAACTGTTTGCATGTCGCAGGTCACTTGCCCCTGCAAAAACTTGCGGCTGTCGGGACCATTGAGTTGAATGTAGCCGCGAGAGATCGGGCAGAGTGTGTCGGTGATTTGCAGCTCGCTAAATGCATCTGGTCCTTCGCCAAACGATAGCACTCGCCGTTTGGATGGGTCGAGCATGGTGTTGTGCTGGGGGAACAGTTTGGCTGTATCCATAGATATCCTTTGTAGTGCAGGTTGTGGCGCTATGATCTACTATAGGCGCATTTTACTCGACTGTCGGTGGCTTATGAATAAAAATCGTTTAGTGTGGGCCGCCCGTCGCGGTATGCTGGAGTTAGATCTGTTGCTCGGACCCTTTGTAGAGAAACATTTTGATGCCCTTGATGATGATGACAAATTACGGTTTGAAGTGCTGTTAGAGCGCGAAGACCAGACGCTATTCGAGTGGTTTTTGAAAGCGACGGTGCCCGCCGATCCCGGCATGCAGCGCATTGTGCAGATCGTACGTGATAGCCGCAGCCAATTATAGCCAGTTTAGACTGAGGCGCTCGCGCTGGAGTTTGATCTGGCAGTTATGGGCCTCACTGGTGGTTGCATTGGTCGCCATAAACCTAGCAATCGTGCCCTGGATGGCGTTGGTAACTGTATGCATGGCAATTTTGGCGGCCGTGCGGGCGCTGCGAAAGTATTGTTGTCAGGTCGATGAACTGCTAATTTTTAGCGGCGCATCGATTTTTTTTGCCTGGCGGTTGGTGGCCAGTAACGAGCGCATTGACCTGCATAAAAAGCCCCGTTGCTGGGTTACAAAGGGGTTGATCATTGTCTATTTTGAGCGCTTTTCAAAGCGCGCTCTGCTGCGTTTTATACCTCGAGACGCAATGTCTATGAACGAGCATCGCCGTCTGCGCAGACTGCTGCTAGAACTCAGTCGTCGCGGCGAATGATGATATCTTGGCCGGCAAAATTGATCGGCACCATGATAGTATCGCGGGCGATGTTGGACAGTTCCGGATAGTCCAATGTGTAGTGCAACCCGCGACTCTCCCGGCGTTCCAGCGCGCAGCGGATAATGAGTTCTGATACGGTTGCCAAATTGCGCAGTTCGAGTAAGTCACGACTAACTCGGCAGTTGCCGTAATATTCCTGAATTTCCTTTTGCAATAGTTTGATCCGATGCTGAGCGCGCTCCAGGCGTTTGTTGGTGCGCACTATGCCGACGTAATCCCACATGAAACGTCTGAGCTCGTCCCAGTTGTGGGAAATTACCACTTGTTCATCGGAGTTTTGTACCCGCGACTCATCCCAATCTGGAATCGTGTCTGGCTCATTGATACCCGCCGTGATTCGATTGATCGCCTGCGCTGCTGAGCGCGCATAGACGATACATTCCAGCAGTGAGTTGCTGGCCATGCGGTTGGCACCGTGCAGACCGGTAAAGGCGTTTTCGCCAATGGCATACAGGTTTAAAAGGTCAGTCTGAGCGCTGGTATCGACCAGAATCCCACCGCAGGTGTAGTGCGCGGCCGGCACCACAGGGATTGGATCGGTGGTAATGTCGATGCCAAACGTTAGGCAGTGTTCATACACGGTAGGAAAGTGTTCAATGACAAAGTCGGCCGGCTTATGACTGATATCTAAATACAGACAATCGCAGCCCAAACGCTTCATTTCATGATCGATTGCGCGTGCGACTACATCTCTAGGCGCAAGCTCACCGGCCTCGTGAAAGCGCTGCATAAACTGGCTTCCATCGGGCAGACGCAGCACTGCTCCCTCGCCCCGCAGCGCCTCGGTGATCAAAAAAGATTTGGCTTTGGGGTGATATAGGCAGGTCGGGTGGAATTGGTTGAACTCGAGGTTGCCGATGCGGCAGCCTCGCCGCCACGCCATGGCAATACCGTCGCCACTGGCGCCGTCAGGATTGCTGGTGTAGAGATAAGACTTGCTGGCGCCCCCCGACGCCAACACGGTGCTCTTGGCTTTAAATACCCGTACTTGCTGCGATTCAATATCCAGTACGTAGGCACCGGTAGCGCGAATTTTTCTAGAGTTTTTGTCCGCCTGAGTGATTAGATCAACCGCACAATGATGTTCGAATACATCGATATTCGCAGAGGCTGTGACTTGATCGACCAGCGTTCCTGTCACTGCTTTACCGGTGGCATCGGCGCTGTGCAAAATGCGTCTGTGACTGTGGCCGCCCTCTTGGGTTAAATGGTATTGCTGTTGATCGGTATCGCGCGTGAAGTCAACGCCCTGATCAATCAGCCACTGGATCGCTGCGGGGCCATTCTCGACCACAAACTGCACCGCCTCGCTACGGCACAGCCCCGCCCCAGCGCGCTCTGTATCGGCAATATGCGCAGCGGCGCTATCATTTTTATCAAAGACTGCTGCAATGCCACCCTGAGCGAGCCAAGATGCGCCGGCTTGCAGCGTTGATTTACTGATCAAGGCGACGCGATAGGCTGGATCTATCTGCAATGCCAATGTTAGGCCGGCCGCGCCACTGCCGATGACTAGCACGTCGTAGAAGGTATTTTGTTGCATGGGAAAAACACAGTTTTTTGGCATGCCATGATAATATATCTAAACTATTATTGCAGTGAGTGGTCGTAGGTGAATTGCGCTGTCGCAATTAAACGATGGATCAAATGGATGTACACAAGCAAAACCCGATAGGAACACAACTAAAAAATGAAACACAGCGACATCGACCCCAGCGATCAACAATTGGTGGAGAGAGTTCAGCGCGGTGACAAGCGAGCTTTTGATCTATTGGTATTGAAGTATCAGTTTAAACTGCAGTCGATTATTTCGCGCTTTGTGCGCGATCGCGATGAAATAGCCGATGTGACGCAGGAGGCATTCATTAAAGCCTATCGTGCGCTGCCCGGATTTAGAGGCGAGAGCCAATTTTACACTTGGTTGTATCGCATTGCTGTCAACACCGCGAAGAATTACCTCGTCGGTCGCAGTCGTCGGCCACCGTCTGCAGACATAGACGTAGCGGATGCCGAGTACCTCGCCGCCAATGATCAATTGCACGATCTCGACTCCCCAGAGAATAGGCTGTTCTGCGAACAACTCGACGGCGCAATCCGCAAGACTATTGCCGATTTGCCCGAGGACCTCAGAACTGCCGTTACCTTGAGAGAATACGAAGATTTGAGCTATGATGATATCGCGGAAATCATGCAGTGCCCGACTGGGACTGTGCGTTCGAGATTGTTTAGGGCGCGAGAAATCATCGACGCTAAAGTACTGATATTAATTGAAGGAAATTGAAAGTCGAGGGGAACCTTCGTGCCTTTTGGTTGTCCCATTAACGTGAACGATTGACTAGCAATAGAATCCGTGGGGTTAGTGAATGACAGAACAACGTGATACTTTGAAGGAATCGCTGTCGGCTTTGATGGATGGTCAGGCTGATGAGCTTGAAATTCGCCGTCTATTGGATGCCACGGAGGGAGAGCGACGGACTGACTTGAGGGGCGCGTGGATGCGCTATCACATGGTATCGCGTTCGATCAAGGGTGAGGTTTCCGCGACTGCCATCGACTGCAGTTCAGCCATTGCCAGCGCACTGGAGACTGAAAGCGTGCATGCGGCGAATCCCGCGAAGAAAGTTTTCGAGGTTTTGGGTCAATTTGCGATTGCCGCATCGGTTGCGATGGTGGCAATTTTGGGCGTGCAAGAATTTAATAACCCGTCGCTTGAACCAGGCACTCAGAGTGCCGCTCTCGACCCCTATGATGTCGACATTAATACTGGGCCAGCCATGCAGTTTCCCGCCGGTTTTGAACCGCGCATCGATGCTCAGACGGTCAGTGCTGGATCGATTGATAGGCGGGCGACGACAGCAGCCCCAAAAAGAATCTTGCCGGCGATAGACCAGCAGGCATTTCCGGCGCATAAAATCCGTACTCATATCGACAAAATGCTTATAAAGCATGCTGAAAATTCTACCCTTAACAGCGCTCATGGCAGCGTACCGCTGGTCGATGTCAATAAGGTTGATGTGACGCCGGAGCGTCGTTGATTGGCCGGTATGGCGCGCGGTGTAGGGCAACTTTAGTAAGAGAAACGCAAGATGAGATCATCGCTATGAGAGTTTGCACTCTGTTGCGAACTGCTGCATGGGTTCTATCTACAACGTTTTCCGCTCAGGCATATGCAGCCACCCCATCGGGGATTGGTTCGTTGATCGAGCAGATCGTCGGCGCCGCAGGACATGTAAATTACACCGGTGTTGCAACCTATGAGTATGCAGGACGTCGGTCGATTATTCGGTTATCGAGCCGCATGCACGAGGGTTTGAGGCAGCGACAGGTGGTGTATTTGGATGGCGCGCAGCGCAAAGTGTCGCGTTACACCAATGCGATAAACTGCTTGGCTGCGGAAAACCTGGCGCCTTTGATCGGCAATTTCATCTCTGTGCGTGGTTCGCATCGCGATCTCTATGAGCATTATTCAGTGGTGGTCGACAATCCTGCCCGGGTAGTGGGCCGGAATGTGGATGTGTTGCGTATTATCCCTGTTGATACATACCGCTACGGATATTCAGTGGCTTTGGATAGAGACACCGGATTGGTGCTGCGCTCATCGGTGGTCAATGCCCAAGGGCAAGCGCTCGAGCGCTTCCAGTTCATAGAGCTGATGGTCGATCCCGCCCACTCCGCCGACAGCGATATCATTGCAGCAGATGCGGGAAATGAGCATTGTGAAGATGGTGGCGACGGCAAAGTACTCGACGGCCCCGGTTGGTTCCCGAAATGGCTGCCTCCCGGATTCACGTTGCGCGGAAGTGACATGACGCGCAGTGATGGCGTTTCGAGCTATATGTACTCGGATGGCATCGCCGCAATCTCGGTATTTATCGAGC
>CAJIZO010000166.1 GCA_905181995.1 Flavobacteriaceae bacterium TMED48
CTTCTCACCCATGACGGTGAACGCACCATCCGGGATTTTATCACCCACTTTAATTGTCATCTCGTTACCTCTCAATTATTTAAAAGAATACTGTTACCGACCGTACTTAATGCATCAATCGGCATGAATTATACTACATACAAAGGTGCCAACGTGACCGCTCTACAGCCAATCACAAAACGGTCAATGGCAAACCGTCGAACCGAGCAAGCGTGTTCGGCTAGAACGGAATGTCGTCGTCAAAACCCTCAAACCCCTGGCCTCCACCTGCGTTGTTATCCGCTGGCGATGATGGTGCTGGTGCTTGACTCGGTGCAGATTTGGGGCGTTGTTGCTGTCCTGAATCCTGGGGCGGAGCATTGAAGTCGCCCCCCTGACCACCGCGACTATCGAGCATTTGCATTTCATTGCCGACAATCTCCGTGGTGTAGCGGTCCTGGCCGGTTTCTTTGTCCTGCCATTTGCGGGTGCGCAATGACCCCTCCACGTAGACCTTGGAGCCGCGCTTTAAGTACTCGCCGGCAATCTCCGCTAGACGATTGAAAAAGACAATCCTATGCCACTCTGTGCGTTCCTGCTGCTGACCGGTGTTTTTGTCCTTCCAACTCTCAGATGTTGCCAAACTGATGTTGGTGACAGCGCCTCCGGAGGGCATATAGCGAGTTTCTGGATCTTGGCCACAATTACCCACAATGATCACTTTATTGATGCCACGCGCCATGATGTTCTCCTGTTGTTCGCGAATTTAAGTATGGTTCTATGCTCGCCAAGTCGATAATTTTTCGATCTACCCTTACGTAGGCAAGCGGTTCACCCTCGACCACGAGTATATCTTCAACACCGACAATGTTTAACATTCTTTTTGCAAAATCTTGTTGCTCCACCACGCCACTATTGACTACATAAGTGTGCAGAGCTCTGGGCGTCTGCAACCCGATCGAAGCAATGAGCCATCCCAGTAACACCATCGCTAATAGCACAAAGAGACCGTCAGCACCCGCATGCTC
>CAJIZO010000167.1 GCA_905181995.1 Flavobacteriaceae bacterium TMED48
GTTATAAGTGGCACACACCTGCTGACCAAAGGTGTAGTCAAACAGCGCTTTAGTGTCGCTTCCGTAGGGTTGCCAAATGGCCCCGCGCCCATCGATCAATGGCACCTTTGGAACGGTCAGCAGTGAGGCGTCGAAGGTATCAAAGGCGATGTCCGACACCGGCTGCATCAAAGGGCTATGAAAGGCCGCATGGTGAGGTAATACCATCGGGTAGCGATCTTGCTCCCGCGGCAGTGCCGCCAGTAATGCATCGCTGCCGCGCTGATTGGCGGCGATGACCGACATAAGTCCGAGATCAATGGAGGAAAAAATGGCTGTTTCTGGTTCGCGATTTAAGCCTTCAATGGTGCTATTCAGCCGCTCTTCGAGGTGCGGTTGGTGTTGCCACTGGTCGTCGCAGCGCGGGTAGATTAATTGTTTGCCCTCGGCCCGTTGGTGCATCAGAGTGCCCATGGTATTGACGATCCGCATTCCTTCGGAGAACGAGCAGGCGCCTGCCGCTGCCAGCGCTAGATACCAGCCCATAGAGTTGCCGGTGATGGCGACGATGTCGACGCGCTCGCTGGCAATGCTCAAGAAGTCTGCCATAGCACAGGCATAGATCAGTGCCGATGCATTATCGCCAGTGGTGTGCTGCGCCGGTTGAAAGCGCTCGGCGCCATCGAGGTCCGCTAAACTGGGTTGCTGATTGTCCTTTCGACACCGATCTAGCGAGGTTAAAAACTCTGATTTATCGGCATGGTGTCGCTGCAGATAGCCGAGCTCTGGTTTGTTGTAGGTGCCACGACCTGGACATATAACGACGGCGGTTGGCTTCATGATGGCTGCCCAGATTGAACGACTAAGGCCAGTGCCTTGGCGACGATTTTATCTGCGCTGGGAAGTAGTGCGTTGGCGGCATCGCCCAGCGGTATAAAACAATCTTCGGCGTTTAGGCGGTCGATATTTGCGCTATGATTTTGTTCTACAAACAGCGTCATTAGAGCCTCGCTAACCGATCCTGAGCGGCGACATTCGTCGACGATCAGTATATTGTCGCAGTCGCGGGTGGCCTCGATAAGGGCTTGTTCCGGCAGTGGATGGAGCCAGCGTATATCGATCAATCGGCAGTCGATAGCGTGTTGTTCGAGAAGTATCTTGGCGGCTATGTTACTCAGATAAAAGCCGTTGGCGTAGCTAACTATGCACAGTTGTCGAGCGCCGCCTTGGACGTTGATGTCGGCGTATTGAAAAGCCTTGTCAGGGGCGCCGAGTTGGTATTTGTTGGCCCATAAGCGATCACCCGGCTGGTGCAAGTCGAGCGTAGTGTAGAGCGCGATAGGCTCTATGATGATCACCACTCGCTGTTCTCGGTGCGCTAAGTCAACCGCAATACGCAATAATTGAGCAGCGTCGCTTCCACTGCTAGGTGCGGCCACTACAATGCCTGGGATATCGCGAAATACGGTAAAAGAATTGTCGTTGTGGAAGTGCCCACCAAAGCCCTTTTGGTAGGCAAATCCGGCAATGCGGATGACCATCGGATTGCTGAAGGCGCCATTGGAGAAGAACGACAGGGTTGCCGCCTCACCGCGGATTTGATCTTCGGCGTTGTGCACGTAGGCCAAAAATTGTATTTCAGCAATCGGTAAAAACCCACAGTGGCCCAACCCAATGGCCAATCCGAGGATACTCTGCTCATCCAGCAGCGTGTTGGTTACGCTGCGCGCACCAAACGCCTCGTAGAGTCCTTGTGTGACGCCGTAGACACCGCCTTTTTTAGCGATATCTTGACCAAATAGAACGCTGTTGGCGTATTTGGACATAATTTCCGAGAGCGCCAGATTGATGTGTCTTGAGAGTCCGACCGCCTTGCCAATGTAGCGCGCATGCTTTTTTTGCAGGTCGCCCTGGGTCGCCGGATTCACCAGCGGCTGCCGCTCGATCACTGGTGGCCAGACGCTCGACATAATATCGTCTACTTCGACAAGTTTAGGCCGATGAATAACCCCACGAGCGATGCGAGTGATGCGCTGCTCCATGCGGCTATACATCTGGCCAATCGCGTCACTACTGAGTATTCGCCGAGCGTGAAGGGTCGCTGCGCTATAGAGCAGGGGATCATGATTTTCCCGATCGATAATATTCGCTTGGTCGGCGTATTGGCTCTCCATATCAGACCCCGCATGCCCACTCAAACGGACGGTCTTAAAATGTAAAAATACCGGTTTTCGGCGCGCCCTTGCGTAGCTCTGTGCCTCGCGGGCGGCGCGCTCTATGTCCAGTATGTCGAGCCCATTGCAGGCGATGTATTTAAGCCCCGGACGACAACTGTAATTGGCTTCTATCCATCCACTCGGGGTCGCGGTGGAAATGCCGATGCCGTTGTCCTCGCAGATAAAGATCAATGGCATCAATGAGCCTTGATAGGCGGCCCATGCGGCGGTATTGATCGCGCCTTGCGCGGTTGAATGGTTGACTGAAGCATCACCAAAACTGCATATCACTAGACCATCGTCATCGAGTCCGACGGATTGGTGCGGCACATTTTTATAAAGGCCCAAGGCGTGTGCAGCGCCGACGGCCTTGGGAAGATGGGAGGCTATGGTGCTGGTTTGCGGTGGAATCCATAGGGCTTTGGAACCGATGACCTTGTGTCGCCCACCGGAAATTGGCTCGTCGCGACTCGCGACAAAGGCCAACAAATTGTCATAAAGCGCGGTTCCGCCGGGGATTTTTTTACTGCGTTGTAGCGCAAAAGCACAGCTTCTGTAGTGTAAAAAAGCCATGTCGTTGACGCGAAATACCTCGCCAAAAACAGCATTGCCCTCGTGTCCTGAGCTACCGATGGTGTAAAAGCTCTGTTTATCAGCGCTCAGCCGCCTCGAGGTGATATCTAATAGGCGGCTCATCATTTGGGATTCAAAGATATCGACGATCTGAGCGTCGTTTAAACCGCTGGTAAGCGCAGACGGTTCAGGGAAATCGGCGTTCGCCACGCGCTCGATAAAGTTGTCGTGAAGAATGTCAGCCCGGTTCATTACCGATCTCATTGTCAAGGATTGCGCTGAGGGCGGTGTAGGTGCCGGCGTCGCGCATCGGAATGCGGTACTTTCGCGATAGTTCAACGATGTTTGCCACATTCTTTTTGATGGTCGAGCTGGTCAGTGCCTTGGCGCGATGCACCAGGGTTCGCAACTCAATGTCGCGCTGATCGATGCTGTCGCTGGTGAGTTCGATGTAGGCGGCTATGATGCCACCGGCGTTGGCGATGAAATCCGGCACCTGATGAATGCCGTTGCGGTAGAGCAGTGGATAGGCATCCAGCGCAGTGGGGTTGTTGGCTCCTTCGACGATGTATCGGGCCTGTATTCGGTCGGCATTTTGGCTGTCGATTACGTACTGCAGAGCGCAGGGAAACAACAGGTCGGTGGATTCGAATAAAACGCGGTTGGCATCGCTATCGAGCAATCTGCCCTCCGAGGGGAGCAGCTCTTTTGCGGTGCGCGTGTCGAGACCGATCAGGGCCGCGCTAAGTGCTTGCGAAATGGGTTTGTCAAATACCCAGGTGCCGCCAAATTTCGGGTCTCCGATGGCGTTCAACCGACCGCCACTGGCGCTGAAATAGCGGATCACCGCAGCGCCCATCGCGCCCACGCCGTGGACGGAAAAGGTGACGCGTTGAAGGTCTTCGTCGTGCATCACTAGGGTTTGGACGGCAGCTTCGGCGACACCGAGGCCGGCGATCCCCTCGCGATCATAATCGGTGCCGCCCATGGCGACGGTTTTGCCGGTGAATGAACGGCGCGAGTTTAGCGTGTCGCAGGCCCACAGGGCATGTTCTGGTGCGGCCCCGATATCAAAGCCAAAGCCACCAAAAATTCCCCCATTTTCATGGGTATAAGGCTTGCAGAGTTGTATAAAACGTCGGTAGGTGGATTCAAATTCGGGCTGATTTGGGTCTGCGTTCAAGCCCGATTTACAGCCCCCTAGCGGGAGCCCGGCGGCGGCATTTTTGATCGCCATGTTACGCGCTAGCATTTTGATTTCGGCTAGCGTTAACCCCGGTCTAATCCGCGTGCCACCCTTGGCGCAATTGGGCAGGGGTCCATGGCGAGAAATTGCGGTATTCCAAACTACAATAAAACCCTCGACGCCGAGCGCGGTATCTCTAACCGATATCTCGAGTTCTGGTTGCATACCATCGAAGCGCTGTTGCAGTGATTTCAACTGCCGATAAAAATCGTCTTGTGTGTGCATAATTGCGGTCTATTTTTCGCTCGAATAAAAGAACTGTCGATGGCGCAAACGACGACGAGATTATGTTCAATCAAGTCGCCGTCGCAGACCGCTGCCGATTCAGCAGTGTCTTCTTGCTTGAGCGCCATCCTGCGGTGTTACTGGCGAGTTGACATTGTCTCGCCTCAGTCATCGCCAATATCGAATACAATCCCCTGCGCAAGCGGCAGTTCTCGCGAATAGTTAATCGTCGTAGTCATGCGCCGCATGTAAGCTTTCCACGCATCAGACCCCGATTCGCGACCGCCGCCGGTTTCTTTTTCACCGCCGAAGGCGCCGCCAATTTCGGCACCGCTGGTACCAATGTTGACGTTCGCGATACCACAATCACTGCCAATCGACGAGGTGAAAAGTTCCGACTCACGGACATCGGTGGTAAAGATTGCCGACGACAGGCCTTGTGGCACGTCATTCTGCAGGGCGATGGCCTGAGACAGATCGGCGTAAGGGTAGACGTACAAAATGGGTGCAAAGGTCTCGTGTTGTTGCGATTGTTCGACCTCGGGCATTTCGACTAGACTCGGCTGAACATAATAGGCATTGCCGTGGGCGGCATCTTCGATCCGCTCGCCGCCGAGAACCTTGGCCCCCGCGTCGCGAGCGCTAGTCAATGCGATTTGCATGGCGCGATAAGCGTCCTCATCAATCAGTGGGCCTACTAGGGACGTCGATTCGAGCGGGTTGCCAACCGCTACCTTGGTATAGGCTCTCTTTAAGCGGTCGAGGACCGTATCGTATATGTCTTTGTGGACAAACAGACGTCGCGTCGAGGTGCATCGCTGCCCTGCGGTACCCACTGCGCCAAATACCACGGCCGGAATGGCAATCTCTAAATCCGCCGACGGTGCAAGAATAATAGCGTTGTTGCCGCCCAATTCGAGAATACTACGACCAAACCTTGCAGCGACCAGTGGCGCCACGGCGCGACCCATTGCGGTGCTGCCGGTCGCGCTAATCAGCGGGACTCGCCGATCTTTAACCAGCGCGGAACCTATTTCTTGGGTGCCAATAACCACTTGGTTGAGGCCCTCGGGCACATCCCCCAGTTCGGTGCATGCCTGTTGCAATAGCTGTTGGCAGACGAGCGCGGTGACTGGTGATTTTTCAGACGGTTTCCATATAACTGAATTTCCACAGACCAGCGCAAGTGCGGTGTTCCAAGACCAAACCGCAACGGGAAAATTAAATGCCGAGA
>CAJIZO010000168.1 GCA_905181995.1 Flavobacteriaceae bacterium TMED48
GTTTCGCTCGGCACTGCAACCGTGCATAACGTCTTCAAACGCACGATTTGTGGAAACCCGGTAGTCGTCTCGACGCATCAGTTTACGCATGCTGCGCGAGACATGAACACGGCGCGGTTCGAGCACGCAGCGCAGCGCAGGAGACCACCAAAGGAGTGGGTCACCATCTTGATACCACGGGAAGATGCCCGCCTGATACGCGTTTAGGAGCGTGCTAGGCTCTAGATTACCACCGACCGCGAGCAGGCCATCGGGTTCGGATTCAGCATTGCAGGGGTCCGGAAACCATGGATGCTTTGGACTGAGCCAGACGACTGGCATATCAATCATCCATCCAAAAAGCGTTCTGCATCGAGAGCCGCCATGCAGCCACTTCCGGCCGAGGTAACCGCTTGTCGGTAGACGTGATCGGCCACATCGCCAGCGGCAAACACACCGCCGATACTGGTTTCTGTGGCATTGCCGTTTAATCCACCAGCAATCTCGAGATAACCATCGTGCATATTCAATTGTCCGGCAAAAATATCGGTATTCGGTTTGTGCCCAATGGCGATAAACACACCGCTAACGGTAATCTCCTTGCGCGCGCCGCTGTGGCTGTCGGACACAGCAATACCGGTAACCCCACGATCGTCGCCGAGAACTTCTGCCAATTGATGATTCCACTCGATGCTGATATTGCCGTCGCGCTCTTTGGCAAACAGCTTGTCTTGAAGCATTTTTTCGGCGCGAAGTTTATCGCGGCGATGAACCAATACCACTTCCGAACAAATATTCGACAGATAGAGCGCTTCCTCTACCGCGGTATTGCCGCCACCGACAACTGCGACCTTTTGATTGCGGTAAAAGAAACCGTCGCAGGTAGCGCATGCCGAGACGCCTTTACCCATAAACTGCTCTTCCGATGGCAGCCCTAGATACTGCGCAGAGGCCCCGGTCGCGATGATCAAAGCATCGCAGGTGTAGGTTGTGTTGCCAATCAGTTTAAACGGCTTTTGCGCCAATTCTACCGTCTCAATATGATCAAAAATTGTCTTAGTATCAAATCGTTCTGCATGCTTCTGCATGCGTTCCATTAACTCAGGGCCCTGAACGCCATCGGCATCTCCAGGCCAGTTATCGACATCCGTCGTGGTGGTCAATTGACCGCCTTGTTGAATGCCAGTAATTACAACTGGGTTTAAATTGGCGCGTGCTGCATAGACCGCGGCGGTCCAGCCGGCGGGGCCAGAACCTAGGATAATTAACGGGTGGTGAATGGTTGTCATAAAATATCTCTGCTGGGTTAGAGTTCACTCGGCGATGCCTGCAACCTTCGACAGTTGTCGAAACCAGAGCGCTTGCCTGAGTGTCAATCGCCAATGATAAAGGGTTTCTAACCCATCACCCAATAGGTTTTTCAAATTTAGCCTGCTGGCGTCAATTATTGCTTCAGGTGTCTCTGTTTGGCCCATAATCGGCTACAATTAGCGCACTGCCACAAAAGGGGAACAGCATTGCGCGGCCACAGCGATAAGCGTAAAGATCAACAGGATATCGGAGCCGAGCGATCGGAAGACTCGAGGGTAGGGCGCCTGATCGCCGAGGGCGCACTGATCGGTTTAATATTGCTATGTTTGGTGGTTTTTATCGCGTTACTGAGCTTTTCTCCAGACGATCCTGGCTGGTCGACCACCGGCACGCGCGTCGGCGTTAACAACGCGGTGGGGCCCGCGGGGGCTATGGTCGCAGATATCTTTTACTATCTGTTTGGCATTATGGCGTATCTCTTTCCGTTGGCGTTGGCGCTGCGCGCGGCGGAAAAACTTCGCCGCCATGCCGGTTCATCCAGCGATGAGTTCGACCCCGGCGCGTTTTTTTTGGCGACGATCGGCTTTGTCTTAATCATGTCCAGTGCCACCGCACTGGCACATATCCAACTGACGGAGATAACCGTCAGTTTTCAATACATTGGTGGCTTGCTGGGAAAACAAATCGGCGACGCCTGTCTGGCCGCGTTCAATTGGGTAGGCAGTAGCTTAATCCTGGTTGCGCTGTTTTTGTTTGGCATCAGCGTGTTTGCCGATATTTCTTGGTTTACCGTGGGCAAGCGTGCGCTCGGCTGGGCGCAAGATCGCTACCATCAATGGTGCGATTTTTTACACTTAAAACGCCAGCAGCGCAGCGAACAACAAGCCGCAAACGCGATTAAAGCAGAGCGCCTTGTCAAGCTTAGTAACGACACCGTCGAGCAGCAAAAACGTGTCGCGCCAGTGATTCAACTGCCGGCGCCGGCGCAACGCTCCAGCCCAAGGGTTGAGCGGGAAAAACAGCAAACGCTGTTTATCGATGAGGATCTCGCTGGATCGCTGCCGCCGCTGAGTTTACTTGACGCGGCCAACGTCGACGCCCAGTCGGGTTATTCGGCGGATTCTCTCGAACATCTGTCGCGATTGCTCGAGCACAAATTACAAGATTTTGGTATCAGCGCCGAGGTGGTTGCGGTGCTGCCCGGCCCGGTGGTCACGCGCTTTGAAATCCAACCCGCCGCGGGAATTAAAGTCAGTCGAATCACGTCTCTGGCAAAGGACTTGGCGCGCTCTATGGCGGTGATTAGCGTGCGGGTGGTCGAGGTGATCCCGGGGAAATCTGTGGTCGGCATCGAGATACCCAACGAGCAGCGCCAGATGGTCAAGCTCAGCGAGGTGCTTTCAAGCGACGCTTACGATCGCGCAAGCTCGCCTTTAACCTTGGCGCTTGGTCATGACATATCCGGGTTGCCGGTGGTCGCAGATCTCGCGCGTATGCCGCATCTACTGGTGGCTGGAACCACTGGTTCGGGCAAGTCAGTGGGTATTAATGCCATGCTGCTCAGCTTGTTATTCAAGTCATCTGCCGACCAGGTCAAGTTGATTTTGGTCGATCCGAAAATGCTTGAATTATCGGTCTACGACGGCATTCCCCACCTCTTGACGCCGGTGATCACCGATATGAATGACGCCGCCAGCGGATTGCGCTGGTGCGTCGGCGAAATGGAGCGGCGCTATAAATTAATGTCGGCGATGGGAGTACGCAATATCTCTGGCTACAATCGCAAGATTGAAGAGGCCGAAAAGGCCGGCACGCCGATTGTCGACCCATTGTGGACGTTCGACCCCAGTGGCGCCTCATGGGATCCTAATACACCGCCGCCCGAGGCACCTGAATTAACCGCGCTCCCTTA
>CAJIZO010000169.1 GCA_905181995.1 Flavobacteriaceae bacterium TMED48
CGCGTGCAACGCCTCAATCAACATGATAGCGTTTCATTAAATGATCCGAATTGATTCAACTAAAGGAGCCATATGGCGCTGTTCGGTGCCGTCTAGGGGTCGGATAGTGAGTAGTAAAATAGCTATAAAAACGCTAAGGTGACGGCTGACGGTTGTCGGCGCAACGAGCATAAGTCTGCGGTTTTTACGCGTGCAGTGGACTTTTTCGCGTGAAGCCGTGTTGGGCATCGACCGCGAATGGTGTGGATTGACTGGGCGTCAATGATCGTTGCACCGTTGCCGGCAATCTTGCCGGTCACGCCGGCTTAGCCGATTCCGCGAGTCTGGTAATAACACAATAAAAAAGGGGAGTTTTTAGTGCAACGCTCACAGCATAATGACGTGTCGATCACTACCGAAAAAACCGGCTTTTATCGAGGTTTTAACCTTGCGGTAGCAGCCATCCCCAAGGTTTTTATCGTCGCCTTGATTCTGTGGGTCGGTGCGTCGCCAGAACGCGCCGGCGAGCAACTTTTGAGTATGCAGAATTGGTCGATCTCATCTTTTGGTGGTTGGTACATTTACGTTACGGCTTTTTTTACCGTCACCTGCGTGGCACTGGCAATATGGCCGCGCACCGGCGCTGTGGTGCTGGGGCGAGTGGGCGATACACCCGAATTTTCGATGTTTACTTGGCTGTCGATGATGTTTGGTGCCGGTATTGGGATCGGCATGCTAACCTATTCTACGGCTGAACCGATTTTTCACTTTGCCGCTAACCCCGATACGATCCGCGGTATCAGCACCCCTCTGGATGCAGACAACGTTCGCAATGCCTATAAATGGGCGCTGCTGCACTATGGTTTGACCCCTTGGGCTTGCTACGGTGTGATTGGTATATCGCTTGGCTATCTGAGCTACGCGCGCGGATTACCACTGACCATTCGCTCTGGCTTGCAACCATTATTTGGTTCGGCGATGTCGGGATGGGCGGGTAATCTGGTGGATATTGCCGCGATTTTGGCGACCTTGATTGGCTTGGGTGTAACCATTGGCTACGGTGTTTCTCAATTTGCCTCCGGAATATTTAACATCAGCGGGTTGCAGTGGATCGTCGATGATGCGGGTAAACCCACGCTGGTGGCACAGGTGGTTGGTTTGGCGGTCATCGTCAGCGCTTCTTGCGTCTCGGCGATGTCTGGATTACAGCGCGGGATTAAATGGCTGTCTAACATCAACATGGGACTATCGATTTTTTTAATCCTATTTTTTGTCCTGTTTGGCGCGAGTGCCTTTGCGCTTAAAAGTTTTGGCTTCGCAATTTGGGATTACCTGTTGGCGCTGCCAAGCATGTCGACGACCGTTTGGAACAGCCCCGAAACCGAAGTTGGTGCGGCGCTGCGAGACTGGCAGGGCGCTTGGAATATTTTTTATTGGGCCTGGTGGATTGCCTTTGCACCCTTTGTTGGCTTGTTTCTAGCGCGCGTTTCCAAGGGCCGCACGGTACGCGAATACGTCTTAGGGGCAATGATTATTCCCTCGCTGATCTGCCTCACTTGGTTTACCTTTATCGGTGCGACAGCGATCGATTTGGAGCTTAAGGGGATTGCCCAAGGCGCAATCGTCAATGCCGATATCTCGGCGCAACTCTTCACCACGATTAATTTGATGTTGTCACCCGAAATGGCCGTGGCATTGTCGGTGGTGGTAGTGACATTGTTGTTGACGTTTTTAATTACCTCGGCGGATTCGGGTATCTTAATTATCAACACGCTGGCATCGGGCGGCGATCAAAGCCAAAAGCGAGGAATTCACGTGGTTATTTGGGGTTTGATCTTTGCGCTGTTGGTCGGCGTGCTGCTGGCGGCTGGGGGTATGGACGCCCTGCGCTCGGCGATGATCATTGGGGCCTTGCCATTTTCATTAGTGATGGCGTTGATGACGGTATCGATGATCAAGGCGCTGGTGTTTGACCGGCAGGAGTGATCCCCGCCGATTCATGCGCGCATCACTAGCGCTGTTGCGGGGCAGTGTTTGAGCGGCACAATGGATTTCTGGCAAGTGATCATGGCCTTAATTTGATAACGAAGGCTTGGATTACTCGGGTGAAAGGGTTGTTGATTTAGAGCAGTCTTACATTCTGGAAGAAAACTCGCCGGCAATGCAAGGCGGTAACAACGTCCTAGATGAAGCTGACGACACTTTGCATGATTCTCTGTCATGCGCTAACAAGGTTAGCCAGTTTGCTCCAATGGGCTACAGTGGTGCATTTTGCTATGCCAAGTCCAGTTACAACGCCCAAGCAACTCCGCCGAGTTAACTAGCTGAGGTCAGCGCGCAAGTGCTGACCTATGTCAGATCAAAAAAGGGTGTCAGATCAAAAAAGGGTGTCAGATCAAAAAGGGGTGCCAAACGGCGCCCCTTTTTTATGCATAAACGTTTTGACCGATGGTGACACAAATACTCGTTGGATAGCATTTATGCCGCGACCTTGATGCTACTCAGGGCAGACGCAGACGCAGACGCAGACGCTGAGGGTTTGGGTCTTTGAAATGCCGGTCGCATGCAGGCGATCGGTTCAGCAAAGTGGTTCACCCAGGATCGCGAGTTTACCTTTGTGGCTCGCTCGCTGAAAAAGCCGCTCTATCATTGGGCCTTGTGGGATCGAATTTCGGGTGCCAGTGCAAGCCGACTAAGCACCACTGTTGTAATGCAAGGTTTTATAAAAGCGTATGGCTCTGACCGGGTTTTAGTGCGGCCAGAGCGCGCCGTTATTTAATTCGCTATTGGATGGCATCAATACTTTTTAGCATAGATTTGTGTTGTATTGT
>CAJIZO010000170.1 GCA_905181995.1 Flavobacteriaceae bacterium TMED48
CGATAATCTTCCAACCGATCCGACCAGCGCAAACCGCCCCGGGACACCTTACCGCCGCGTAAATGAACGCCTTCAAAGCGCGGCGAGTAGACGAATATTTCTCGCACCGGTCGAGGTTTGGGAGCCCGCGCAATCTGTTCGGTAGCAAACTTTACCGATAGGTAGGGTTTGGCCTCGCCAGACGCGCATCGCTGATAAAAATTACACCGCTGCGTCGCCTCCATCAACTCAATATACGCACGTAAAACATTGTCTTGGCTGATATTTTCGACCTTATCCAACTGGCTCATCAGACCTGTCTTAATTTCTTCTGCCAGCGCGCCATCGTCCATGTCCGGCCTGTTTGCAGGGTCGAACAAGGCCTCAAAAAAGCGCATAAGGCCAGCGCATATCCGGTGGTGTTCAGCGAGCGTATTGGCAATAAAATCTTGACTATAAGACACTCCCAACTGCTTTAAATATCGCGCATACAGCCGGAATAAGGCGACGCTGCGCCAGTCTAAGCCAACGGCAATGAGCAATCGATTAAAACGGTCGTCCTCAGCATCTCCAGACCATATTGAGCGCAGCGCGGCGCTGAAATTTGCGCTGATTTCGTCGATCTCAACAATCACCTCAAGGGTTGTCTGAAGCGCAAAATCCTGCACCCAAATGGCGTCCTGATCACGCAGTGATATTTTATAGGGGCGCTCCATCAAAACTCGAAAACCCATATTTTCCAGCACTGGAATCATATCCGAGAGCGCCACCGGTTCGCTGCGATGGAATAACTTCAAGTGAAGATCGTCGCCCACCTCCGACGTGCGCAAGCCAATACCCAACGCCGAATCAGCCGAGAGGTTTTCCAGTAAATAGACATCTTGCAACGCTTGCTGCGGCGTATAATGCTCTTTGTAGGCCTCTGAAAATGCCTGCGAAAACCCCCGCACCAGCGCCGAACCGCGGTGCGGTCCAAATTCATGATTGGCAACCTCGGCAAAGTCGTCATTCCAATTGGAAGCGATTCGGGCGACCAAGGCCTCAAGCTCGCTAATACTCATTTCTACCGACACAGCCGCAGAGACTGGAAACAGCAAATAAATCCGCACCAGCATCGATTCAGGCAGAAAAAAGCTCGCAAAGGTACTCTCTCCAGCCTCGAGGTAATCCTCGAACTCGCGCTGAATTTTCTCGCGTACCCGGGTACTAAACAATTCGCGTGGAATAAATACCAAACAACTGACAAATTTTTCAAATTGATCGCGGTGGGCAAATACCCTAATTGCGTTGCGCTCATAAATTTGCCAAATACCAATCAGCGTTTCAAGCAACTCATCGGCCGGCATTTGCAATAACTCGTCGCGCGGGTAACCATCGGCGATTGTCCGCAACGATTTGTGATCATGGCTGTCGACGGCAAATCCTGCGTTTTCAAGGAGCCACTCAACGCGACTGCGTAATATCGGTATGCGCGCGCTGTTCGACGAATAAAACCGCGAACTGTGCAATCCCATAAAGCGCAACTCGCCAATCGCATGACCACTCTCGTCGAGTCGTTTCACCACCACGTAGTGCGCATAGCCGCTGCGGTGAATATGCGAGCGATGCGAGGATGTCGCAAAACTGAGAACTTGGTCGTCGCTATAGAGTGCTTTTACGCCGCTGCTGAGTTGATCTAGCGGACGCGACAATGGTTGATCCCGGTCGCCGAAAAATAGTCCTAAGCGGCTATTTTCCACTTCGCACAACGTCTGCTGACCCTCTCGCTGCTCTAAGGTAAAAGCGATACAGCCCAAAAATACAAACGCCCCGTCGTACATCCAACGCAAAAATGCCAGGCTCTCATCGCGCTCGTGGCACTCTGGCATCAGGCGTTCCAATTCGTCGATCACGTTGACCAATTCGCTACGTATACGACTAAAATCGCCCACCACTAAATCTATATCGTGCAAAACATCCACTAATTGTTGCCGAATCGGTGCGATTTCCTCAGTCTCTCGGGGTTCAATCTCAACCGTGATGATCGCCTCGAGTCGGGTTCCAGACGTCTCCTTGGCGGCGATGGATGTGGCCATGCCATCGTCGTCGCGCCCGATCCAAAGTGGCGTACTGCGAAGATTGTAAATTGTAGGCCCTCGGGCATTTAACGAAATGCGCAACGAATCGACTAAAAAAGGCCTATCCGGCCCATTGATGTAAATCAGCGTGTGGTCGCTCTCCCAGCCATGGGTATCTTGGCTGGGGTTATATATCTCTATTTGCCCGGTGTAATTGCCGTCGACAAAGCAGTCTTCACTGGGCGCGCGCATGCATCGATAAAGTCCGTTAAGATTCCAAAAAATCATCTCCAACGGGCGATTCAAATAATCAATATCCAAATGATCCTGCACCGCATGGGCGATAAAGTCTTCGAATAATTGCTGTTCAGTAGCCTCCACATGTTGGTGTGAAAGTGCCCGCAGGGCCTGAAGTAAATGTTGCTTATTATTGTTGTTTTTTTGCATATCCATAGCTAATATCTGCAAACCTGTGCCAGTTAGTGTTTCTTTGGTAACGAATAAAAATGCACAGCTTTGGCAGTGCCATCAGACCGCTTCGGAGACTTTTAAGGATCCCGAAACAAAGCCCTCTGTGGATTTTATTCGCCGACCATCACTATATAACGATAATAGAGCGCAATGCACAGGAAAAGCGCATTTTAGCGGTGATATAGTGCGCCGCCGCCGAACAAGAGCTAAGCACGAGCTGTGGCCGCCGACCGACAAATTAACGGGGCTTAAAACATCGATACAGGAGTA
>CAJIZO010000171.1 GCA_905181995.1 Flavobacteriaceae bacterium TMED48
CAGTCGCTCGGCATGATGGATCGGCGACCGCGCGCGGTAGCGCGCGCGTGCTTCTGGGTAGGGGCCGACCAAGTTGTCGAGGTAGCGCGATTCGAATTTGTGGGTATCGGTGGCGAGTATTTCCAGATCGCCAATGCCATACAAACTGGCACCGGCTTTAAACGTGTCGCTGAAGGTGAGAGCCGCGAGCACGGTGTAGCCGCCGGCGCTGCTGCCGCGGATGACGCAGCGTTGTGGATCGATCAACCCCTCGGCTGCGAGATGGCGCACGGCATAGCCGGTGTCTTCGACATCGGCTATGCCCCAGCGCTGATAGAGCGCCTGGCGATAGGGTCGGCCAAAACCGCTGCTGCCGCGGTAGTTGAGATCGAAGACCGCAAAACCGCGACTACTCCAATATTGGATTTTAAAGTTGAGGGCGCTGCTACTGGCTCCGGTGGGCCCGCCGTGACAGATGACGATCAGCGGCGGCTGCTCGCCCTTGGGGACGCTGTAATCGGCATGGGTCGGTGGGTAGAAAAACCCCTGTACACGACTGCCATCAGCGCTTGGAAATGGGAGCGATTGTGGCGACGACAGATCGGCGGCTGTGAGCGCCGTTTGTTTGTGGCTGGCATGTTTTTGACTGGACTGGTTTTGGCTGTGCTGGTTCTTTAGAGGCAGGGCGGTGGGCGCGCCCGGCGGACTGTAGACGCATTGCTCGATGCTTGGCGGGTTGTGTTTGGCACCCGCAGTTGCCGATAGGCTGACAACGCGGTCGCCAAGCAGGGCGTTGGCGGCGACGCACACCAGTTGGCCGCGGTGGCAACAGGCGCTGTGAAACCGCGTGTAGGGCGTGTCAAAACACTCCAATTGCGCCGTGGGTATATCAATCGTTGCGGCTTGCCAGACGCCAGAGGCGGTCCACAGGCAGCCGATGGTGTCGGCGTCGATAAAGTCGAAGTAGCGGGCGCCAAGTTGCCATAGGGGCGCGGCGAATTCTGCCGGCATGGCGACTAACGGAGCGGTGTTCGCGCTATCTTGCGGATTTTTGTAGGTATCTAGACGGTAGATATTCCACCAGTCAGATCGATCCGACAGGTAAAATAGGGTGCCATCGGGCGACCACTCGGGCTGCACGATGGCCTCGTCGGTGCCGCCGGCAACGCGCCTTCGATCGACCGGTAGGCCCGCACTATCCAGTGTTGCCAACCATAGTTCGGTGCCATCCCAGGGCATTTGGGGATGATGCCACTGCAGCCAACACAAGGTTTTACCGTCCGGGCTCAGCCGGGGATAGGCATAGAAATCGGCGCCATCCACCAGCGGTGTTACCGCATCGCCGTGCTCGATGGCGCCGTTGAGATCGTCGCCAAGAGCAATCGCCAGTAGTGTATTTTCGGCTTCATCGTTCTCGCAAGCGCGCTCGCCGACGGCGATCAAACGCTGATGGTGTGGATCGACCATCAGGTCGGCGAAGCGCCAAGGCCCCTCGGGAGTGATTGGGTACGGAGTCTGATCGCTACCGTGGGGTGGTTGGGCGGCCATTTTCAGGGCGTAAATACGCTGATCGCGAGCGTTGACAAAGTACAGATGGTCGCCATGCACGGTGTAGGCACAACCGCCGTATTCATGCACACGACTTTGATGGCTAAACGGTGGTGCGAGCAAATCCTTAAGATCGCCGTCGAGGGTCTTGCGCATAATGACGTTGCGCCCAGCGTCCCACGGCCGACTCTCGACCCAGAATAGGCTATCGCCATGGGCGCTGACGAAGTGGACGGCCGGCGCGGCGCGGGTGACCCACTCGGCGCTGATGGGCGATGGCCAAGTACCGCAGGGCCGCGGCGTTTTATGGTAATCTTTGGCCATTGTCATCCGCCGCTGCGCTTGGTCGTGAAGCCGAGTTGCTTGAGCATCGATGCCAATTCTTCGCGATGATCGCCCTGAATTTCGATGCATGAATCCTTGATTGTACCGCCGGTACTGCAGCGTTGCTTTAGAGTTTTCGCCAGTTGTTTCAGCTCTGCTGGCGGCAATTGAAAACCGTCGATCAGGGTGACCCCCTTGCCCTTGCGTCCCTTGGTCTGGCGGCTGATTATCAGGGTGGCATCGCCGCCTTTTTCTGGCGCTTCAACAGTTTCATGCGCCGCAGTAACGCGACCGCTGTCGGTGGAATAGACAAGTCTAGAGTTGCTCATGTCGGTGGCCTGTGGGGCGTTTTGAATGCATCGTTAGCGAGCACTATAAAGGCGATTTATTTGCTTGCCAACCCTTATAAATACCCGCCGGTGAGCGGTCTATTAACGTGCCAGTAGTTGTCACTAAGACTGCGGCTAACCCGACTCAATCGGCGCATTGATGAGATGGATTTTCGCCGAAGACTATGCGCGCTCGCTCGGTATTGGTTTCGCCATGGGCATTCTTTTGGGGGTTTGGTTAGTTTTAGTTAGTTTTGTGCTCTTTAAGTCGGGCTCTTTAAGTCGGGCTCTTAAGTACGGGCTCTTAAGTACGGGCTTTGGGCTTCGAGGTATGTGCTACCCGGCCGAAGAAGGTTATGTGCTGTATGGGAGCGTGTATGCGGTGTTTAATTGTGCGCGGTTAGCTGGGTCGGGCAAGGCGTAGGCGCTATGGTAGTAGCGACGTGACGATCTGTGCTTGGGTGTTTGCCTGTGCGAGCATCGCAGTACCTGCCTGTTGCAGAATCTGGGTGCGCGCGAGTTCGGTGCTCTCGCTGGCGTAGTCGGTATCGAGGATACGGCTGCGCGCGGCCTGGGTATTTTGCGCTATATTGGTAAGGTTGTCGGCCGCGTACTCCAAGCGATTCTGACTGGCACCGAGGGTGGAGCGGTAGGTGTTGAGGTTGGCGATGGCTTGATCGATTAAGTGAAGGACAGAAGGATTCGGCGTGACGTCAAACCTGTCTGAGTGAAAAATTGCGCCAGTGCGCCGTATGGCGCTAAAAACATGTACTCCAGGCTCTAGACCGCTACTAGCGAACTGATGTTGGTGTTTATTCTCACGCCGCTCTATTTAACCTTTAAATAATACTTGAAATTCACTATTGATTAAAAATTAAGTAATTCTACATGGTATATCAACATATAAATTCATAACTTTAGGCGCCAGCTAAATGCTGAGAACTGCCAGTGATGTAGACATTCGCGGTTAAAATTCTGTTACTCGTTAGCTAGTGCCTAAAAGCCGCCATGGTAACGGCCTTTGGATTGTCTAAGTGACGCTTGTGCGGACTTTTCAGCTTGGCGCGATGCGATAGCTCAGCGCTTCTTGGTAGTG
>CAJIZO010000172.1 GCA_905181995.1 Flavobacteriaceae bacterium TMED48
ACGGTCGGGCATTGGCCCTAGATTTAAGGCATGGGCGAGCAGGAAGACCGCTTCATCCCAAGCGTCGATAGTGCCATGCCCAAAGCACAGTGCATGGCGTTGAAACAGCGCTTCACCTTCAACGAGCAATTGGTTAATGGTAGTCGCTGGGGACACGGTTGATCCTTCGAAAGATGGATTGTTCAGGACCTCCATAATATCTGAAACGACGCGGCAGGGTAAATGCAAAACTGGCATTCACGCCGGTTTTAATACAGAATGCGACGCGGTAAAGGCATCGCAAACAAAGCACAGCTTGGAAAGGAAGTTTATAATGAAAGATTCGTTTGAAAAAATCATCAAGAGCACTGGCGAGGATATCACACGACCGGGCCTCTTAGACACTCCAAAGCGTGCAGCTAAAGCATTCGAGTATTTAACTAGCGGCTACGACGTCGACCTAAACGAGCTGATCAACAACGCGTTGTTTCCATCCGACTCAGATGAAATGGTGATGGTTAAGGATATTGAGCTGTACTCTCTTTGTGAGCACCATCTGCTGCCATTTATTGGCAAGTGCCACGTCGCTTATATCCCCAGCGGCAAGGTGTTGGGGCTGTCGAAAATTGCCCGCGTGGTTGACATGTTCTCACGACGCTTGCAGATACAAGAGACACTGGCCCAACAAATAGCCGCCACCATTCAGAAAGTTACCGATGCCCAAGGGGTAGCGGTGATCATTGAAGCCAAGCATATGTGCATGATGATGCGTGGTGTAGAAAAACAAAATTCATCCATGAAGACCTCTGCAACGCTCGGCCTATTTCGCGACAACCAAGCCACTCGGACTGAATTCTTGGCGCTACTGGGTAATCACTAGCGCTCCAAGCTCTCGCACGAGGCGCTCATTGAAACCCGTTGGGGCATCTTGAGCGTCAGATAAAGAAGTCTGGCATTAAATCTTTCTCGGCTAACTCTGGGTTGAACCTGTATTTAGAGAAATCGGATGCCCCTTCGGCTTCAAGGACCTCTTGGTCTACGCAAAAATTGCCGCTGAACTCGCGACTGTTGCGAGTTAAAATCACATGCGCTGCATCGGCCATTATTTCGACTGTGCGTGAACGCTGAATAATTGGATCGCCGCCAATAATGTTACCCACCGCCGCAGTGGCTATGGCGGTGCGCGGCCAAAGCGCATTGAAAGCGATTCCGGCACTGCGAAATTCTTCGCTCATGCCCAACACGCACATGCTCATACCAAATTTTGCCATCGTATAGGCGACATGATTCTGGAACCAACGCGTCTCCATGTTCAGTGGCGAGGACAAATTTAAAACGTGTGGATTGTCCGCCTTACGCAAGAACGGTACGGCCAATTTTGAGCACAAAAATGTGCCTCGCGTATTGATATTGTGCATTAGGTCATAGGCTTTCATGGTCACCGATTCGGTTCCAGAAAGATTGATAGCACTGGCGTTATTTACTAGGATATCAATGCCACCAAACCGCTCGACGGTCTGTTTCATAGCACTTTCAACCTGATCCTCGAAGCGTACATCGACCACCAAAGGCAATGCCTGCCCCCCCGCAGCGATAATCTCATCGGCTGCAGAATAGATGGTTCCGGGCAGTTTTGGGTGCGGTTCAGCGGTTTTCGCGGCAATCGCTATATTGGCACCATCAATTGCAGCACGCTTGGCTATCGCCAGACCAATGCCACGGCTCGCTCCGGTTATAAAAAGAGTCTTACCTTTTAAATCACTCATAGCTATTCCTTATCCATGCCCTCAAGCGCTGCGTCGCAGAGCTTGAGGGCGACAACATTAATCTTACTCAATACCACCTCGAGTCAATTTAGCGGGGTCGAGTAACTTCTCTAATTCAGCGCGACCTATCTCGGTTTCTTCATCCGCCACATCGATAACGGCGCGTCCTTCCTTGTACGCCTTTTTAGCAATTTCGGCCGCCTTTAGATAGCCAATAATCGGGTTGAGCGCGGTCACCAGTATCGGATTTCTCGACAGTGCCAGCTTCAACTGCTGCTCATTTACGGTAAAGCTGGCGATGGCTTTATCCGCCAGCAATAGCGACACGTTTGATAGCAGTTGAATACTGCCCAATAGATTGTCTGCGATCATCGGCAACATCACATTCAGTTCAAAATTGCCTGACTGCCCTCCAATGGTAATGGCTGCGTCATTACCGATCACCTGCGCCGCCACCATCGCAGTTGCCTCAGGTATCACCGGATTGACCTTGCCGGGCATAATCGACGAGCCAGGTTGCAACGCCTCTAGAGCTATTTCACCAAGCCCAGCCAGTGGCCCTGAATTCATCCAGCGTAAATCATTGGCTATTTTAAGCATCGACACGGCCAGCGTCTTGAGTTGCCCGGATACAGCGACGGCAATGTCCTGCGTTCCAATATGGCAGAACAAATTGTCCGCCGGAGTAAACGTGATCCCTGCACTCTGGCTTAGCTTACGGCTGAACGCCGCGGCAAAATCTGCATGGGCATTGATTCCAGTACCCACTGCGGTGCCGCCTTGAGCCAGACTTTGCAAGCTCGGACAGAGGCCCTCGATCAGACCAATATTTTGTTTAATCTGCGTAGCCCAGCTCAGCAAGCTCTGGCTCATGCGCACCGGCATAGCGTCCATCAAATGCGTGCGCCCGGTTTTAATATGGTGGTCGACGGTCTCCGCCTTGCTCTCGATCACCGCTACAAGATGACGTAAAGCTGGCAGCAAGCGCTCATGAAGTTCCATGGCTGCACTGATATGAATCGAACTGGGGATAATATCGTTACTACTTTGACCATAGTTAATATGATCATTCGGATTGACCGACTCGCCCAATCGCTTGGAGGCCAGGACCGCCAAGACCTCGTTGGCGTTCATATTGGAGCTGGTACCAGAACCTGTCTGAAAAACATCGACCGGAAAATGCTGCATGAAATCATCGCTGGCGAGTAACTCTGTGACCGTTGCAGAGATTCCATCCGCTAGATCTTGGGACAACAAGCCAAGCTCAGCATTGGCTTGGGCGGCGGCTGACTTGGCCATTAAGAGCGCGCGAATAAACGCTTCGGGCATGCGTCGGCCGCTGACCGGAAAATTGTTCACTGCGCGCTGCGTCTGGGCACCATAGAGAGCATCGGCGGGTACCTTTAGTTCGCCCATGCTGTCGCCTTCAATACGAGTTTTCATGCGGTTTCCTTGTTAGTGACTGATTATGCGTGTGGAGATTTAAGATATCGACGGGACGCTTTAGAGCTACCTTAAAAAATAGCCATGACTGCAACTGGGCACCCAACAGCGCCAACATCTAACGCCCAATACAGGACGTCGGTCGATGCACTAAAGTTTCCGCGGGTCACAGCATATCACCGGCCGGGTCACGAATAAATATCCAACGCATGGATAGCCGTTATGACCCTTCGAAAGTAGCAATCTCAAATAGACCCTAGTGCAATAGCAAATAACAACGCAACGAAGAGATAGCCAGCTGCCAATACCGTCGGAATGGTTTTCACCAGAGATATTTTTTTTGACTCAATAGACGCCACTGTATCCAGTGGTATACACCGTTCAGCATCGCAGATACGGAGTTTGGTTATCTCGCTAACCTTCAGTTGATATTTGCCTCCATCCAAGGTCACCACCTGCACTAGATCGCCAACATTAATCTCTTCGAGAATCCGTTGCGCTGTCAGCTCACCATCGACACTACGCATCGAACTACAGCTTGTTGTGGCACTCGCGAAAAGAACAATAATCATTATTCGTCCCAGCAATGCATGTATCTTATAATTAGATAAAGTCATAACAATTCCTTTTGTCGTCTGATGACAAGAGCATAGCATCTAAACGCTATGGTAAGCGCTTTTCGATCGACGGGTATAGCACGACTGGAGAGCAACACTTGAGAGCAACACTTGAGAGCACCACTGGAGAGCACGACCAGAGAGCAACACTGGAGAACACGGCTAAAGAGCACGACTAAAGCGCGCGGCTGGAGAGCACAACTGGAGAGCACGACTAAAGAGCAGCACTTGAGAGCAGCACTTGAGAGCACGACTAAAGTGCACGGCTGGAGAGCGCAACTTGAGAGCAACACTTTAGCGCACGACTAAAGAACTCGATTGAA
>CAJIZO010000173.1 GCA_905181995.1 Flavobacteriaceae bacterium TMED48
GCTACTGTACGTCGGCCCCAAGGATCAAGCGGAACTTGAAACTCTGGCCGAATATCTTGACTTAGTTGTCGATTACGGGATCTTTTGGATTATCTGCAAGCCGATTTATCAAACCATGGTGGCGATCCATGAGGTGGTTGGCAATTGGGGTTGGGCAATCATCGTGCTGACGGTTTTGATTAAATTATTACTGTTTCCACTGTCTGCGAAAAGTCTCAAGTCGATGGCGAGAATGCGCAGTCTGCAACCTGAGATGGAGCGCCTAAAAGAGCTGTACGGCGAAGATAGGCAGAAGATGAGCCAGGAACAAATGGCGCTTTGGAAGCGGGAAAAAGTTAATCCACTGGGTGGATGCTTGCCGATGCTGTTGCAAATGCCAGTATTTATTTCGCTGTATTGGGTTTTGTCTGAAAGCGTTGAGATACGCCATGCGCCTTGGTTGCTTTGGATCAAGGATTTATCGGCAATGGATCCTTACTTTATTTTGCCCTTGGTGATGGGGTTGAGCATGGTTTTAATGCAGAAACTGCAACCCATCCCAAGCGATCCCATGCAAGCTAAAGTGATGCAATATATGCCCATCGCCTTTACCTTTATGTTTTTGTGGTTTCCCTCTGGTCTAGTACTTTATTGGACGGTGAACAATTTATTGTCTATGGGTCAACAATGGTTTGTTAATCGCCAGATCTTACGAAAGGAGTCGGCATAGCACACATCGGCCAGATATAAGGCCAGCCGTTGATGCTGACGTTGAAACAATATGTACAGTAATAGCGTCGATACCATCGTTGCGATCGCCACCGCACCTGGTGCTGGTGGCGTTGGAGTAGTGCGGCTGTCTGGAACCGATCTAAGCGATTATATGGATGCGGTTTTGGGGGGGTGCCTGATACCTCGGCGAGCTACCTATAAACAATTTTGCGATGCCCAAGGTGAGTGTTTGGATACCGGTATTGCGGTGTTTTTCCCAGCGCCAGAATCCTTTACTGGCGAATCGATACTGGAACTTCAAGGGCATGGAGGCAGCGTGGTATTGGCCCAATTGGTGCAGCGCTGCGTTGATTTGGGCGCACGTCAAGCGCGGCCGGGTGAGTTTAGTGAGCGGGCCTTTTTAAACGGTAAATTGGATTTAGCTCAAGCGGAAGCGGTCGCCGATCTAATCCAGGCGTCTTCGGTGCAAGCGGCCAAATCTGCGGTGCGGTCCATGCAGGGTGAATTTTCCCGGGCGGTAGAGCGCTTGGTCGAAAAGGTCATCGAAGTTCGGGTATTTGTTGAGGCCTCGATCGACTTTCCCGAGGAAGAAATAGATTTTCTATCCGACCCAAAACTTCTTAGTTCAATTCAACAGCTGGTGGTGCAACTCGGCGCAATACTCGATCAAGCGCGGCAGGGTGCCTTATTAAGAGACGGCATGACGGTCGTATTGGTGGGCAAACCGAACGTTGGAAAATCCAGTTTGCTCAATTGCTTAGTCGGCAATGATGTGGCGATCGTTACCGATGAGGCTGGAACCACGCGCGATGTTTTAAGGCATATGGTGTCGTTGAACGGTGTGCCGGTACAGTTTATTGATACGGCGGGTCTAAGGGCGACTGACAGCGCAATAGAAAAAGAGGGAATTCGTCGCGCATGGGCTGAAGTCGAAGCCGCTGATCAAGTACTTTTTATGGTCGATGCGATGGATGGCGAAGGTGGGGACGTTTGCACGCTATGGCCGGAATATTTTGCTCGGTGCGGAGAATCGTGTCAGCGGATAACCATGGTATTGAATAAGATCGATTGCTCGGGGCACGAGCCTGGACCTATCGATAGCAACCTTTCCACGTTTGGCATTTCAGCTAAGCACGAGTTAGGTATAGATGAGTTAACAGCTCATTTGCTCGAGAAAATGGGTTATGTCGCCAGCGATGAGAGTGTCTTTACCGCGCGGCGTCGGCATGTGGTTGCGCTGTCTACGGCACTAAGTCAGATAGAGGCCGGTAGGTCACAGTTGCAGAAGTTTGGCTCTGGGGAGTTATTGGCGGAGGATTTGCGCGCGGCGCAACAGAGTCTTGCAGAGATTACCGGACGTTTTAGTTCGGACGATTTATTGGGGCATATATTTTCGTCGTTTTGCATCGGAAAGTGACCGACAACAAATCTCCAGTCATTTTAAGTAGTGATGACCGAGACGCTCTTTTTGGCTGTATTACCACTGGCTATTACACTGGTTATATACAGGTTATGCACAAAATTGACCAAAAAACCAGCAGGTTTTTTTAGTTTTGTGTTAGTTAAAAAAAACCACTTTTTTTTTAGGTCTCTGATTATATGTACTTTTTTGTTTTTGGATTAATTTTTCCGGTTTTTTTTCATGTGGATAAAATGGTTTTCCTGGGATATCATATCAATCGTCAGACGACCTGCGCGATAGGTCCTAAAAAAGACGCCAAGGACGCCAAAGACACCAGAGACAACCTGTTTAAAGGTTTATTTAATAGCGTATACAAGTCAGCGTAACTGACCGTTTATTTGTAGCTCATTTCAAGGATAATAAGAATGGCATCTGAAATGCCTGACGTTATTTGGCACCAGTGTCAAAGTCAATTGCGGAGCGAACTTCCGGAACAGCAATACAATACGTGGATACGGCCGTTAACCATCGGTCAAAGTCAGGTTACTACAGAAGGAGAACTCTGCCTTTTAGCGCCGAATAGATTTATTCAAGACTGGGTGAAAAATAAGTTCACCCAACGCATCGAAGAACTTTGCTCACAATTGGGCGGTCGAGCGGTTTCGCTGATTGTTAGTAATGGCTTGTCTGAGCGTAAATTAGTTACCCCAGCGCCTAAAGTAACGCCTGAGCCTGAACTTGCCGGTAGCATTGAAATTGTTAAGGAACGCAGTCCGTTGGGGAGCGTTAGCGTTGCGACGCATCCTAAAGCGAATGGGGCTGGTATGCCCATCACTTCGGCGGCCGAAAAAAGCTTGCAGAGCAACCTGAATGCAAATTTCACTTTTGATAATTTTGTCGAGGGTAAATCCAATCAACTAGCGTTCGCTGCGGCACAACAGGTCGCGGAGAATCCAGGTGGGTCTTATAATCCACTGTTCATATATGGTGGCGTGGGCCTTGGTAAGACCCACCTGATGCATGCCGTCGGTAATGCAATGCGGCTAGAGAATCCCAGTGCAAAGATCGTTTACCTGCACTCTGAACGGTTTGTTGCCGATATGGTCAAGGCACTGCAGTTGAAAGCGATCGACGAGTTCAAACGATTTTATCGTTCGGTCGATGCTCTATTAATCGATGATATACAATTTTTTTCGGGAAAAGAGCGCTCCCAAGAAGAATTTTTTCATACCTACAATGCGTTGCTGGAAGGCGGTCAGCAAATGATCCTCACCTGTGATCGGTATCCAAAGGAGATGGACGGGGTTGAAGAGCGTCTTAAATCTCGATTCGGTTGGGGTTTAACCGTGGCGGTGGAACCGCCCGAGTTGGAGACGCGGGTGGCTATTTTGATCAATAAAGCTCAGCAAGTCGGAGTGACATTGAGCCGTGACGCAGCATTTTTTATCGCGCAAAGAATTCGTTCCAACGTGCGAGAGTTAGAGGGTGCTTTAAAGCGCGTAATGGCGCATGCCCAGTTCTCTGGTAGGGACATTGATATTGATTTAATTCGAGAATCTCTGAAAGATTTATTGGCACTGCAAGACAAGCTCGTTACCATAGACAACATTCAAAGAGTGGTGGCGGATCAGTACAAGCTCAAGATGTCCGATTTGCTTTCTAAGCGTCGGAGTCGCTCCATTGCTAGGCCGAGGCAAGTGGCTATGTTTATTGCCAAGGAACTGACCAACCATAGCCTGCCGGAGATTGGGGAGGCGTTCGGCGGGCGCGATCACACCACGGTGTTACACGCATGTCGTAAGGTGAGAGAGTTGGAAATTGTCGACACAGAATTGAAACGGGATTTGAAGAGCTTGTTTAGAGCGCTGTCAACTTAACCAAATGATGACTTAGTCACGCATAGGGAATTGTTATGAAATTTAGCCTTTCACGTGAAGCCTTGCTCAAACCCCTTCAGTTAGCTGTCGGAGTGGTTGAGCGGCGACAAACATTGCCAATACTATCTAACGTGTTGTTGAGTATAGAGGGTCATCGTCTGTCGGTGACCGGAACCGACCTCGAAGTTGAAATTGTTGGCTATACCGAGGTTGCCGAGTGTACCGAAGGTGGTGAAATCACGGTGTCTGCGCGGAAGATATCTGATATCTGTCGCTCTCTTCCAGAGGGCGCCATGGTCAATTTTAACAGCGGTGATGGTAAAGCTCAGCTGACCAGTGGTCGCAGTCGTTTTACTCTAGCGACACTTCCTGCCAGCGAATTTCCGTCCGTTGAAGAAAGCGAGAACAGCGTTGCACTAAATATGGATGCGAGCGTTATCAAGCATTTGATTGACGCGACCTCGTTTGCAATGGCGCAGCAGGATGTTCGTTATTATCTGAATGGTATGTTGTGGGAGGTCGCAGGCAACAATTTACGCGCTGTGGCGACCGACGGCCACCGAATGGCGTTGTGCGATGTCGAATGCGAGGCCGATGTTGAAGAAAATCTAACCGCTATTTTGCCGCGCAAGGGGATTATGGAGCTATCGCGACTGCTCGGTGAAGATGAAATTGATATTTCACTAGGCTCAAATCACATGCGGGTTAGTTCTGCTGATTTTTGCTTCACATCCAAGTTGGTCGATGGAGCTTACCCGGATTATGAAAGGGTGTTGCCGAAGGGCGGTGAGAAGTTGGTGGTGGGCGATAGAGCTGAATTGCGGCAGGCGTTTAACCGCACGGCGATTTTATCCAACGAGAAATACCGTGGGGTGCGCGTACTGCTGTCAGACGGCTCATTGAAGATGCTCGCGAATAACCCAGAACAGGAGGAGGCGGAGGAGGAAGTTTCCGTTGACTATGTTGGCGAGGACTTAGAAATTGGTTTTAACGTCAGTTACTTGCTCGATGTCCTGAATGTATTAAAGGGCAGCCAGGTACGCTTTACGCTATCCGATTCTAATAGTAGTGCATTGGTCGAGGACGCAGCTGATAGCAAGGCGGTCTATGTAGTTATGCCGATGCGGCTATAGATTTGTTGTTGGTGTGTAGGTGTTCGACGATCAGGCTTATCTAGTTTGGCGCTGGGCAATAAATGCTGCTATCAAAACTGAATATTTTACACCTCCGGAACATACACGACCTAAGTGTTCACTGCCACCCTGGCGCTAATGTGCTGTTCGGTGATAATGGGAGCGGTAAGACGAGCTTCCTGGAATCTATTTATATCCTCGGTAGGGGCCGCTCATTCAAACATAGAGACTTACGTTTGGTGGTAGAGTCTGGGCAGGCCGAGTTGGTAGTGTCAGCCCAGATTTTAAGTGATCCGTCGAGTGACTGCCGCCAGTTGGGCGTCAAACGCACCATTGATGGCCGGTTTGAGGCTCGCTATGACGGCGCGGCGATCGACACTGCGAGTGAATTGGCGGCTGAATTACCCCTGCAGTTAATCGACGCACACAGCTTTTTGCTACTTGAAGGCGGCGCAATGCAGCGCCGCCAGTTTGTCGATTGGGGAGTGTTCCACGTGGAACCTGCGTATGGCGGGTTGTGGCGACGGTTCCAAAAAGCGTTAAAACAGCGCAATCAGTTGTTGCGGCATGATAGAATAGAGCCGGAACAACTGGCTGTATGGACCCGAGAGTTTGTTGCTCTGTCCGATGCGATCGCTGTTCACAGAGATAATTATTTAGCCGAACTACAAGCCGAAGTGGTGACGATTGCGCATTTCTTTGACGGCTTGGGCGCGCTTCATTTTGAGCATGAAAGGGGTTGGTCTCGCGAGCAGACGTTGGATGTGGTGATGGCGGCGGATAACGGTCGTGATTGCAAGTTTGGTAAGACGCATCATGGCGCGCATCGCGGCGATCTAAAGGTCAGAGTGGATGGCGTACTAGCCGGCGAGAGGTTGTCTCGAGGGCAGTTAAAGCTGTTGATTTATGCCTTGAAGCTGGCGCAGGCGGCGCTCTATCGCAGAAAGGCGGGTCAAGCATGCGTTTTTCTACTGGACGACCTTCCGGCGGAGCTTGATTACCATCACCGTGAACAGGTGGTCGAGTGCTTGAACGGACTAGGATGCCAGTATTTTATGACTGGTGTAGATAAAAGAGACTTTGTGAGTCTGGTTGAAAATACCGCTCACCAAATGTTCCACGTAGAACACGGCGTTGTTACTGCCCAATCAATCACAGGAAGCTGACTGCTTATGAGCGACGAACATAATTACGACTCCTCAAGTATTACCGTTCTCAAGGGGCTGGATGCAGTTCGCAAGCGTCCCGGTATGTATATCGGTGATACCGACGATGGGACGGGCTTGCATCATATGGTGTTTGAGGTTGTCGACAATTCCATCGATGAAGCACTTGAAGGCTTTTGCTCCGATATTCGCATTGTTATTCACCCCGATGAATCGATTTCTGTGTCAGATGATGGTCGAGGTATCCCAACAGAGATGCACGAAGAGGGCGTTTCGGCAGCGGAAGTTATTATGACGGTGTTGCATGCGGGGGGTAAATTCAACGCTGATAGTTACAAAGTCTCCGGGGGGCTGCACGGTGTAGGCGTTTCGGTGGTCAATGCGCTCTCTCGTGAACTAAGGCTGACGATACGCCGCAACGGTAAAGTCTACGAGCAACATTACCAACACGGCGTACCTCAAGGGCCCTTAGAAATGGTCGGTGACACCGAGGCTACGGGAACGGAAATTCACTTCGTCCCATCGGGTGATACTTTTTCGAATATTCGCTTTCACTTTGAAATTTTGGCCAAACGTCTCCGTGAGCTGTCATTTCTAAATTCAGGTGTGAGTATTACCTTGCATGACGAACGCTCTGGAAAAGAAGAAAAATACGCCTATGCGGGTGGATTGATGGCGTTCGTAGATTTTCTAAACCTCAATAAATCAACGATCAATAACGCACTACACTTTAACGTCGACCGTGAAGATGGCATTAGCGTCGAGGTTGCGATGCAATGGAACGATGGATTCCAGGAAAATTTACTTTGTTATACCAATAATATACCGCAACGCGATGGTGGTACCCATCTAGCGGGTTTTCGCGCCGCCTTGACCCGAGGCTTAAACAGCTATATTGAAAAAGAGGGGATAGGCAGCAAAGCTAAGGTCAATACTACCGGCGACGATGCGCGTGAGGGGCTGACGGCCATTGTTTCAGTCAAGGTGCCCGATCCAAAGTTTTCTTCTCAAACCAAAGACAAGTTAGTGAGTTCAGAGGTTAAAACTGCGGTTGAGCAGGAAATGGGCGATAAATTTAACGACTACCTCATGGAGTTTCCTCAAGATGCAAAGGCTGTCGTTAATAAAATGATTGATGCAGCGCGCGCTCGAGAGGCGGCCCGTAAAGCTCGGGAGATGACGCGGCGCAAGGGAGCACTGGATATCGCGGGATTACCGGGAAAATTGGCAGATTGCCAAGAAAAAGACCCTGCGTTGTCAGAACTATATTTGGTGGAGGGCGATTCGGCCGGGGGATCTGCAAAGCAGGGACGAGATCGACGCGCACAAGCGATACTGCCATTGAAAGGCAAGATTTTAAACGTCGAGAAGGCGCGTTTTGACAAGATGCTTTCGAGCGCTGAGGTCGGCACCTTGATTACCGCGCTGGGCTGCGGTATCGGGACATCGGAGTTTAACATTGAAAAACTTCGCTACCACACCATTGTGATCATGACCGATGCGGATGTCGACGGCTCGCATATACGCACTTTACTGTTAACCTTTTTCTTTCGGCAAATGCGTTCATTGGTTGAAAATGGACATATTTATATCGCTCAACCGCCGCTTTATAAGGTCAGTAAAGGAAAGTCCGAGCAGTACTTGAAGGACGATGCAGCGCTGACTAGCTATTTAACCCAAAAGGCGCTTGAAAATGCCAGCTTGCATGTGAACAGCAGCGCTCCACCGATCCAAGGTGTCGCGCTGGAATCTCTGGTAAGTTCCTTTCGCTCCGTCGCTAATATGATGAACAGGCTCTCCCTGGTTTACCCGATTAACGTCCTACAAGCGCTGGTCTATATCCAAGAATTTAGCAGCGACTTGCATCTTGACGCGGACAAGTTGGGCTTATGGTGTGCTGAATTGGATTCTAAACTTGATACCGGCGACGGCGGGACCCACCGATATACGGTTGTGGTGCACGAAGATTTAGAGCGAAATATATTTTTACCAAAAGTCGAAATTATGGCCCATGGTGCGCCGCACAGTTATCTGTTCAATCGTGACTTTTTTGCATCCAAGGAATACCGCGCGATGGTTGCGTTGGGAAATAGCCTACAGGGGTTGCTCGAAGAAGGCGCAACGGTAAACCGTGGTGAGCGAAGCGCCCCGGTTAGCGATTTTGAAGAGGCGCTTAACTGGCTAATGGCCGAGGCTCGCCGTGGGATTAATACCCAGCGTTATAAGGGCCTGGGGGAAATGAATCCAGGGCAATTATGGGAGACGACCATGGATCCAGAGAGTCGTCGTATGCTGCGCGTGACGATCGATGATGCAATCGCTGCTGATCAGATGTTCACCACGCTGATGGGTGATCAGGTTGAGCCGCGCCGTTTGTTTATCGATAAAAACGCTCTTTCAGTCGTCAACCTAGATATCTGATAGCGCGTCGGCTCGCAGCGCAGACGAGCACCAGACCTGCGCCATAGAGGTCAGTTCTTTAGGGCTGTGGGAGTGCGTTTCAATCGGCTCGCCGATGCGCACGGTTATGGTTCCAGCATGCTTGATGAAGCGATGGGCAGGCCAACAGTTCCCCGCATCGTGGGCGATTGGCAAAATAGGTACTTGTGCCGCTACTGCCAACGCCGCAGCACTAGCTTTGTAGGGCTTTAACGTTCCAGCAGGAGAGCGACTCCCCTCTGGGTAGACGATAACGTTGCTACCCTTGTTAATACAATTACGGCCCTGTTTTAACACCTGGCGTAGTGCTGCTACAGGATGACTGCGGCGGATCGCTATAGGGCCTGAAAGGGCCAGCGCCCAGCCAAATAACGGCATCCATAGCAGTTCTCTTTTCACGATTACGCTGGCGGGTTTCAATAATCGTTGCAGGTAAAATGTTTCCCATGAACTTTGGTGATTACTGACCACGACACAAGGTTTGTCGGGGATATTTTGTAATCCAGTGACGACGATACGAATGTTGCAGGTCAGCTTTAACCAATTCATCATCAAACGGCTCGATAGGGTGCCCAAGCGTTGTCGATTAGTCAGCGGTAAGAAAAATAATAGGCAGCAGGCGATGCTATTAATAGCAATTAGAACCACGTACCCCATATAAAATAACGCGGCCTTAAAAAGCTGTATCAGCATAAATCTTCATCCTTGAGGTCTATGATGTCGATTAGCTTGTCGCTAATAATGAGATGTCTGCGACATCGAGAAAAAGGCATCGAAGTTGCTGCAACAGAGCAATCCGGTTAGTCCTGATATCGGGATCTTCAGCGAGCACCATAACCTCGACGAAAAATCGGTCGATTATTTCATGCAGTTCCACCAGCAGCTCTAATGCTTGGTGGTATTTTCGTTCCGCGATGAGCGGGGCAACCTTGCCTTGCATTTGTTGAATGGCTTTGGCCAATAGAATCTCTGCATCGTCCCGTAGTGCGGCGGGGTTGATCGCCACCGGTTGGTCTGCCTGTTTGGCTAGAATATTGGCCACCCGTTTGTTGGCGGAAGCTAGGGCTATAGCTTCAGGCCGCTGGCTAAATCGATGTACCGCAATCACCCTAGCGTCAATATCCAGCGGGTTACTCAAATCCAGTGCGGCCACCGCATTATAACTTTCGATACGGATACCTTGTTCTTTATAAGCAGACACGTTGCGCTCTAAAATGTAAGTGTGCACTTGCGCACATAGGTTATTTAACGACTTAGTGTCAACCGTAGGCAACTGCTTCGCGGCTTGGTAAATGGCTAGTTTCAGGTCGACATCAATATTTGACTGGACAATAATTCGTAATAACCCAAGGCTGGCACGCCTCAATGCAAAGGGATCCTTGGAACCAGTGGGTTGTTGGCCAATGCTAAAAATACCGACCAGGGTGTCTAAGCGGTCGGCCAGTGCCAAGGCAATACCTTCGGGTTCCTGTGGGAGTTTGTCGCCTGAGAAGCGCGGTAAATACTGTTCATAAAGGGCACTAGCAACGGTTGGGTCCTCGCCGTCATTGGCGGCATAGTAGCGTCCCATAATCCCTTGTAGATCGTCAAATTCACCGACCATATCGCTGATTAAATCCGACTTGCACAATAACCCGGCGCGCTCGGCGCACAACGGATCGGCTCCAGTCGCAGTCGCTAGCCAACGGCTGAGCGCGGCTACCCTTTCAGTCTTTTCAAATAGACTCCCCAATTGCGCTTGATAGACGACTTTTTTGAGGCCTTGGCGTCGCTCTTGCAGACTCACTTTAAGGTCGTTGTGGTAGAAAAACGCCGCATCTGCCAATCGTGGTCGGATAACCCGCTCGTTTCCGGCAACAACCTGGCCAGGGTCTAGACTGTCAATGTTGGCAACGGTGATAAAAAGCGGTAGAAGATTACCGTTATCATCGATTACATGAAAATATTTTTGGTGTCCGCGCATGGCCGAGATCAGCGCTTCTGCAGGGATGTCCAAGAATGCCTCATCGAACCGGCCAAGCAGTGGTACCGGCCACTCGCAAAGCGCTGCGACCTCCTCAAGCAGCGCCTCGCTGATTACCGCTGTTCCGCCTTGCTCTTGCGCAAGCGCCTCAACGCCTGCGCGGATAGTTGCCCGGCGATCATCAACGCTGGCCACCACAAAATGTGCATGCATTTGCTCTTGGTACCCACGCGGGGATTGAATGACAAATTCGTCGGGGGAGTGGAATCTATGCCCGCGACTGGTATTGCTGGCGGTTATTCCAAGAATCTTATAGCTCAGCGCCCGATCGCCATAGAGCACCACGGCCCAGCGCACTGGCCGCACAAACTCTTCGCGGGATTTAGCCCAGCGCATACGCTTTGGGATGGGCAAACCGCTAAGCGCTTGGTTAATAATTTCTCCTAGAAGTGTCTCGGTGGCAGTGCCAGGCACGGTTTTTCGCACGCAGAGTTTATGTTGCTGGCCATCGTCTTCGACGTAGTCACGAAGCTTATCCAACGGCAGCGAATTTTTCTTGGAGAAAGCTGCAGCCGCTCGGGTCGGTTGGTCGTTGTCGTCAAAGGCAACCTTTATCGGTGGCCCCCAAACCACGGTCTGCTGATCCGGCGACTGGCGATCGAGGTCCTCGATTAACAGCGCTAAACGACGGGGTGTTGCATAGGCGGTGATGGCTCCAGATTGCAGCTGTTGACGCTGCAAGCCCTCTGTTACATTGACTTTGAACGCATCCGATAGCACCGCCAATGCCTTGGGTGGGATTTCTTCGACGCCGATTTCTATCAATAGATCGTTGTTGATCACAGCGCCCCCTCCAACCGTCGTTTGACATCGTCGGCAATCTCTTTGTCGGCCAGTGGGAAATCGAGCGCAGCACGCGAATCGAAATAACATTGCGCGACCGACCTTGCCAAACTGCGCACTCTCAATATGTAGCGTTGTCGCTCGGTCACGGACACCGCCTTCCGCGCGTCGAGTAGATTAAACGTGTGCGATGCCTTCATAACCATTTCATAGGCTGGTAGCGGCAGCTTTTTATCCGTTAGTGCCTGACTCTGTCGCTCATATTCGTCAAATTGGAGCAACAGGAAATCGACATTCGCCTCTTCAAAGTTAAATCGCGACATTTCAACTTCATTTTGCCGGAAAACATCGCCGTAACTGACGGGTCCTTGGGGCCCCTCGGCCCAGACCAGATCATAGATACTATCGACGCCTTGGATATACATCGCCAATCGCTCGATACCGTAGGTGATCTCGCCAGTCACCGGCATGCATTCAAGCCCTCCCACCTGCTGAAAATAAGTAAACTGGGACACCTCCATACCATTCAGCCAAACTTCCCAACCTAGGCCCCATGCGCCGAGGGTTGGCGACTCCCAATTGTCTTCGACAAATCGAACGTCGTGCACGCAAGTATCGATACCGATGTCGCAAAGTGACTCTAAATACAGTTCTTGAAAATCATTTGGCGACGGTTTCATGACCACTTGAAATTGATAATAATGTTGCAACCGATTTGGGTTTTCACCGTAGCGACCATCGGTAGGTCGCCTCGATGGTTGCACATAGGCGCTATTCCAATTTTCTGGTCCTATGGAGCGTAAAAAAGTCGCGGGGTGAAAGGTACCAGCGCCGACTTCAAGATCCAAAGGCTGCATGATGACACAGCCCTTGGCAGCCCAAAACTGTTGCAGTTTAAGAATCAGACCCTGAAAGGTCGCAGTGCTGCTGCTCGGTTCATTCACGTCGATAGCTCTCTTGTCGAGTAAGGTTTAAATCGCTGCCAATTATAAGCGAGGGCGACTAGAATGACAGGCAATATGATGGCCAAATGTAGATATAAGCGATCCTTGGCGGTATTAACCAACGACCACCGCCTGTGGCGTATCGCAGGATTGAACGAGACGTTAAACTAGACGTCAAATTGACTTTATGGAGCGCGAGATCGTATGTCCGGTTACGATAATGTAAAGGCTGTTCGCAAGGCCGTTTTCCCGGTTGCTGGGTTGGGATCGCGATTTTTGCCAGCCACCAAAGCTAGTCCCAAAGAGATGATGCCAGTTGTTGACAAGCCACTCATTCAATACGCCGTAGAGGAGGCCGTTGCCGCTGGTATTACCGAGATGATTTTCGTCACTGGCCGGGCTAAACGGGCGATAGCAGATCATTTTGACAAAGCCTATGAACTCGAGCACCAATTGGAAAAGAGCGGCAAGACCGAGTTGTTAAAAATCGCTCAGGGCGTTGTGCCGAAGGGGGTTAGTTGCACCTACATAAGGCAAACCGAAGCGCTCGGGTTAGGACACGCGGTGTTGACGGCAGCGCACCTTATTGGCGATGAGCCGTTTGCTGTATTGCTGGCCGATGATTTGATTCACAGCGATCAAGCCGCGCTGCAACAGATGGTGGCCCAGCACAACTTTTACCGCAGCTCTGTGATAGCGGTGCAACAGGTGCCAGGGCCGGGCATCTCAGCTTACGGTGTGATCAGCGGCAGTAAGCAGGATGAGCGGATGTACCTGTTGGATGGCATCGTCGAAAAACCGAGTCTAAAGGATGCGCCATCCGATATGGGGGTTACCGGTCGGTATATTTTTACGCCGCGAATCTTTGACTACTTGAGGGGTTTGGCGCCAGGTTCTGGTGGAGAGTATCAGCTGACTGACGCGATCCAAGGGTTGCTGATGGAGGAGCAGGTTATGGCCTATGAATTTTCCGGTACCCGTTATGACTGTGGTAGCAAACTTGGCTTGTTACGCGCTAACATAGAACTCGGTCTTGAGCACCCAGAGATTGGCGATGCACTGCGCGACTACATAAAAAATGATCTTTGTGAACGCTTGTAACAAAGCCATTGGGTAGCTGAAATGCGCCAATTTAAAGGCCTCTTGGCGCTCACTCTGCTGAAACTGGCGGCGCATTTGCCACTCTCGTTAAGCCGTGCACTCGGCCGCGGTATTGGTCGTGCTATCTATCGCTTCGAGTGGCGGCCATGCAGGGTCGCGCGTACCAACTTAGCGCTCTGTTATCCCTCTATGGCCCTCGAGCAACGCGAGCAACTGTGCCGACAGCGTATGCTGCATATGGGCCAGACGGTGTGTGAGACACCGCGGTTGTGGCGGCAGCCGAGCGCGTGGCTCGACCGCCATGTCACTGCTATCCAGGGTATAGAACACTTTGAGTCCACGCTAGAGCGCGATGATGGGACGATTTTCCTAGTCCCGCACCAAGGTAATTGGGAGCTTGTCGGCTTGTGGTTAGCGGCGCGTACGGCCATGACATCGTTGTATGAACCGCCCAAACTTGCACCCTTAGAAAGCTGGATCAAGGGGTCTCGGGAACGTTCCGGGGCAACCTTGGTACCGACCAATGTTCGCGGTGTGTCAGCCTTACTGAAGGCACTTAAGAGCGGTCAAGCGATCGGGGTTCTGCCGGATCAACAGCCCCCGGAAAGCGGCGGCGCTTATGCCCGACTGTTCGGAGTTTCCGCGCTGACTATGACTTTGGTGCACAAGCTGTTAC
>CAJIZO010000174.1 GCA_905181995.1 Flavobacteriaceae bacterium TMED48
GGTACCCGCTCGCCCCTGCGCAGTTGGAATCCGCTGTGGGCCAATCTCGAGGTCTACGCGCAAATGCTGAGGGATACTTGGCAGACCCCAAAAATCGCCGATAAGTGGCGGGTATGGACAGCCAGAACAGGCTGGCGCCCAGCCGATGTGGCAGCGCGCTCTAATGCCAGAAAAGCCGCAGACGCTGACCATAAAAAGTACGCAACGAACGCGCCACTGCCGTATCGAGCGTTTGCTGTGGTGCAGTTCTTTATGCTCGCCCTGACGACCCTGTGGGTGCTGTTGGACATCCATCAGATGGCCGTGGATGAGCGCGCCGCGCTGAGTATTTTGGTGCTAGTGTCGGCGGCGATCACGGCAGGAATTTTGCAGGGCCGAGGCCTTGCTGTAGGGTTGGAGATTGTTCGATCTAGCGGGTTATTGTTGTTATTGGTTATTCTGCCGCAGTCATATTTTGACCTCTTAGTGATGCAAATTTTAAGCCTTCATGCGGTCTTTAATCTTAGCGCAATAGCGCTTTTATGGGCCCTTCAAGGACTCGCCGCACGTCCTTCAGTCAATCAGCCTTGAGCGGTTGCTAAAGGGTCGTCGCGACGATCGTCTTGGCCGCTTTGCCGGGCACTTCGCGCACCAGCCGCGGCAGCAAAAAACCGGGTAGAACCGCTTGCATCTCGGCGTAGATCTGAGTTGCGCGGGATTCGCAAACGTCGAAGTGTGCGGCGCCCTTGACCGGGTCTAGAAGGTGCAGGTAGTAGGGGTTGACGCGGCAGTCATAGAGGCGCTCGCTCAGGGCTATCAGAGTCTCGGCACAATCGTTGACCCCCTTGAGTAACACCGACTGATTGAAGACTCGAATACGATTTTCTTGCAGGCGATGCAGGCCGGCCTCGACCGCATCATCAATTTCGTTGGGGTGGTTGATATGCACCACCAACGTGGGTTGTAAGCGCGAAGCGGTCATCCATTGCAGCAGTTCGTCATCGATACGGGAGGGAATGACGATCGGCAACCGGCTGTGGACGCGCAGGCGTTTGATGTGCGAAATCTGGCTAATTTGCTCAGTCAGCCAGCCGAGGAATTTATCATTGGCGGCCAGCGGATCACCGCCGCTATAGATGATCTCATTAAGTTCTCGGTGCTGCCGGATATAGTCTAGAGCAGACTGCCACTGCTGACGATTTTGGCGCTGTTGCTGGTACGGGAAATGACGCCTAAAGCAATATCGGCAATTGATCGCGCAGGCTGGACTGACGATGAGTAACAGCCGATTGCGATATTTATGGACAATGCCGGGGTGCGGGTTGTGCGCAGCTTCGTCGAGGGGGTCGTCATCGAAGCCCTCGACGGTGTCGAGTTCCTGCTGTACCGGCAGTACTTGAGTGAGTAGTGGATCTTGCGGGTCGCCGTGGCGAATCCGCGCCAAATAGGGCCTTGGCACCTGCAGCGGGAATTCCATGGCCGCTCGTTGCGCGCCGCTAAGTAGCGATGCGTCCAGTTGGAGACAGTCGAGTAACTCGTCTACCGATTTCAGTGATTGGCTCAACTCGGTCTTCCAATTGCTCGGAATACTCAGTATTTGCGTTTGATCGCGCATCGCTAACTGCCATAATATCGAAGCGGGCAGTATAGATTAATTTACACACTGGGAGACAACGCCATGGCCATCGATAGCGATCAAGTGTTTATGCGCCGCGCGCTGGCGATGGCCGAGCGCGCCGCCGCGGTGGGCGAGGTGCCGGTGGGGGCGGTGCTGGTAAAGGACGGCCAGATCATTGCCGAGGGACACAATCAACCGATCGGCAGTTGTGATCCAAGCGCCCATGCAGAGATGGTAGCGTTGCGTCGCGGCGCGCTTGCCGAGGCCAACTATCGCCTGCCAGGGTGCGATCTGTACGTGACCATAGAGCCTTGTGTTATGTGCGTTGGAGCGATGCTCCACGCGCGGCTGCGGCGGGTGGTTTTTGGCGCTTTGGAACCTCGAGCAGGGGCGTTGCAAAGCCAGCTTCAGTTGTTGGATATGGACCATTACAACCATCGCATCGATTGGCGCGGTGGTGTTTTAGAGCACGATTGCGGAGATTTAATGCGCACGTTTTTTCGCGCTAGGCGCGCCGCTGGCGGCACGCCTTAGAGCGACGCCGGCGCCGGAACCTGACGCTTTCGCAGCCACGAATTTTTTCGATCTGCCGGCGCTCGCCGCAGTGTTGACAGCGAGTGTAAATTTAAATAGCTCTGGTAATAACGGATGTTGTCGACGTAACGCACCGCCTCATCGCCGCGGGCATAGCCGTATTTGAGCGTGCGGTAGACGCTTTTATCGGCAAGTTTTGGCAGTTGCTCGCGCACGTCCGCCCAGCTATCTGGGTTTTGTTGACTGCGCTGGGCGAGAATTCGCGCGTCCTCCATATGGCCGTAGCCGACGTTGTAGGCGGCAAGCGTCAACCAGGTGCGGTCTGGCTCGACAATCCTGTCGGGGAGGCGAGATTTCAATTTTGCCAAGTAGCGACTGCCGCCGGTAATGCTCTGTTGCGGGTCGAGACGGTTGTCGACGCGCATTTCTCGCGCCGTGGTGCGGGTCAGCATCATCAGACCACGCACGCCGGTGGGCGATTTTGCGAGCGGGTTCCAGTGCGATTCTTGGTAGCCGACCGCGGCGAGCAGCTGCCAGTCGAACTCGGTGGCGGCAGCGGCGCGCTCGAACATTTGGCGATAGGCCGGCAGGCGTCGCTTCACCATGAGCTCCAAAAGTTTTGAATTTGCCACTGAAAAATGACTCGACTGCGAGAACAACCGCAGTTTTAGCTGGCTGAGTTGGCCGCTGGAAATGAAGTGCTCGAGAAATTGGTTGGCCGCGGTTAGCAAACTGCCGTCCCCATGGTGGGCAAAAGCCCAGGCGATCGGTTGCGGTTCAGAGATAATCATGCCGAGGGCGGCTTTTTGGTAGATGTGGCGACTGACCGTGTAGGCCAGCGAATCGACCACCGCATAATCGACCTCGCCGTGGTGCACTCGCCTGATTAAATCGCCCATGGTCGCCTGATCAGTTTCGGACCAGGTCAGTTTCGGGTTGCTGCGTTGCAGGTTCTGCAATAGCTCGCTATGCGCCGAGTCGCTGATGACTGCCAGGGTTCCGCTGAGTTGATTGAGATCGCGCGGGCGCTGGGTGCCGATCCGGTAGATCAATTGCTGAGTCATTTGGTAGTAAGGGATGGAAAAGGCTAGCGAGCGCTGCCGCGATTCAGTCTGGGCGAGGTTTGCTGCGCCAAAATCACCGCGTGCACCGCCAATCGATAGAAATAGCCCGCGCAAGGTTGTTTTAGGCACCACTTCGAGTTCGACGCCGAGACTGTCGGCAAATGCCTTGGCGAGTAGGAAATCAAAACCATTTTCACCGCGACCATCGTGAAAGTACGTGGTCGGGCTCTCTATGGTCAGCATCACTAAACTGCCGCGCTCGCGCACGCGCTCTAGGTCACTGATTTGGTGGCTGCTGGTCAGGTAGACCAGCAATAGCGCGCCAAGTCCCGCTAAAAGTAGACGGTTGCGCTGTCTTCGAACGGTTTTTGGCAGCCCACTCATGGTCAGTTCGCATTCCTCTATGCCAGCGTTGAGAGCGCCATCAAGGGCGTGGTCCAACGCTTCTCTGGATTATAGCCAATTTCGTTAATTGAATCTGCCCGAGAACGACTTTTTCGGCTAGAATAGTGCCGATTCTAGTGATGTTCGAGAGCCTCCACAGTATGATGATCCTGCCCGGTGCACCCTGTTTTTCTGAGTTTCGTTGCAGTCGAATTTTAGCGCGGTTACACGCCGCAAAGTGTGGCGTAGATACAGTCGATGCCCGTTATATGTACTTTGTTGAAACTCGAGAACCTCTCGATCAAGGCGCGCGAGAGGTCTTGCAATCCCTACTAAGCTGCGGGCCCGAGGGTGATCTAGACGGTGATCTAGAGACCTCTGATGGCGCGCGCTTTTTGGTCGTGCCGCGAGTTGGCACGATTTCGCCGTGGTCGAGCAAGGCCACCGACATCGCCCATAACTGCGGCCTCAACCAAATTCAGCGCATAGAGCGTGGCGTGGCCTTTATGCTTGCCGGCCCCGGTGCATCTGACGCCGCCCTACGCGGACAGATAGAGGAGCTATTGCACGATCGCATGGTTGAGGCAGTACTCGATAATACCGCGGATGCGGCCGCGCTTTTCTCTCATCAAAAACCGCGACCGCTCACCCATATCGATGTGTTGGGTGGCGGTGCAGAGGCGCTCGGCCAGGCGAATATCGACCTTGGTTTGGCCCTTGCCGACGACGAAATTGATTATTTAGTCGAGGCCTTTTTGGGTTTGCAGAGAAATCCCTCGGATACCGAGCTGATGATGTTTGCCCAAGCCAATTCTGAACACTGTCGCCACAAGATATTTAACGCCTCCTGGACGGTCGATGGCACCGAGCAGCAGCGATCCCTGTTTGACATGATTCGCTACACCCATCAAATGAATGGTGCCGGCGTATTGTCTGCCTACTCGGACAACGCCGCGGTGATTCGTGGTTCCGATGGCGGGCGTTTCTCCCCCGATCCCGAGAGCCGAGAGTATCGCTATCAGCGGGAGCCGGTGCATATGCTGATGAAAGTTGAAACCCACAACCACCCCACGGCGATTGCACCTTTTGCCGGCGCTGGCACCGGTTCGGGAGGTGAGATTCGCGATGAAGGTGCCGTCGGTCGAGGTTCGAAACCCAAGGTTGGGTTGGTCGGATTTAGCGTTTCAAACTTGCATATTCCCGATTATGCGCAGCCATGGGAGGAGGATTATGGCAAGCCGGAGCGGATTGTTTCGGCGCTGGATATTATGCTCGAGGGGCCGATTGGTGGGGCGGCATTTAACAACGAATTCGGTCGGCCGAATATCTGCGGTTACTTTAGAAGCTTTGAGATGGACCAAAACGGCCAACGCAGGGGCTATCACAAGCCGATTATGATCGCCGGTGGTTACGGTAATATTTGTCAACAACATGTCGATAAACCAACTTTTCAGCCCGGAGCTCGTCTCGTCGTGCTCGGTGGGCCGGCGATGTTAATCGGTCTTGGCGGCGGCGCCGCATCCTCGATGGCAACTGGCAGCAGTTCCGAGGATTTGGATTTCGCCTCAGTACAGCGGCAGAACCCAGAAATTGAACGCCGGTGCCAGGAAGTAATCGACCGGTGCTGGCAGTTGGGCGATGCCAACCCGATTGCCTTTATTCACGATGTCGGCGCTGGCGGACTGTCCAATGCGCTGCCCGAATTGGTCAAGGATGGCGGCACCGGCGGGCACTTTGATTTACGCCGCGTGCCGAGCGTCGAACCCGGTATGTCGCCGCTTGAAATATGGTGCAACGAGGCGCAGGAACGCTATGTACTGGCTATCGACGATGCCAATCTTGCGCAGTTCGAGGCGATCTGTGCTCGCGAGCGCTGCCCGTTTGCAGTAGTCGGTGAGGCCACCGCGGCGCTTGACGTGCGCCTCGATGATGGACATTTTGGCGATCGCCCGGTGGATCTGCCGATGTCGGTGCTGTTTGGTAAGGCACCCAAGATGCATCGCGTCGCCAACCGTCTGCCGGAGGCCAGTCATGCCTTTGATACCCGAGAGTTGGATCTGGAATCAAGTTATCTGCAGGTTTTGCGGCATCCCACGGTGGCCAGTAAACAGTTTTTGATAACCATTGGCGATCGCACGGTGGGCGGTATGGTGGCACGCGATCAAATGGTCGGCCCCTGGCAAATACCGGTAGCCGACTGCGCCGTGACCACTGTGACCTACGACAGCACTGCTGGCGAGGCGATGGCGATGGGTGAGCGCTCTCCGCTGGCGCTTTTGGATGCGCCGGCGTCGGGTCGCATGGCGATTGGTGAGGCGATTACCAATATCGCCGCCGCACGCATTGCCAAATTGGCTGATGTGCGGTTGTCGGCAAATTGGATGAGTGCTGCCGGGTCGCCCGGAGAAGACGAAAAACTCTACCGTACAGTGGAAGCAGTGGGTATGGAGTTGTGTCCAGCCTTGGGCATCTGCGTGCCGGTCGGCAAAGATTCAATGTCGATGCGCACCGCTTGGCGGGACGGTGACCAGGACAAAGCCGTGACATCGCCGCTATCGTTAATTATCAGCGCCTTTAGCCCCGTGGTCGATGTTGGTGCAACGCTGACGCCGCAATTGCGCACAGATGCCGGTGAAAGCAGATTGTTACTGCTCGATCTTGGCGCTGGTGCCGATCGCCTGGGCGGTTCTATTCTCGCGCAAATTAATCGGCAGCTCGGCGACCGGGTGCCCGATATTGACGACCCGCAGGTGTTGAGCAACTTTTTTACTACGCTACAGGCGCTGAGTGGCGGCGGCGATATACTGGCGTACCACGATCGCTCGGACGGCGGTTTAGCGGCCACGCTGGCGGAGATGTCGTTCGCTGGGCATGTCGGCATTGATGTCGATATTAGCGCTCTCGGGGAAGATCCGCTGGCGGTACTATTTAATGAAGAGTTGGGCGCTGTTATTCAGGTGCGCGCGAAGGTCAGTGCGGCGGTTGTTCAGCGTTTCGCGGATGTCGGTGTGGCGTGTTGCGATATCGGAAGCCTGAATGCGGACGATCGAGTCAGGATCGATCGTGCCGGCGAGCAAATCTTTTGCCGGACTCGCGTCGATTTGCAGCGTGCCTGGACCGAAACGTCGTACCGGATTGCCGCGTTGCGTGACAACAGCGAGTGCGCGGAGCGTGAATTTGCCAGCCTCGATACCGTCGATCCCGGTTTGTCGGTGCAACTCACGTTTAATCCGCGCGAGACGCTTTCGGCACCGATGCTAAATGTGGGTGCTCGCCCGCGGGTGGCGATACTGCGCGAGCAGGGCGTCAATAGTCAGGTGGAAATGGCAGCCGCCTTCGATCGTGCTCAATTCGCTGCGGTAGACGTGCATATGAGTGATCTGCTGACTGGCCGCTCTCGGCTGGCCGATTTCGTCGGATTGGTGGCATGTGGCGGTTTTTCTTATGGCGATGTGCTGGGTGCCGGACAAGGCTGGGCTAAGACGATTCTTTTTAACCCCCGTGTGCGCGATCAATTCGAGCAGTTCTTCGCCCGTCCTGATACCTTTACGCTGGGGGTTTGCAACGGCTGCCAGATGCTCTCGCAACTGGCTGGATTGATCCCCGGTGCAGATCTATGGCCACGGTTTGAACGCAACCTTTCGGAGCAGTTCGAAGCGCGATTTTCACTGGTCAGGATCGAGCCTGGGCCGTCGGTATTGCTGCGCAGTATGCATGGATCTCACTTGCCTATCGCTATTTCTCATGGCGAGGGTCGGGCCGCGTTTGCAGCACCGCAGGGCGCAGAGCAATTGGAGGCTGCGGGATTGGTTGGCATGCGCTATATAGACAATCAATTGCATACGGCGCTGAACTATCCGGCTAATCCGAATGGCTCGCCGAACGGTATCACTGGAATCAGCAGTCGCGATGGCCGGGTTACCTTGATGATGCCCCACCCCGAGCGGGTGTTTAGAACGGTACTAAATTCCTGGCATCCCGGTGATTGGGGTGAGGATGGTGGCTGGATGCGGTTATTTTATAACGCCCGGAGATTTGTTGAGTAGGATAAAAATGGAGGTGTAAGGGCATGAGCAAGCTGCAAAATGAAGCGCAGTTGTTAAAAAAAGCACTGCAAATCGGTGCGGTATACGCCAATAAGCGTGGCTATGGTGAACTTGAAAGTCATGATGGCGCCAAGCTTAAGGTGGAGTTCTTGTATCGTGTGCTGGTCGAAGACAAGCTGATACAACCGCTGGCTAAAGATCAAATAAGCGATCCATCAATGCGCCATAAATTAGCTTTGTGGGTGCACAAAAAACTGCCCGACAATCATCCACTCAAAGAATAGTTATGGCTCTATGCGCGCGCGGCTGGCAATCTGTGGGGCGGTTTGTGCTAAACTTATCAGCGAGTTGACTAGACAGTCGCTGTGCCGGTTTCTCGATAATTCACTCGTGTGTTGTCGGGTTTGGCGCAGAGGAAAGTCCGGGCTCCGCAGGGAAGAGTGCCAGGTAACGCCTGGGGGGCGCAAGCCTACGGAAAGTGCCGCAGAGAGTAGACCGCCGATGGTTCGCTCGCGAATCAGGTAAGGGTGAAAGGGTGCGGTAAGAGCGCACCGCGCTGCTGGCAACAGCAGTGGCAGGGTAAACCCCACTCGGAGCAAGACCAAATAGGTTTCCACTGGCGTGTCCCGCGCTGGAAACGGGTAGGTCGCAAGAGGCAGGCGGTGACGTCTGTCCCAGATGAATGACTGTCCACGACAGAACCCGGCTTATCGGTCGACTCGCTCAATGGTATCCGGACGCTCGGGATTGGTTCTAACGCCAATCCCGAGCGGACGAGATACTGATATCAGATCGCGGGCCGATAACGGGCCAAGCGATCGGATTATTCCTCGGGCTAAAGACGCTAAAAAGAATAAAAATTATTTTTATATTCTAAAAAACTATTAAATTCTCACATTACCTATAATCTACATTAAGTTATTTTGCCACTCCCATGTTTTACAGCGTTAATTTTTCCGGTATTGGGTGGTAGCGATAACGCTTACAGCACTCGATGCAGAACTCTCTGATTTTATTGGGTTTTTCACCTCGGCCTAGCACTTGACATTGATCTTTAGTATGCATAGTGTGCATATATGGGGAAAAGTGGCGATTTGTG
>CAJIZO010000175.1 GCA_905181995.1 Flavobacteriaceae bacterium TMED48
TGGGCATTTCAAGAACATCCTGGGGCGACAGCTTTTTGGCGATCCTGATGCCCTGATCAATCGGTCTACGGTACTCCGATCCCAGCGTTTGCCATGCCCCGGTTTCTTTGTTCCAGGCACCGGTCTGGGCTTTGTCTTTGGTCTGGTAGGCAAGAGCGACTCGTCCGATACGCAGTACGTCGACCTCGACATCTGAGCCGTTGGCGTTGATGTCGATCATGTCCCGGTAAGTCTCCAGCGACTGGCTGTACTCAGACTCGATATCGTACACTTCGAGCAACTGACGAAACTTTTCTGCCGCTGAGTATCTCGCGCTGTCGAGGTTGACTGCCAAATCGGCAACCGCCTGCTCGCGCTGCTCTTTCTTGAACGGTATATCCAAAGAGATAAACTCCTCTAGGGATTTGAGCATACTGACCATAAGGGGCGTAATGCCGCGTTCGATCACCGTTGCATTGGCAATTGAGCCCTCCAATTCAGACATCATCTGCTGTTGGCTGGAAATCTGCCGATCCAACTGCGAGTTGTACACCCTCAGTGACTCTATTTGTTTGTTGACCTGTTTAAATTCCTGCAACAATCCATCCGTCTGATCGGCTACCCGATCAACTTTAATCTGGGCGGCTTGGGCTGCCTTTACCTTCGCGGCGCCCGCGGAGAGGACGTCTTTGACGTCCGCGGCCTGTGACCAATTAACGCTCAGTGCGGCGCTGAAAATGACGCACCATGTCAGTGCTTTTAACGGTTGTTTTCTCATAATTCCCTCAATTTGGGCGTGTCGGTTTTGATGTCTTAGCACGAGCCCTTTTTTTACTTGCAGGCATTCGCGCGCTTAATATTCTGCGTTCTTTTTAACAGGGTGACGATAAAGAATCAATTTGGCGACCAGAAAAAGTCGTCTCAAGAATAGATTTTTGCGGTTGTGTTACCAAAGGTAACAGCTTTAAGCCAAAATGCGCTCGAGCGTGACAAATTGATACGCATAATCCGCAGATTGAATTCCCGGCCGTCGTTCGAGCTCGTGCCAATCGGCGCGGACAAAGTCTGGGAAAAAGGTATCGGCGGCCATTTCGACATCGACCTCGGTCAGGTAGAGCCGCGTCGCGCTTGGTAATGCCTGACGATAGATCTGCTCGCCACCAATCACCATAATTTCATCCTGCCCGCCGTCCTCGCAAGCTCGGTGGGCCGCATTGATAGCTGCATCGACGCTCCTTGCCACCTGCACGCCCTCGGCCTGCCACTGGGTATCCCTAGAAACCACAATGTTGGCGCGGCCGGGCAACGGCCTACCGATCGAGTCAAACGTTTTACGACCCATAATCATTGGCTTACCCATGGTCAGAGCCTTAAAATTGACCAGATCTTCAGAGATGTGCCAGAGCAATCGATTATCCAAACCGATGGCAAAATTTCGGCTCAAGGCCGCGATCATCGACAGGCGATTCATACCGCGATCGGCGCCGATATTGGATCGTGACAACGGTAATTCAACAGCTCAACGTCATCGAAGGTAAGGTCAAAAATACTATTGCTGGGCATATTAATCGCCAATCTAGGTAACTCGCAGGGTGCTCGGCTAAGTTGCTTGGCGACCTGATCGAGATGGTTGAGGTACAGATGAGCGTCCCCCAAAGTATGCACGAAATCACCCACCTCAAGCTTGCAAGCGCGGGCAATCATCATGGTTAACAAAGCATAGGACGCTATATTAAACGGCACTCCGAGGAATACGTCGGCGCTGCGCTGGTAGAGCTGGCACGACAGCCTACCCTCGCTGACATAAAACTGAAACAGGCTATGGCAGGGTGGCAATCCAGATTTAACCATCACCGGGAGGTCGGCAGGATTCCAAGCCGAAACCAAATGCCGTCGAGAATCCGGATTGCGCTGGATTCCGTCGATCACCGTCGCCAGTTGATCGACACCGCCAAAATTTCGCCACTGCTTGCCATACACCGGTCCGAGGTCGCCGAACTGTAAAGCAAAAGTATCATCTTCGCGGATGCGCTCGACAAATTCGGCCATCAGCGCCTTGCGCCCGGACGACCCCACGGGGTAGTCGACGTCTCGAGAGGTCTCTCGCAGCCAGTTTTTAAACGGCCAATCATTCCAAATATTGACGCCGTGATCGACCAAGTAGCGAATATTAGTATCGCCTCGAATAAACCAAAGGAGCTCGTGCACGATGGATTTAAAATGGACTTTTTTGGTGGTCACCAAGGGAAACCCAACGGCCAAATCAAAGCGCATCTGATAGCCAAAAACACTCAGCGTTCCAGTGCCGGTACGGTCGTCTTTTCGTACACCAGAATCCCGAATGTGGCGCATCAACTCAAGGTATTGTTGCATAGTATTTAGTCCCGAGATGGCCCAAGGAAAACACGCTGAACGGTTTTACGCATAAACCACAAACCGGCAAGTATCATAGGTACGCATAGCCACTGCCCCCGGGTCATCCAATCGAGCAGATCGATGCTCGCCTGTTGACCGACAAACTGCGCATCCGGTTGGCGGACAAACTCTACCGCGAACCGAACCACTCCATAACCCAACAGGAACAAGCCAGACACCTCGCCATACAGGCGCGGCTTGCGCGCAAACCAACTGATCAGTACAAACAGCAACAATCCCTCCCCAAACGCCTCGTATAATTGCGAGGGATGGCGGGCTAATTGCTCTGGATCGGCCGGGAACAACATCCCCCAAGGCGCGTCAGTCGGTCGCCCCCAGAGTTCTTGGCCAATAAAATTGCCCAGTCGACCGAATAGCAGGCCGGTCGGCACTAGCGGGGCGATAAAATCAGTCAAACTGAGAAATGGCACCTGGTACTTTCGCGCGAACAGTAAGGCCGCGCAAATAACCCCGAGCAGACCACCGTGAAACGACATCCCACCCTGCCAGATGCGAAATACCAAGGTCGGGTCGTCAAGCCAAGGCCCCAAGCTATAAAACAGCATATAACCCACGCGGCCACCGAGAATAACTCCCCACGCTCCATAGACGATAAGGTCTTCAATTTGCACCGGCTTGATCGGCGACCAGGAACGCCGACTGTTGCGCGCGCCCAACTGCCATGCGATAGCAAAGGCCAGCAGATACATCACGCCATACCAATGAATCTGCAGCGGACCAAGGGACAGCGCTACAGGATCAATTTGCGGATAGGCAAGCATGGCAACCTCCTTATTAAAGTAGGCGGGATGATAGCCTTTTATAGATCGGCCTACCACCAGCCAATTGCGTGACTTGGCAGGATGACAGCGCCGCTGGTCGCGGGATAAACTGTCGACATGTGTCTAATATCCCTCGCCTACAAAGTTGTTCCCGACCTGCAACTGGCAGTCTGCTCTAATCGGGACGAGTTTTATGCACGACCCACCGCAGCCATGGAATGGTGGCCGTCGGCCAATATTTTGGCCGGCCGCGATCTTCAAGCAGGTGGTACCTGGCTGGGGGTATCTGGCGGTGGTCGCTTCGCCGCGGTGACAAACTTCCGTGGCACATTTGGGCCCGACAAGCCCCTTTCCAGAGGCCGTTTAGTGGCTGATTTTTTGACTTCTTGCGCGTCCGCGGCAGACTGGACCAAGGCCGCGTGCCGACGGGCAAACCACTATGCTGGATTTAATCTACTGGTATTTGACGGCAACTCGCTCTATTACCTCAACAACTATCAGTCAACCGCCACCGCCCTAGACCCAGGCATCTACGCGATCAGCAATCATAGTCTGGACAGCCCATGGCCCAAAGTCGACTATGCGAAACAACAGCTTAGAGACAATCTAGCGGGCCATGGCCCAGCGCACGAGCGGTTGGCGGAATTGACATCGCTGTTATCGAGACGCCAACCCTACCCCGATAGCCGCTTACCGGATACCGGCATCCCGCACGAATGGGAGAAGCGCCTGTCCTCCGCGTTCATCATTAGTGAGGATTATGGAACGCGAGCTTCCACTGGTGTTATGGTCGCTAGTAGCGGAGAGATCGCGGTGATGGAAAATTGCTACGAGCTCGGCATATTCAAGTCTAGCCAGCGGTTTACCTTTCAGCCGTAGGCTCTAAACTACAGACGGTTGATATAGTTTTGTCAGCTCTGGACGACCCAGTTCACGGGCCAACAAACCCTCGACAGCGGCGGCATCAGACAGCTTTAGCGCGCGTTGCGCCAACTCTTTTGCTAGGCTGTAGGGGACTTGCAAAAGCATCGACTTGACCTTTGGCAAGCCGCTGGCACTCATCGACAGGTGCCGATATCCCAACCCCGTCAACAGCACTGCCCCCAAAGGATCGCCTGCAAGCTCGCCGCAAACGCTCAATTCACAGCCGGCCGCATTGGCCTGCTGGCAAATAATGTTCAACGCTTGAAGTACGCTGGGGTGCAGCGAATTATAGAGGTTGGCGACGCGCGGGTTATTGCGGTCGACTGCCAATAGGTACTGGGTCAAATCATTGGTTCCCACGGATAAAAATCGAACCCTGCGGCTGAGGGCTTTAACTTGGTAAACCGCCGCTGGCACTTCGATCATGGCTCCCACCGGCGGACGCTCAATCCTGAGTCCCTCCTCGGTGGTCAATTCTTGATAGGCTCGATCGATCAAATCGAGGGCACACTCTAACTCGCCGACGCTGCTGATCATCGGCAACATGATACGTAAATTTTCAAGCCCCTCGGCGGCGCGCAGCATCGCGCGGATCTGCACCAAAAATATCTCTGGATGATCCAATGAAATACGGATACCACGCCAGCCAAGAAAGGGGTTTTCCTCGTCAATTGGGAAATAGGGTAGCGCCTTGTCACCGCCGATATCGAGCGTTCGCATGGTCACAGAGCGAGGTGCAAAGGCCTGCAGTTGTTCTCGATAAATGGCCATTTGCTCGTCTTCGGTAGGAAAACTAGAGCGCATAAAAAACGGGATTTCGGTGCGGTAAAGGCCGACGGCCTCGGCACCGCTCCTCAGTGAGCGCAGAGTATCGTGCCGCAAACCGGTGTTGACCCACAGGGCGATGCGTTGCCCACCGGGCATTTCGCAGGGGATATCGCGCAATTTTTCGAGGTCTTTATTGAGCAATTTTTCTTCGCGTTGACGTTGCAAATAGGCCCGTCGGCAGGTGCGCGAAGGGCGGCTTATCACGGTTCCTTTAAAGCCGTCGACGATCAATTCCTGACCTTCGAGTTCTGCCAGAGGCAAATTGGTCGCCCCCATAATGGTCGGGATGCCAAGTGCTCGAGCGACGATCGCGAGGTGCGAATTACTCGAACCCTTGAGCGAAATAATCCCCATCAGCCGGTTGACCGGGATATCCGCAAGCACCGCAGCGGAGAGATCCTCGCCCACTAGAATCGCTCTTCGGGGCAACACCGCAGCGGTCATACTGTCTTTTTGCAAGTAGCCTAAAACCCGCTTGCCAAGATCCGATACGTCTGCCGCCCGCTCGCGCAAGTAGACGTCGTCCATCTTCCGAAAGGTTTTCACGTGCTTGAGAATAACCGCGCTCCACGCGGTTTGGGCCGCCTGACCAGACTCGATCGCAGAGACTACCTCGCCGACCAGCGAACTATCATCGAGCATCCGTATATAGACTTCAAATAACGCGAATTCCTCTGAGCTTAGCTTTTCTTGTAAGCCTGCACCCAAATTCTGCATGTCGCTTTTTGCGGCGTCCAAAGCCTCTCGAAAAAGCTTGATCTCACTGGCGCTGTCGGTGCAATAGCGCTCCGGTACCAGCGTCAAGTCGGAGCTTTGCGCGGACAAAACGGCGCGGCCAATGCCGATGCCGGGGCAGCTAGCGATACCGTGAAAAGTTGCCTCGCGACTCTTCCCGCGACCGCTCAATGAAAGGCGTTTGAGGACTCCCGTGGCCTCGGCATGGGCAATCGCGCCAGATAGTTGTGCACTGACGGTGACGACAAAGGCCTCTTCTTCGCTGGCAAAACGTCTCTCGGTGGTCTGCTGTAATACCAAAACACCCAATACTTTGCGCTGGTGGATAATCGGCACACCCAGGAATGAATGGTACGGCGCCTCGCCAGCTTCTTCAAAGTAGACAAAATTAGCGTGCTGATCAGCGTTCTGTAGATTTAGGGGTTCTTCTCGTGCAGCGACCAACCCCACCAGACCCTCACGCATGCCAAGGCGAATTTTACCGATCGCGGTCTGCCGCAACCCCTCGGTTGCCATCAGCACGTAGCGCTGATCGCGTGGATCAAACAAATACACCGAACACACGCCAGCCGAGAGCGCCGACTTTAGCTCTTTGACGATAATACTCAGCACCTCAGGCAGACTTCGCGCGCTGTTAACGTCCTGAACTATGGCGCGTAAATTCGCTAGCATTGAGATACCTTAGTTTCACTGTGGGCCCGTTGGAGACGGTAATTGTGCGCCGCAAATTCTTTCAGTGCCGCCCGATAAACACCGCGTTTAAACGCCACCACTGCCTCTACCGGATGCCAGAAATTGACCCACTGCCAGTCGTCAAATTCTGGCGACTGAGTGCTGTCAAAGCAAATTTTCGCGGCCGGCGCCTCGAGTCGCAAAAAATACCATTTTTGCTTTTGGCCAATACACACCGGCGCGGGACCCTTGCGCTGCATAGCCGGCGGAATTTTGTAGCGCAGCCAGCGTTTCGAACTGTGGATGACGCTGACATCACTTCGATCAAGACCTATTTCCTCGTGCAATTCGCGGTACAAGGCCTGCTCGGCACTCTCGTCGCTGTCGACTCCGCCCTGGGGGAATTGCCATGCCGACTGCCCTAATCTCTTAGCCCAAAACACTCTGCCGCAGCCGTCACTCAAGACAATCGCAACATTCGAACGAAAACCATTTTTATCTAACAACCTGTGTATTCCCTATGAGTTGAATGACGCCGATGTAGATACCGGGCAAACGCCACGATGGCGACAACTTAGTCTTGAGCACCGGCGCGATCGCCGCTATGCTTGCCAGCCTAACAAATATCTCTGAACTGTGGAAATGCCGCTCGCTCTTTTCGACTTAGACAATACGCTAATTGCCGGCGACAGCGACCACAGCTGGGGACAATTCCTGGTTGAAAATGGCTATGTCGATGCGACTCACTATCGACGTAATAACGACAAATACTATCGCGACTACGTCGCCGGCACCCTCGACAACGACGCCTACCTAAAATTCTCGCTGGCGCCTCTGGCCGAGATGCCGATGCAGCAACTCGCCGACATGCACGCCGTTTTCATGGACCAATACATAATCCCAATGCATTTACCCAAAGCCGATGAATTACTGCAAAAGCACCGCGCGCAAAACGATCGCATATTGGTCATCACATCGACGAACCGATTCGTCGTCGAACCGATCTGCCACGCTCTTGGGCTCACCGAGATACTGGCGACCGAACTGGTGATCAAAAATGGTCGCTACAGCGGCGATGTCGATGGCGTAGCGACATTTCGCGAAGGCAAGGTAACGCGTTTGACGGCATGGTTAAAACAGCATCGGGAAACGCTTGAAGGAAGCTACTTTTACACCGACTCGATCAACGATTTGGCGCTGCTCGAATGCGTCGATCAACCCATAGTGGTCGATCCGGATCCGGCATTGCTTAGCGAGGCCAAAAAACGCAACTGGCAAGTCATTTCGCTGCGCCAATAAACCATCGATCCTAGTCCTCGACCAGCGCGCGATAGCCATCAATATCTAACAAATCCTCAACGCTTTGGATATCTTGGGGCTTTAGGCGCATAAACCAGCCAAGATCATAGGGCGAGCTGTTAACCATGCTCGGGTCATCTTGCAATCCGGCATTGATCTCGACAACTTCACCGGAGATCGGCGTATAAATATCTGACGCCGCCTTGACCGATTCGACTACAGCGACCTCTGCGCCGGCGTCTATTTGATCGCCAACATCTGGCAGCTCAACATACACTACGTCCCCGAGAGCATCTTGGGCATGATCCGTTATACCAAGTACAACCGATCCATCAGATTCTATTTTTAGCCATTCGTGGCTTTCCGCGTACTTTAATTCTGCGCGAAATTCGCTCATTGCCTTCTCCAGTTTTCAAATGATCCATCTTTAAAATAGTCCAGCAGCTATTTTAACGCGCCCTCAATAGAAATGTAGACTAATTTTAAGCGGCTATTGAGTGGCTTACTCAAACCCGTATAATCTCGGGCCTCAACCACGATCGTATAACTTGGAATCCGCGACATGCATTACCATTGCATCTGCACCGCCTTGACCCTGAGTCTGATGACACTCTCCCCCAAGAGCCTTAGCGAGCAACTCAGACTGGTCAATGGGGATATCTTGAACGGTAAATTACTTGATCGGTCGACCACCCATTTGATTTGGATGTCGGATAATTTTGGCCCACTAACCATCCAACTGTCGCAGATAACAAACCTTGATGAGGCGTCTAATAATAGCGGCGATATTTCGCCCCCCACAGACCCTAAACCGGGCGCTGCGCCGCGTTATTCTGGCGGTCTATCAATCACCGGTTCCGCCGCCAATGGCAATCAGAACCGGCGCGATTGGGATATCGACACGACCATCCAGCGACGCACCGTTAAAGCACGCCAAACGGTGCAATTCGAATATGAAAATCATAGCTTGGAAGAACAACAGGCCGAAGACAGTTACAGCCTCGGTTATGCCAATGATTGGTTTTACAGTGACCAGTGGTTCTGGCGCAATGAGGCGTCTGTGGGAGCCGATGAAAGGCGAGCTATCGCTAAAACCTACACGCTGGGATCCGCATTGGGACACCAGTTTTGGGATACGCCAAATTCCCGCCTATCGCTGGAGTCTGGTGTCTTGTGGATTGTCGAAGAGGTCGCCGGAAAGAACTCCGACGACCATCTCACTTGGAGCTGGTCGCTGGACTATTCGCATATTTTGTTCGAGCGCATCGAACTCTTTCACCGTCAAGACATCCGGGTCTCAATGCAGCACGCCAAGGATAGCCAGGCGGATATTGACCTTGGCATCAAGGTGCCATTGATCAAAAATTTATTCACCGAACTCAAACTCGAGTTACTCTACGACAATCAACCGGCTCTCGATACAGAGCGGCTCGATAGTCAGTTCTCCATGGGCATCAATTATTCTTGGTAGGCGGCCGGCGTTAAATATGTAACACCGGCTCATCCAAGGCCGCCAACTGCTCTCTGAGCATTAATATGTGGTCGCTCCAATAGCGCGCGGAGCCAAACCATGGAAACGCGCGTGGAAAAGCTGGGTCGTCCCAACGTTTCGCCAGCCAAGCACTGTGATGCATCATGCGCAGCGTCCGCAGCACCTCGATCAGGCGCAATTCGCGGTAGTCAAAGTCGCAAAACTCGTTATAACCCTCGACTAACTCCGCCATCTGTAAGCTCTGCTCGTAGCGATCTCCAGATAATAGCATCCACAAATCTTGCACCGCTGGCGCCATGCGTGAATCGTCGAAGTCGACAAAGTGCGGCTTATCATCCCGCCAAAGGATGTTGCCAGAATGGCAATCGCCATGCACTCTAATCGTACGCACCGGTCCGTAGTCGGCCATCAATTGATCAATTTTCTTGAGCACGTCGAGCGCTAGAGAATCATAGGCGGTCTGCAATTCGGGAATCATAAATCGCTGGCTGATCAATCGGTACGAACGCCAACCAAAATTCTCTACGTCGAGCGCAGGACGATGGGCGAATGATTGCATCGATCCGACGCCGTGAATCCTACCCAGCAACCGACCGAGAATTAATAGGTTATCCAAATCAGCCAACTCTGGCGCGCGCCCGCCACGGCGAGTGTAGAGCGCAAAAACATAGCCCGAGTGTCGATGTAAGCTGTGTCCCGCGGCGTTAACCCAGGG
>CAJIZO010000176.1 GCA_905181995.1 Flavobacteriaceae bacterium TMED48
CACCATTTGGTTCCAGTGTTATAACTTCTGCTCGCTGGTGGCGATCAAAGCCTAGTCGCTTGCGACCGGGCCCGGTCTGTTTTGCACCTTGCGGTCACCACCAACGCAACCAAATACAATCACCGAATGGCCATTCAGCCACGGACGCCAGCGCTAGGCAAAATGCCTAGGAAAACAACTTCACCGCGGTCTTGATCATCCCGCGAACCCGCGAGGTATAGGGCGGGTACATCATCGCTGTGGAACTGAATTTGTCGTTCAATACGCTGCGCTGATGAGAAAACGCGTCAAAACCCCATTGGCCACCGGTTTTCCCCAAACCGCTGTTGTTGACTCCGCCAAACGGTAAATTCGGGTGCATAAAATGCAGCGCGATCTGGTTGATGCAGGTATCGCCAGCGCTGGTTTGCTGGATAATCTTGTCTTGTACCGCGCGGTCGCGACTAAAAATATACAGCGCTAATGGTTTGGGGCGGCGGTTGATCTCACCAATGACCTCATCCAGATCGCTGTATTCGATGATTGGCAACAGCGGGCCGAAAATCTCTTCCTGCATAATCACCGCCGAATCGTCCATGCCCTCGAGGAGCGTCGGTTCGATCAAGCGCCCTTCGCGCACTCGGGTGCCGCCAGCTAAGATTTCCGCGCCCTGCTCAAGCGCGTCCTCGAGCAGGCCCTCCAACCGCGTAAAGTGGGCATCGTTCACGATCCGACAATAGTCGGTATTCGACGCAAGGTCGTCGATACTGCCGTACTGCTTGGCGATACTGGCTTTTAATTCGCCAATAAACGCCTGTTTCACCGACGCTTCGACGTACAGGTAATCTGGCGCTATGCAGGTCTGACCGTTGTTGCAAAACTTGCCGAATACAATTGCGTCGGCAGCCTTTTTTAACGCTGCCTTGGCGTCGATGATCACCGGGCTTTTACCGCCCAACTCGAGGGTCACCGAGGTTAAATTCTGCGCCGCCGCCGCCATAACATGACGCCCAACACGAGGACTGCCAGTAAAGAAAATGTGATCAAACGGCAGGCTGGTCAGATAACTCGACGTATCTGCCGGCCCCTGAAACACCGCAACCTCCTCGGATCTAAACGTCTGCTCTACGATATCCACGATCACCGCCGACATATAGGGGGTCATTTCAGAGGGTTTAATAATCACCGTATTACCCGCAGCAATCGCCAGTATCATTGGCCCAAAGGTCAGATTAAACGGGTAGTTCCAAGGTGACACGATCAAACACACGCCGCGCGGTTCGCTAACTATTTTTGACGAAGTGCCCATAACCATCATCGTCGGTAAGACTTTTTTCGGCTTCATCCAACGCCGTAATTGCCGGCGCACCTGTTTTAACTCAGCCACAATCGGCAGAATCTCGGTGGCGTCGACCTCGGCTTCCGGTTTCGAAAAATCAGCTGCAGCAGCGCTGTACATTTTGGCGTAAGACGCCTTAAAGACCTTTTCAAATCGTGCCAGCACCTCCAGCCGCTGCCGGTAGTCAGTGCTGCGTAGCGTCAACGCATAACTGCGTTGGCTATGAAATGTATGGTCAATTTCTGCCCGTTGCTGCTCGCCGTGCTCATCCATATTTTATTCTCCAAAGAGGTCTTTTAAACGACCGTATTTTAAGCCGCCCTGGGGTTCAACGCTCCGCTTTAGGGGGTTGTAATTTAACGGCTCTGGTTTAAGGGCGTCTAATTTAAGAGCTCTGATTTAAGCGGCTCTGATTTAAGAGCTTATCGAATGCATAATACCCATGTAGCACCACCCGGAGACGGTGCGATGGGCGCATCGCTCGCGCGATCTATCGCCGTTCTCACCGGCAGTTTTAAGCCCTTAAAAAGGTGACCGTCCATCATCCATCACCGCTCGCCACACCGTCTAGTAATGAGGCGGCCGCTCGAGCACGCCGTCGGCATTGCTATCATCAGCGTCCTGCATTCGCTCCAACCGCTCGAGTAGACCACGATGCCCTCTGGTCAGAGTCTCAATCTCGCGTTGCTGACGAAATACTTCGTCTTCAAGCTGAGCGTTTGCCATCTCTAAATGGGCAAGTTTTTCCTCGATGTGCTGTAATTTTGGATCGCTCATAGCCGCGTGCCAGCCTCGTTAATGGGGCGTAATGGTACCCTAAATGTTTTATACTTGCAGCCCACCGCCTGGCGTTTAAAGCGAGCCTACCATGACCAATTACCAAGCACTTTTCGACTGGCTACCGGACTCGCCGATCGCCGCTATGGCCCCTACCCTACCGGCTTTGATCGGCGAGCAATTTGATGCCACTCGCTGGGGGGAACTGCCGCTTTGGCTTGACTGCCTCGAGCGCCTACCGAAAATTACCGCCGATCGGGTTGAGTTGCAAACAGCGGTCAGCATCGGCAGTCGCGAGCAACTGACGATCCCAGCCGAGCAATTTCGCCAAACGCTCATGGCTCTGCACCCATGGCGCAAGGGACCCTTCGAGCTATTTGGCGCCCAAATCGACACCGAATGGCGCTCGGACATGAAATGGAACCGGCTATTGCCGCACATCCAGCCACTGCACAATCGCCTGATACTGGACGTTGGCTGTGGTAATGGATACCACTGCTGGAGAATTCTCGGTGCCGGCGCGCAGCGTGTTATAGGTATCGACCCCTCGGTCAAGTTTGTCTGCCAATTTGAGGCCGTTAAACGCTTCGTTGGCGATGCGCTGCCAATCGATGTCCTGCCGCTCGGCATTCAGCAAATGCCCGCCAAATTGCATGCTTTTGACAGCGTATTTTCCATGGGCGTGCTCTACCATCGCAAGTCACCCATGGATCATCTGCAAGAATTACGCGGCCTGTTGCGACCCGGAGGGCAGCTTATTTTAGAAACGCTAATAATCGATGGTCCAAAAGGCATGGTGCTCGTCCCCGAGGGCCGCTACGCAAAAATGCGCAACGTCTGGTTTTTACCCAGCCCAGAAACGCTCATCAGTTGGCTGGCTAAAATCGGCTTCGAAAACCCGCGCCTAGTCGACAGCAACGTAACCTCGCCCACCGAACAGCGCTCTACCGATTGGATGACCT
>CAJIZO010000177.1 GCA_905181995.1 Flavobacteriaceae bacterium TMED48
GAAAAGAGCACGAAACTGTAGCGTCCATAGAGCGCCTGAACACGATAGACGACGGTTCCATAACCGCCACTGTCGAGGTCGAACGCGACGTTCTCGATCGACCATTTTTCGGCCATCATACGACGTACCAAGGTACGCATAAAGCTCAGACGAAACTGGTGAAAACTACCCAAGCGGTCAAGCTGCATGACTTGCTCCGCAGGCCGCATCGGTAGTTCACCGCGATCCGCCAAAGGCAGCACAGCAACGGGCTCAGCGGCCTCGGGAGGCGCTTCAAACGCGGCCTCTTGGAGGCTCAACAAATGCGGAAGATAGATGTCCATAGGACTGCAGTGTAACCCTCGATGTTGCCAGACTAGAGCGCAATTACGACCGCCTGTTACACACCTGCGTCATCGGCAATTACGATTTCTCAAAAAAAATGCTCAAGGCTGCTAGCGCCACTCAGACAGGCTTAACCAGGCGGCTAAAAATCCACTCGTTACGTGCCTTGAGACGGATTAAATGGCTTTGCTCGGCGAAAACGACAGCGCAAAAAAATCCAACCAGTTTTGACCCATGACCCGAGCGGTTTCGGCTTCCGAGAAACCAATCGCCCGCAGGCCCTCGGCGATATTCACAATGTCGCCAGACCCCTGAAACCAGCTCGGCTGCTTGGGCCATGCACGACTCGCCGCGGAACCTTCGCCGTGATCGACGGTAGTCGTCCAGCGACCACTGCGCATCCATTCGAGGGTATCGTAGCCCCAGTTTTGGCATAGGTCTGAGCCGATACCAATGCGTTCGACACCAATCATATCTGCGGTTTTAGCTATCATGCTGCAAAACTCATCGCGCGTGCAGTCGCCACCATTAGCCAGGTGAAAAGGATACAGACTGAACCCGATCATACCGCCGGACTCGCCGAGAGCGCGCAATACTTGGTCGGATTTATTGCGCAGCGCCGCGTGAAAAAAGGTCGGGTTGGCGTGGGTAACAGCGATCGGTCGAGTGGACAATTCAATCGCCTGTAAGGTTGAGTGCTCGGCGCTGTGGGACATATCGATAATCATGCCAACACGATTCATCTCTTTGATTACCTCGCGACCAAACCGCGTGATACCGCTATCCTCGGCCTCATAACAACCCGTCGCCAGTGGGCTCTGATTGTTGTAGGTAAGCTGCATGACCCGCACACCCAATTGGTGCAGTATCTCGACCATCTTGACATCGTCTTCAATCGGCGAGCAGTTTTGAAAACCAAAGACAATGCCGACTTTACCGAGGCGTTGCGCCTCGAGAATATCGCTGGCCCGATGCACTGGCATGATCAGATCGCTGTGATCGATAAAATGCCGGTTCCAGGTGCCTATATTTTCGAGCGTTTCACGGATATTTTCCCAATAGGCAATGGTCACATGAATCGCGCTCAAACCACTTTGTTGTGCCTCTTCAAACAATTCACGGTTCCAGTTGATGTACTGTAAACAGTCGATCATCAGCATATCTTGCTTCATTGACATCACCTCTAAATCATCTTTGGATAGGTACCATCAATACCCAGTCGAGGTCATCACCGAGCGCGGTTGACGGCCCCTTATCCATCCCCTACCGACAGGTTTAGTAGGGTTTGCTGTAATTGGTTTTTATAATGGTGTAGAAATCTCTCGCGTACTGTCCCTGTTCGCGCGGGCCATAGCTGGACGCTTTGCGTCCGCCGAACGGCACGTGATAATCGGTGCCCGCAGTGGGGAGGTTGACCATCACACAACCCGATTTAGAATGCCGCTTAAAGTGCGCAGCGCGGGCTAGCGACTGAGTAATAATGCCCGAGGTCAGACCAAAATCCGAATCGTTAGAAACCGCCAACGCTCGCTCATAGTCGTCGACTTTGATGACGCAGGCGAGCGGGCCGAAGACTTCTTCGCGATTGATTCGCATCTGGTTGTCGGTATTGATAAACAGCGCCGGCGACATAAAGAACCCATCGGTGTCCAACGCCAAGCGCTCCCCACCACAGGCCAATTCAGCGCCCTCAGCCAAGGCGATCTGCATGTATTCAAGGTTTTGCTGCAACTGGCGTTCATCCACCACCGGGCCGATATGCACCCCCGGCGTCATGGCATTGCCAACCACTAGCTTATCGATTTCGGCGATCATTCGAGCGACAAATTGATCGTGGATACCCGCCTCGACGATCAGTCGCGACGACGCGGTACACTTTTGCCCTGTGCCAAAATAGGCGCCGGCAACCGCGCACTGCACTGCGGTATCGAGGTCGGCGTCATCGAGCACAACCAACGCATTTTTACTGCCCATTTCAAGCTGCACGCGGGCCATGTTGTCGATCGCGTTGCGAGCAATGCGCCGCCCTACCCCCACCGATCCGGTAAAGGTCACCGCCTGAACATCCGACGATGTACACAACGCCTCACCGACATCTCGACCGGCGCCCATCACCAAGTTAAAAACCCCCGCTGGCAGGCCACTGCGACTGATGATTTCGGCCAGCATCCAGGCGCTAGCAGGCACTAATTCAGCCGGCTTCAAGACCACGCAATTGCCATAGCAGAGCGCCGGAGCGACTTTCCACGCCGCCACCGCCAGCGGGAAATTCCACGGCGTAACAATCGCCACCACACCGAGCGGTTCACGCTGCACGTCGACGTCGACACCGGGCCGCACCGACGCGGTGTTCTCGCCCATCAAACGCAGCGTTTCTGCCGCATAATACTGGAAGAACTGACCAGAGCGGCCGACTTCGCCAACGCCTTCGGCGAGGGTTTTGCCCTCTTCGCGCGCCAGTACCGCACCAATTTCGTCCTTGCGAGCGATCAGTTCATTGCCGATAAAATCGAGAATTGCCTTGCGCTGTTCGAGGCCACTCTGCGCCCAGTCATCAAACGCCCGATTGGCCGCTTCTATCGCCGCCAGACCATCGGCAGCCGTGGCCCGAGCATACTCGCCAATGGTGTCGCTGGTATCCGACGGATTGATATTGGCGATGACCGATTCACCCGCGACCCATTGACCATCGATAAAATTCTTAAACGCTCCGACTGACATGTACCGTCTCCATCATCTCGATTAACTGGTAAATTGTCCGTAGCTGCAGAGTACCCAGCGCATTAACGCTTATGGACAAATCTTAGAGGGGCTATTTTTTATCTTAGACGGCAACAATGCAATTCAAATATTTCTATAGATAAATAAGACAAGCTAATATATTCTTCGATTAATTGATTAAACGACACTAATCGGTGTCACAACGGTAACCATAACGGCGGTCAACGCGCATGAAACACCTCAATATTACCCTGCGGCATTTGCGCACGTTTATCATCGTCGCCCGACAGGGTAGCTTTAATCAGGCCGCCAAAGAACTGTCGCGAACCCAACCCGCGATCACCCTAGCGATCAAGCAACTGGAGTCGTTTATTGGTATCAAATTGCTCGAGCGCACTACCCGGCGCG
>CAJIZO010000178.1 GCA_905181995.1 Flavobacteriaceae bacterium TMED48
GGGAACACCTCTGTTGCCTCGATCGATCGGCACGCTTTGCACCAATAATAAATCGTACCAATAATAAATCGTACTAATAATAAGTCGCACCAATAATTAGTTGTACCAACAATTAGCCGTACCAACAAAAAGCCGTGCCAACTATTAGCCGTGCCAACAATAAACAGTCACCGCGCTAATGGGTCGATGCAATGAACGATCCACTGCACCCTATGACGGCTAGTTACCTTGGCCATTTCACAACCAAAGAAGTGTTGAACCAAAAAGGTGTTGAACCAAAAGGGTGTTGAACCAAAAGGATATTTAATCAAAGGAGTGAGCAACCAAAGGGTTACTTGCTCTATCCATCATGTACCTAGGGTATTTTTAACCCGGTCATTTTTGCTGTAAATCGCTATTTACCAAAATAGTCATCTTGGTCATCTGCGTCAGTCTCCAACATCTTTACGCTCATCTCACAAACTCCCTGCACAACGTAGCCATAGAGTAACGGCGACAGCATGACCGCAATGTCGGCACCCACAACCGACCTAATTGTATTAAAGTCGATCGCTAAATTCATCAACCAAAGCAGCGAACCCATCCAACCGGCATACACGGCACCCTGGCCAAAATTGTCAAGCCGATACGTTAATCGCTGGTTGCCGGCCAGCAAGTAAGCGCTCCCCCCGGCAGCCACAAAAGCCAAAGAACTGAGATCGATAGCGATACCGATTCGGTACATAGAGAACAACACAATACCCACAAACAAGGTAACAGCAGTCGCTAAACGGCCGACAAACAGCGTGCACACCAAAATCGCACTAAGCACAGCAGGCAGTATCCCAAGATACTGATAAGTAAATACAAGACAAAAGCAAAGCATCAATAAGAATGCGAAGTGGAGCTTGGGGATACCATTCATAACATCTGTGCCTGCCTTTTGATGAAGCACCACCAGTTTTATATCACTGGTCTAATGGTACGGAACAATACCATACCATTAAAGACTCAGATATAAAGACTGCGAATGCATTTACTTATGTGGGCTAATACGCATGTGCATTTTAATAGTGTACTGCAACTAAGAGACTTTACATGCACCATAGGCTCTTATCGCTTAACAGGGAATATTTGAGGCTTTTGCAAAGCTATGCAGAGTCAACGAATCGACCTTTAAAAATATTTAAACCCATTGACCACCGTCAAAAATAGCACTGAATGATTCTTACTTACAATAATTGCCGATGCTTATTTCAAACATTAAATCGAGTCCCTGTAAACGAAGCACTATCTATGCCAAATAAATTAAAGGGATTTTAAATCAGTAGCTTATATATTCACAACACTCGACTAACACCATCACGCACTACCACGGACCAAAAGCCGCTGCTAACATCGAATGAACGCACCACTGTGACGCACAGAAGACATTAAATCGCCTAGATGAAGTGTTCATGTTTACGCTTTTTAATGTGGAGGGTGTTTTTTAATGTTGACTGTCAATCAATACGTTCAACCAAAACATACTCGCTAAGGTGTGGTTTTTTAAAAGAAGCAACCGTGAGCCGATTCCCCGCCCCAACCGAGATTGGCTGAAGTACCATGGATATTCGAAACACATCTCGAATCGGCTGTCGGCCATCTGCTATTGCGTATCGGCTATGGCATATTGGACACGGGTACTGCGACATAATCTGGGCAGTTCGCAACTTAGGGTGGCCAAGAATAAGGCGCCGCTAGCACCCTAGCCAAGTCGCGTACGGCCTCATATCCGTTGAAAATGGTAAGCTGTCTGCGCTATGCTTATGACAGTCGCATGCGGCTTGGGTCGATGACGGTCGACTGCCGAACAACGCCTAGATCACGCATGCAAACAACATCAAACAATACTACCGAGAGATTGTCCTATGCCTGATATTGTGTTGCCTCTGGGTGCATTCGGACTCATTTTTGTAGCCCTGATGGGGCTATACCGGCAGCTCCGCACGATGCAGCGAGCACTGGATGCCACGCAACGCGATATCGCAGAAAATCATAGCGAACTGATAAAAATCAGCATTGCCCTGCAAACGATAAAACAACGCACTGCAAATTCCGCGAAAGACAATCATGTCGACGAATTTGTCGAGATCGATAGCGATCAGTGGTTAGACGACCAAGATCATCGTCAATTGCGTAACCTGAAGCCACTCTAAGATGTCCAATGCCGAACCAATCCAGCGCGAAAACCTGCGCGTCGCCGCGATTCAAATGGTCAGTAGCCGCGACCAAGACACCAACCTGGCCACCGCAGAAAGATTGCTGACCGAGGCCCATCGGGCCGGTGCCGAGATGGCGGTTGTTCCTGAAAATTTTGTCACTTACGGCAACCGGCATCGCCCGTCGATTGAGAGCCAAGAGCACTTTTTACGCACATTCGCCGATCTGGCCAAACGGCTCAACCTGTGGATTGTCGCCGGCACCTATCCTCTGAGTATCCCCCCGGCGACGGTTTCAACCGCGAATCAAACCAGCAAACCACAGGCGGTGACGGTGGTGTTTGACAACAACGGGCAGATACGTTGTCACTACGCCAAAATTCATTTGTTTGATGTCGACGTCAGCGACAGCGCCAAACGCTATCGAGAATCCGATGATTTTTTGCACGGCGATCATCCGGTCACCTTCGACAGCCCCTGGGGCGGCATCGGCGTTTCGGTGTGTTACGACCTGCGCTTCGCCGAACTCTACATCGAACTGGTCAAGCGCGGCGCCGGTGTGATGGTGGTGCCGTCGGCGTTTGTCGAGGCCACTGGGCGCGATCACTGGGAAATTCTTCTCCGCGCGCGCGCCATCGAATGCCAATGTTTTGTCGTCGCGGCGAATCAGGGCGGTCACCACGGCGGTAAACTGCGTACTTGGGGCGAATCGATGATCATCGATCCATGGGGCCGAGTGCTGCAGAGGATCGACAAGGGCGAGGGCCTAGTGGTCGCCGACATCGACCTATCGTCTCTAGCGACGATCCGCGCGCGCATGCCCATCGCCCAGCATCGACGTCTGTAAACTAATCAAAGCGCCGACTTTCAAGTCAATGCTATACAAGCCCCGCCGATCTGCTACCTTGGTGGTTTGCTTTTAAGCGCGTTATCGGCCCGCCAGCCCACCCATAATGGCAGACCCCAAAGCCTCACTGGTGAACCGCCGTTTAGCTTTTTTATTGGTCTTTTTGAGCTGCTTTTGAAGCTATTTTTTGCAGGTTTTTTTGCGCCTTTTTGGCTAGTCGGCGACGCTCGGTGTGGTACGCTGCGGCATCGCCAATGTGTTCTTCACCGCGCAACTTGGCCAACGACACCTGCTTTTGGCGCTCATTCGCACGCTGCTGCTGCTGACTATCGCGATGATCAACGCAGTGATGACAAGCGCGCCCTTCAAGGTATTCGGTGCGGGTTTTATCCTCTTCGGTGATCGGCATTCGGCAGGCGTGACACTGGTCGTAAGATCCGCGCTGTAGCGCGTGATCGACCGCTACCCGATTATCGAACACAAAGCACTCCCCGTGCCAGAGTGACTGCTGTTGCGGTACTTTTTTCAGATAGTTGAGGATCCCGCCACGCAGATGATAAACGTCGCCGAAACCGCGCTCTTTCAAATAGGCGGTCGATTTTTCGCAGCGAATACCGCCGGTGCAAAACATCGCCACCTTTTTGTGCTCGCCGGGGTGCAGGTTTTTATCGACCCAGGCGGGAAAATCTCTAAAGTTGGTCGTTTGCGGGTCGACCGCATTGGCAAAGCTACCAATTTTCACCTCGTAATCATTGCGCGTATCCACCACCAGTACGTCTGGATCGCTGATCAGCGCATTCCACTGTTCGGGCTCGATGTAGGTGCCGGCCGATTGCTGGGGGTCGATTCCCTCCACGCCCATGGTAACGATTTCGCGTTTTAGCTTGACCTTGGCGCGATAAAACGGAATTTCATGGTGAAAGGATTGCTTGACCTCAATCCCATCCAAGCCGGGTTGCGCCGCCAACCACGCCAGCACCCGATCAATGGCTGCTTGAGTGCCGGCGATGGTGCCATTGATCCCCTCTTGCGCCAACAGCAAAGTACCAAATACCTGATGGGCGCGCATCTGTTGCAGCAACGGGCCGCGCAGCGCTTGAAAATCGCTCAGCGCGACAAATTTATACAGCGCGCAGGCGACGTAGGCCGCGGTGTCGCTCGAGATGTCTGAACCCTTGATGTCGGAACCCTTGATGTCTAGATCTTTGGCCCCTGAAGCCGAATACTCGAGACAGCTTCTATCTGCACCCAAAAGCTTTGAATCAAGAGCTTTTGAATCTAGAAGCTTTGAATCAAGAACTTTTGAATCTAGAGGCTTTGAATCAAGAACTTTTGAATCTAGAGACTTTGAATCAAGAGCTTTTGAATCTAGAGGCTTTGAATCTAGAAGCTCTGCATCGCGCTTTTGGCGATTATTTCGCGGTAAATTTAACTGCTCTGCCATGCAACACCTTATAAAACACGTTATCTACCCAATCTTAGCGACGTAACAGCGCACCAGTCCACTTGACGGCAAGTGTAACAAATTCACCGCGCGATCACCCCACTGGGGTAGCGCTTGCCCCCTGTCATGATGACCCTTTAGCCCGCGGCAACATCGCTAAAAGTAGGCAGAAAAAGCCAAAATCAACCCGCTGACGCCACTCGCAAGCATCGACGGAGAACCTCGACACCCCTTCAAATAAAGGCTTATTCAATTTATACTCGCTTGTTTCTAGCGCGCCAAAGCAAAACACGCAAACTACACACAGACTAGACACAAACTACACGCAAACTACACGCAGATTAAGAGAGTCGATGAAGACGTCTATTACCAATTACATTTATATCAACATGCCACCGAAGTTCATGTGGAACTGCGCCTTTCTCAGCGAGATCGGTCGAGTCGAGATCGATCGCCGTGGCCGAGCCCAATGGGTCACTTCCATCTACCGCATCGTTATCGACCACGATAGCCTAGAAACGACCTTTTTAAGGGGTGATTTACGCCTCGATCAACAACAACTCGATCTTAGTTTACGGCGCATGCGACGCCTGATTACCCGCTCGGTGCGCTATAAAATTTACGCCGCAGCCAAAACCCTTTAAACCGCGCAACGCGCTGTGAGGCGAGGCCTGCCAACAAATCACCGACCTCCCCCTCTCCTCCCCCCAGAACTCCAACATATATCATGCCGGCTAACCCGCGCAGCGCAATACCAGCCGTCATTGGAAAACACTATCTGGGTTTGCACGCGCACCGCGCCAACCACTGATCATCAGGCAGCTCTTAACGAGTGGTTCATCGCCAATCTTGACATACTGCGTGGGTAACACTCAACGCCACTGCATCCCTGCATAAAACGCCTTGGAGCGGCTATGTCGCGATTTTACACCGACCCCATTTTCTATCTATTACTGGCGCTGTGCGTGCCGGTACTGGGGTGGTTTTATCGCCCTGAACAAGCCGGTTATGAGGGCGGAGTGTTGGCCCTAACCAGCGTTATCGTGCTTTTCCCGGTGCTCGAAGAAACCCTGTTTCGCGGCCTATTACAGCCCATGATCGCGCACCGTTTTAGCCGTCGTTGGCGGCTTATCAGCGCGGCCAATCTGATCACCAGCCTGATCTTTGCGTTATTTCACCTGATCAATCACCCGCCGCTGTGGGCTGTGGCG
>CAJIZO010000179.1 GCA_905181995.1 Flavobacteriaceae bacterium TMED48
CGAACATAGGGCGACCATGCCGGTTCTCTGACATCGCCACTGCGCGCCGGAAGCATATACTTTACGCCGGCATCGAGCGACACCGCAGCCAAAACGCCCCGCCCACCCTGTTTGGTTGCGTACATCAACATGGCCCCATTGGGGGCCACAGTCGGCGATTCATCGAGGCGCGTCTGCGTCAATTGCGACAGTCTACCGGTCTTCAGGTCGAACGAAGCGATGTGAAAAACCCTCGCTTCGCGGTGAACCATGGCCAGCGTACGCCCATCTGGCGCCAAACTCGCGCGCGCGTTGTAATTACCTGTGAATGTTAGGCGTTCGGTACCCTTGGTTGCAATATTTAATTTATATATTTGCGGCGTACCTCCTCGATCAGAGGTAAATAGTAGGTTTTTCCCGTCAGGCATCCACGTCGGTTCGGTATCAATCGAAAAATGCCGTGTCATTCGGGTAAATTGCATCGTTGCCAAGTTCAAAATATAAATCTCTGGATTGCCATCTTTAGAGAGCACCAAGGCCAGTTGAGTACCGTCTGGTGACCAAGCCGGCGCGCCGTTTAAGCCGAAAAAATTAGTCAATTGTCGACGCTCAGCAGTCTGCAAATTTTGCCGGAATATTGCTGGACGACCAGTTTCAAAAGAGACATAGGCGAGTTCTTTCGCATCTGGCGACCAGGCCGGAGACATGATCGGTTCGGCCGATTCGAGCATCAGCTTTTCCCGTGCACCATCGGCATCTGCTACGTGCAAACGGTATGTCATGCGCTCGGCGATTTGGGTGGCGGTAACGTAGGCGATACGCGTCGAGAAAATACCGGGGATACCAGTGATTTCTCGATACACTCTATCGCTAATCAAATGGCTTAGATCGCGCATTTGTTTAGCGCTACCGGTCACCCGATGTCTAAATACGGGTTTCTGCGCCGTCACGCTCAACAAGCTAAAGTCGATGGCATAGCGACCGTCTTCCATTCGAGTCATATGACCAACAACTAGATATTCACTTCCAACTAGACGCCAGTCGCGGTAATAGACGTCCTTGACCATGGTCGGATAGGACAGCATATCCTCGCGCGGAGTCACTGCAAACAGGCCACTACGCTGTAGGTCGGCCTCGACAATTCTCGCCATATCCTCGGTTAAAGCGTCACCGGCATTGGCAATCGGTGCAATGGCTATTTTAGTCGGTGAGTCGTTACCTTGGGTGACCCGAATGACTAGATCACCCCAGGCCATACCGCTGAGAGCGAGCAACACTAGGCCGAGTTTTAATCTGTCCAATATCGCACTATTCATCGCTATAACCTTAGGTCTTCTGGGCTGAATGCCACGTCCACAGAGCGAAATTTTAACTCAAATAAACGACTATCCATAGCCTGCAACTCAATAAACTGATGCGCTTTGCGCACCGCTTGCTCAACCGAGCGATCAAACGCCGCATCGCCACTCGATTTAATGATACTCACACCCACCACACGTCCTGTCGGCACCAGTTGAATGCGCACTTGGGCTTCCATATTGCGCCGTGCACTTGGCGGGCGACTCCAGTTTTCAGACAACCGCTGCTGTATAATTTGCCGATAACTATTGGCCGCGCGCTGATCCTCTTGGGCATCCATCTGCGCCTCCTCCTGAGCCAGCATATCCTCCCATTCCGCCTGTTGCTGTTCCCGCTCGACGCGCTGGCGCTCCTCTAATTGACGTTTTTCGAGCGCGGCGCGCTCTTCGTCTTGGCGTTTTTTACGTTTCGCTAGCGCCGCCTTTTCAGCATCGTCGCGCCGCTTATCAGCCCTGCGTTTACGTTCGCGCTCCTCTAACTGGCGTTTTTTTTTGCGTGCCAATTGATCGCTAGTTACTGAGGTTTTCTTTTCTTTCGAAACGCCAGGCGCCCTCGGCGCCAACTGAACCAGTTCCGCAACTACGTATTTGGGTTGCAAGTACACGGTTTCAGAGGATGGCTGCCAGTTGGCCCACAGTGCAACAATAACGCCGACATGCAGCACTGCACTGACCACCGCGCCGATGACGTAACTTAAAATACGACTCATATCAGTTGCCGAGTGGCTCCGTCACCAAGCCGACACTCGGCGCTCCAGCGCGCTGCAACTCGCTCATCAACGCCACCACTCGACGGTATTCAACGCGGCCATCGCCCCAAACCAAAACCGGCGTTTTTGGCGACTGCCGTAAAATTTTGGCTACGCGCGCCTTTACCTGCTCCAAGCTTTGGGTCTGATTATTACCGCCAAGGTCTAACCAATAGCTACCGTCGGCCTTTATCGATACGATGAACGGCTCCTCATCAGCGTTATCCATCGGCGCCGAATCGGCCGCCGGCAAGTCCACTTTGACGCCTTGCATCAGCAGTGGCGCGGTGATCATAAAAACCACCAGCAGCACCAGCGTCACGTCGATATAGGGGACGACGTTGATTTCAGCTACGAGTTTCTTTTTCAAACGCTTGGCTTTCACTGCATACCCTCAGTCGCGCCGCCACTAACGGGCATGAAATTGGCGATACAAAATACTCGAGAATTCGTCGGCAAAGGTTTCGTAACTGGTATTCATGCGCTCGGCGAGCGCCGCGTAGCGGTTGTAGGCGATCACCGCGGGAATAGCCGCAAACAGCCCCATGGCCGTGGCAATCAGCGCTTCGGAAATTCCCGGCGCGACCGTCGCAAGCGTCGCCTGCTGAACCATCGCCAAACCGCGAAATGAATTCATGATTCCCCACACGGTTCCGAACAGACCTATGTAGGGGCTCACCGATGCAACGCTGGCTAAAAATGGCAGGTGTGTACCGAGACTCTCCTCTTCGCGCGACAGCGCAATGCGCATCGCACGATCGGTGCTTTCTATGACTGCATCGGGATCGGGCTTTTCAAGTCTTACCAAACGATTAAACTCGCCAAATCCCGCGCGAAAAATATTTTCGATCCCTGTGGGAGCAACGTTCTCCTCCTGCTGCTCAGAGATTTCGCGGTAGAGGCTGTTAAGGTCTATCCCCGACCAAAAAGTCTCTTCAAACTGACGAAAATCACGCTGCGCCGCGCTTAAATACATGCCCCGCTGAATAATCATGACCCATGATATGGCCGAGGCTAAAAATAAAATCGCCATGACCGCCTGCACCAACACGCTGGCGTTTAATATCAACGACAATATCGATAAATTTTCTTCAGACACTACAACCGCTCCACCGTTAAATCATATGACTCTTTAATGTTTCGAACATCGCCGTCGGCAATCGCTCAGGACGCTTGCTTAATGCGCCGATACAGGCACCCTTAATCGTTCCACGGGCCAACAGTTGATCACCTCGATACACCGCCTGATTCATCTCAAAACTCACTCGCGAAACCGCCGTAAGCTCCGCCGACACCTGCAAGTGATCGTCCAGCTCGGCCGGTTTCAAATAGCGCACGGCGACATCGCGAACAACCAACTGCAAGCCATCAAATAGTGCCGGTTTAGTATACCCTAAGCTCCGCCAATACTCGGTGCGCGCGCGCTCCATGTACTTCAAATAATTTGCATAATAGACAATACCACCGGCATCAGTGTCCTCGATATAGACGCGTAGACCATGACGAAAATCATTCATCATCCAATTCCAAAGTCGGCTCAACGGCGCTTTTCTTGCCCTGCGGATGGGGTAGGCCAAAGTGTTCATAGGCCAACCGAGTGGCCATGCGCCCGCGCGATGTGCGCATTAAATAGCCCTGCTGAATCAGGTATGGTTCCAGTACGTCCTCGATAGTGCCGCGCTCCTCGCTAAGTGCTGCCGCGAGGCTGTCGACACCGACCGGACCGCCATCAAACTTTTCCATTAGGGTGAGCAGTAATCGGCGATCGAGATGATCGAAGCCATGGTGATCGACGTTTAGCATGTTCAGTGCAGCATCGGCAATGGCTGCGGTGACTATGCCATCGCCCTTGACTTCGGCGTAGTCGCGCACGCGCCTTAATAATCGATTGGCTATCCGCGGTGTGCCTCGGGATCGTCGGGCTATTTCATGGGCGCCCTCGCCTTCGACGGGCACCTTGAGAATATCACCCGCGCGGCGCACGATAGACGCCAGATCATCGACCGAATAAAACTCCAATCGCTGCACAATACCAAACCGATCGCGCAACGGCGACGTCAACAGCCCAGCACGGGTGGTCGCACCTACCAGCGTAAAGGGTGGCAAATCTAACTTGATCGATCGTGCGGCCGGACCCTCGCCAATCATAATATCCAATTGGTAGTCCTCCATCGCCGGATAGAGCACCTCCTCAACCACCGGACTCAAGCGATGTATTTCATCGATAAACAGCACGTCGCCAGGTTCCAAATTTGTCATTAAGGCGGCGATATCTCCAGCTTTTTCGAGCACTGGCCCAGAGGTTGTTTTAAGGTCGACCTGCATTTCATTGGCAATGATATGCGCCAGAGTGGTCTTGCCTAGCCCCGGAGGGCCAAACACTAAACAGTGATCGAGCGGCTCTGAACGCTGCCTCGCCGCCTGAATAAAAATACCCAGTTGCTCCTTGACCACCGCTTGACCGACGTAATCAGCCAACGACACAGGCCGCAAGGCTCGATCAAAATGTGCTTCGGCACCGGCATTATCTGCGGAGATCAGTCGGTCGGGCTCGATCATAGTGCAATGACTCTCAGCGCTAGAAAATATATCTGAATATTAACATCTGCGCGCACCCCTTGTGATAATTATTCACGCCTGGGGACCCGCCATGCCGCTGATGCTAGCGGGTGACCATGCTCTTCAGGGCCGCACGAATCAATTGTTCAGAACTCGTGTGCTCACCACCGGCCACCCGACCTATCATTTTTGTCGCGTCCTGCGGCCGATAACCCAGCGCAATCAGCGCGCTTTCAGCTTCCTCGGTGAGAGCGGCGACGCCCTGTTTAGCCGACTCACGATGCGTCTGCTCCGACCCCAAAAGATGACTGATTTTGTCTCGCATCTCTATTAATAATCGCTCCGCAGTCTTTTTACCAACTCCCGGCAATTTAACCAGGCCGGCGATGTCGTCGCGATCGACGCAACCGGCAAACTCCTCTGCCGACATGCCCGACAATATTGCCAGGCCCATCTTTGGACCAACTCCATTGACCTTGATCAGGTGGCGAAATAACGTGCGTTCGGTCAACTTGCTAAAACCAAATAACTGCTGAGCGTCTTCGCGAACCACAAAGTGGGTGTGCAAGGTCACCTGAGCACCAACTTCGGGCGTATCAAAAAAACTGTTGAGTGACACCGAAACGTCATAGCCGACACCCTGAACGTCAATCAACAAACTCGACGTCTGCTTATCGACAATGGTACCGGTCAATCGCGCGATCACGCTTTTTCACCCATTTTCATCAATCCTTATGACAATATTCGTTCTGTTTGAACCGGCGCCCTGAACACTAGAGCAGCCGCGAGACAGTCTTGTTGGGCCGACGCAAAAAATGCCCGAAGCGCAAAGCCCGGGTGCCAAATGCCGAATCAATCGCGCGTTCCGACCCATCAAGTGTGCCGCCCGCGCGCGTAACCATGGGCTCCCGACCCGCTCAATGCCATCTGTGAACGCATACTGTGGCAATGACAAATAGCGACCGCCAAAGCATCTGCAGCGTCCTCTGACGGCGATGTAGCCAGCTTCAACAGCTGCGTTACCATCATTTGCACCTGTACCTTGTCTGCCGAACCACTGCCCACCACCGCCTGTTTGACGCTGCGCGCAGCATACTCGCCGACCTCTAGCCCGGCATTGACACCCGCCACGATTGCGGCGCCTCTAGCCTGCCCCAGTTTTAACGCGGCGCGTGGATCACGGGCAAAAAACACGTCTTCAACACCCATATGCTGAGGTTGATACTGTTCAATTATTTGACTGATGCCATCAAAGATGATCTTTAAGCGAGGTGGCAACGGACCTTCGGGCAACCGCACAATACCACTGGTGACATAGGCTATTTTCCCGTCGCGACTATCAATGATGCCGTATCCAGTGCGCCGAGAGCCGGGGTCGATACCAATTATTCGAGTCATAAGTGCCATTACCTATTGTCCCAGCGGAGTGTTGCAATGCTGCGCCATCGAGTCAACCATTATACAGATGAATTCGACCAGAGTTGTCCTCGAGTCGCAGTCGCAGTCGCAGTCGCAGTCGCAGTCTACTGTACAATCGGAACAGACCGCGATAACGCTCAAAACGGTGCGCTGTTCTCACTATCTGATGATCGTCAGTTGATTTAGCGCTGCGCACGATCGTTACGCCTCAAACTCTCCGCTAT
>CAJIZO010000180.1 GCA_905181995.1 Flavobacteriaceae bacterium TMED48
TGCAAAAATATATGCGCCAAAAGGCAGCGAGCAGCGGCTTATGCACAAAAAAGGCCTAAATAAAGAGCCTTAATAAAAGGGGCGCTTAGAAAAGAGCGCTTAAAGCGGGGCTCGTAAAAGAAGAAGCCCGTAAAGCAGAGGCTCGTAAAAACGAGGCCCGTAAAAACGAAGCCCGTAAAAAGAGGCCCGTAAAAAAGGACACTAAGGTCTGTAGAGCGGCGATAAAGCGATTTGGTGCGGCACGCCGTGGATCGCATTGATCGCGTGGATCGCGTTGGACGGTTGGACGGTTGGACGGTTGGACGGTTGGACGGTTGAAATCGATTATTACCCGCCTCGAGACACGACCTAGCCGGGGGTTTTGACCTGCGCTTGAATGATCACGAAGGGGGCGATCACCAAGGCCCAAAACTGGGTGTTTTCGCGCTGCCACTCGATCGCCTGCGGATCATCGATGCGGTAGACCGATCCGTCGGCCAACCAAGTCGCGAGTAAGTCGCTGCGATCGGCGCGCATAGCGCGGCCAATGTCGATCAGATCGAGCTGCTCGGCAACCCCCAGTATATTGCCCGCGGCATGTTGACGCGCCAATTCCGACCAACTGATAAGCGCCGTCTGACGCACCAGTTCGGCACCAACTTCGTCCAGATCAGCGGGCTGTGGGCGACGCTTCATAAAAAAATTAGCTGCTTGATTAGATATTCCAACCGACGAAGTTTTGCAACAATTGAAGACCAGCAGTCGCGCTTTTTTCCGGGTGAAATTGCACCGCAAACAGATTTTCGTCGGCGATCGCAGCGGCGAATGGTAGGCCGTAATTGCAGGCACCGGCAACCTGCGAATGGTCGCCGGCATCGACATAAAAGCTGTGCACAAAGTAGAACCGACTGGCCTGCTCTATATTCGCCCACAGCGGATGTTGAGTGGTCTGCTCGACTCTGTTCCAACCCATGTGCGGCACCTTTAACACGCCGCCGTCGGGCTGCTTTGAGGAGAACAGCTTGACCCGCCCGGGCAGCAACCCAAGGCAGTCGACGCCGTCGTTCTCTTCGCTCGTTTGCATCAAGGCCTGCATGCCGACGCAGATTGCCAGCACCGGTTTTTGGCGAATTGCATCGGCGACCACCGCGTCCAGTTCGAGGCGCTGGATTTCGGCCATGCAGTCGCGAATCGCTCCGACCCCAGGAAAGACTACTCGGTCGGCCGCGGCGATTGTCGCGGCGTCGGCGCTAACCGAGATCTTCGCCGTTGGACAGACCCGTTCGAGCGCCTTGCCAACCGAGTGCAGATTACCCATGCCGTAGTCGATGACAGCAATATTCGGTGCGGCTTGCGACATTATTTCTGCGCGCCGAACAGGTCGTTAGCAGCAACTTCAACCATCGCTTACAGAGTTCCCTTGGTGGATGGCATGACCCCGACCATGCGCGGATCTGGGGACGCGGCCATGCGCAGCGCGCGGCCAAAGGCTTTAAAAATGGTCTCGACCTGATGGTGGGCATTGACGCCGCGCAGATTGTCTATGTGGAGAGTCATCTGCGCGTGATTGACCAGCCCTTGAAAGAACTCGCGGGTCAAGTCAACATCGAAATCACCCACCCGACCGCGGGTAAAATCGGCCTGCATGAACAATCCGGGGCGTCCAGAAAAATCCATCACCACGCGCGACAATGCCTCGTCGAGCGGCACATAGGCATGGCCGTATCGGGTGACGCCAGTTTTGTCGCCGATCGCCTCGCCAATCGCCATACCCAGTGTGATGCCAATGTCCTCGACCGTGTGGTGATCGTCGATATGGGTATCGCCGGTGGCCTGAATATCCAGATCAACCAAGCCATGGCGGGCGATTTGGTCGAGCATATGATTGAGAAATGGCACCGGTGTATCAAAGGCGCCTAGGCCACTGCCATCGAGGTTGACGGTGACGGTAATCTGCGATTCCAACGTATTGCGCGTTACGGTAGCGGTGCGATCGGTCATGAGTACTCCGGCTAATAGAAGACAACCGATGTCTTATTTGGGTCTATTGGGCGGGTATTATACCCACAAAATGCGCGTATAAAAATGCGCGCTGCAGCGCCCCGCAACCGTGGCCTGTGGATCGGTAACGATGGCGTGCGGTTTGCCGTGCGCAGATCTAGGCAAGGCCTCGCGCAGGCGAATAAACATCCGCGCGGCCAGCGACGATAATTGTCGCTCGCTGGCGTGACCAACCGCGCTTGGAGTACACTAACAGGCTCCACATCACGGATAGATCAACCCAACCATGAGGGACATACCTTGAAACTATTAATGAAAATTATCGGCATCGCGGGGTTGGCGTTGGTAACGCTCGCGGCGCTGGTTATTGTTTATGTATCGCTAACCTACGATGCCAACTCGCTGCGCCCAAAAATACAAAAATTTGCCCTGTCGGAGGGCTATACCATCGATATTGAGGGCGATTTGGAATGGCAATTTTTGCCCAATCCAGGCGTTTCGGTGCGCCAACTAAGCTGGCGCGAGATCGAGCACACCAGCGGCACCGTCGGCGAGCTAATATTGACCGTCGATTGGGGCGCAGCCCTGTCTATGCTCGGCGGTGGGCAGCCTGCGATTGACGGCGCAGATGCCGCGGCGCAACGCGCCAATAACTTAAAACTCGCGGCACTGGTCGACGGTATCCGTCTGCGCGATACCAAGGTTGTATGGCAGCGGGCACAAATGCCGGAATGGACGTTTGACCAAATTGCACTGCGCCTCAGCAACGTTTCGACCGATGGTGAGCGCTTTCCAATCGAGATCGAACTGCGTACGCTAGACGATATTGAGATCCGTGTGGCCGCATCATTGGCACTCGACCTCGCGGCGCAGGCGGTCTCGATCGTCGATGTAGACGCATCGGCTGGCGGCGCGCGGTTGCATGGTGATCTGGCGTTGAATGGCGCAGCGGCCACGGCGATCGGCGCCATAGAATTACAAAACTTCAATCTCAAGCAGTGGCTCGGCAGACTGCAGCAGCCGTTCCCAGAGATCGAGGTGCCCCGCACGGTCAGCGCTCGAGCGCTGACGCAGCTCGGCGCCCAACTCGAATACCACCTCGAAGCCAATGGCCGGTCAACTCTCGACGTCAAACTCGATATCGACGGCCAGTCATTGGATGTCAACGCCAACAGCGATGCCAGCAGCGAAAAATTGCAGATCGTTTTGTCGGCACCGCGGTTTGCGGTGGGCGACTATCTTGCGCCGGACGACGACAACCCGCGCGCTGCGCCTCAGCAATCGACCCATGCGGCACTCTTTGCGCCGCTGGCGCCGCTGATGCTGTGGCCCGGCCAGGCGCAGATGGAAATCAAACTAGCGACCCTGCAATTGAATGGCTACGAACTCAGCAACCTGTATACCAACCTGTTTAGCAACCGCGGTGTGTTGCGCTTGGCATCGCTGAATGCCGATCTGTTTGGCGGTCAGTTAAACGCGCTAGGCGTCATCGATCTGAGCGGCGCCACTCCGCGCCTGACGCTGCAGCCCTCACTGACCGATATCGATCTATCTCGCGCCCTGCCGGCGCTTGCCGACAGCGAAGACCTGAGCGGACTGTTTAGCCTCCAGGCGAATCTCGTAGGTCGCGGTGCCAGCGGCCAAAGCCTGCTGCGTTCGCTGACCGGCAACGGGAATTTCAACCTGCTTCGGCCGCGCTATTCGAGCATCAACGTGGAGCAGATGTTCTGTTCTGGCACCCAGGTATTGAGCGGTGGTGGACTATCAAACCAGCAGTGGCCCGAGGGCACCGACTTGCACGATGTGGCCGGCGCGTTCAATCTCCGCGATGGCAATCTGCTGCTCGATAGCCTGACCACCGGCGCGGGCAATCTCAAGATCGCCGCCAACGGCACTGTCGGCCTACTGGCGCGCACCTATCGCATTAAGGCGGCGACCCGATTGGACGGCCCGACCACCAGCGCCAATGGCTGTTCGGTGAACGCCAATCTCCGCGATCGCGACATTCCGTTTGTCTGCAGTGGTAGCTTCGATCAGGAAGGCGCGCCGAAATGCCTGCCAGACAGCGGCGGGCTCGGCGATAGTCTTAAAAATAAGGCGTTGCAAAAACTCGGTGAAAAATTGCTCGGCAAGGACGGTAAAAACCCATCCGATGTCACCGATTTACTCAAGGGGCTGTTCAATTAACGGCGAATTGATTAATGATGATGTAACCAAGGCCTTAGAACCAAGGCCGCAGAACCAAAGGCCTTACAACCAAGGGCTGCAGAACCAAGGGCTTTACAACCAAGGGCTAGGATGACAATCACTGCGCAAAAATTTCAGGCCGACGTGCTGGCGTGGTATGACCAGCACGGGCGCAAGCACCTGCCGTGGCAAGAACAGATCAGCGCTTACTCGGTGTGGGTCTCTGAAATCATGTTGCAGCAGACCCAGGTGAGCACCGTCATTCCCTACTACCGACGGTTTATGCAACGCTTTGCAACTGTGCAGCAACTGGCAGCGGCGCCGCTCGATGACGTTTTGCACCACTGGACCGGCCTAGGATACTATGCCCGCGCCCGCAATTTACACCGCAGCGCAGAGATTGTTGTCGAGCGCTATGAGGGCTGTTTCCCCGGGGACCTCGACGCGCTGATCGACCTGCCAGGCATCGGCCGCTCGACCGCTGGCGCGATTCGCTCGATCGCCTTTCAGCAGCCTGCAGCAATACTCGACGGCAACGTCAAGCGAGTACTGGCCCGCTACGCGGCCATCGATGGCTGGCCTGGCCGCAGCGCACCACTGAAAAAACTCTGGGCGCTGGCCGAGGATCTGGCGCCCGAATCGCGGACCGCCGACTTTAGCCAGGCGATGATGGATCTCGGCGCCACCCTCTGCACCCCCGATCCAGACTGCCAACGCTGCCCGGTCAAACCGGGGTGCAAGGCGTTCGCCGAAGACAACCCGCGCGCCTATCCCGGCAAAAAACCAAAAAAGAGTCTGCCGATCAAGCACAGCTGTTTTTTAATGATCCGCAACCCGCAGGGCGCGTTTTTGCTGCAGCGCAACCCGCCGCTGGGGCTCTGGGGTGGGCTCTGGGTCTTTCCGCAATGCGCCAGCCCAGAGTTGATCGACGAGACCTGCGCCAACTTGGGCGTCGACGCCACCGCGACCGAGGTACTGCCAGTCGCGCGCCACACCTTTAGCCACTTTCATCTCGACTACCGAGCGGTTCGCATAGAGGCGCAACTCGAACAGCCACATGGCGTTCGCGACGGCCAAGATCACCGCTGGTACGACCCCGACAACCCTGAAAAATTGGGTATGCCGGCACCAGTGGTGGCATTATTTGATCGTCAGTGACTCGCATACCGGCGATCAAATGTTAAACTGTCGCCTGAATCAAACCATCCAACGAGGTATTTTATGGCGCGCACAGTGCTCTGCCGCAAGTACAAGGCTGAACTTCCCGGTCTCGCCACGCCGCCCTTCCCCGGACCTAAGGGCGAGGCGATCTTCAACGAGGTGTCGCAGCAGGCATGGGGCGAGTGGATGACCCACCAAACCACCTTGATAAACGAAATGCGCCTGAATATGATGGATTTGACCGCGCGCACCTACTTGGCTGAGCAGCGCGATAAGTACTTCGATGGCGAAGAGTTCGACAGCGCCCAGGGATACATTCCCGAAACCGAATAACTCTTGACGAAAACGCACCTAGACGCTTTAATACGCGCCTTTCGCGGTAACACCATTAACGCCGGTGCGCGAACAAAGCAACAGCCAGAAAAGTAACAGCCAGACAGCAAGCGCAGCACCCAGAAAAATGCCCAGGTAGCTCAGTTGGTAGAGCAGTGGACTGAAAATCCTCGTGTCGGTGGTTCGATTCCGCCCCTGGGCACCATCTCACAGCTTTATTTAGAGCCCTCAAATAGCCTCAAATTAAGTCACAACAGTCTTAGTAGCCTCAATATAGTCTTAATAGCCTCAATATAGTCTCAATAGTCTCAATAGTCTCAATAGTCTCAATAG
>CAJIZO010000181.1 GCA_905181995.1 Flavobacteriaceae bacterium TMED48
GGCTTTCCACGGCTATTTTAAGCTTGCAGAGTATTGCTTAAAGCATTACCTCGGCCGGCGCTATTAACCACTATGCGAACTTTTAACCGCGACTCAACCGCGACAAAGAAACAATGAACCCTCGTGAAAAAGCTTTGTTAAGCGGTCCGTTGTGGCCTTTGTTATTGCGAATGTCGGCGCCGAATACTTTGGCGTTTTTTATTCAAGCGGTTGTCGTTCTGGCAGAGGTTTGGTTTATTAGTCAACTTGGAACCGCCGAGTTAGCCGCCGTCGCTCTCGCGTTTCCAATCATCATGCTGACGCAACAAATGGCCTTTGGTACGCTGGGTGGCGCAGTCGCGTCCGCTATCGCAAGAAGCCTTGGCAGCGGAGATACACTGAGGGCTGAACGGTTGCTGTGGCATGCATTGGTAATAGCCCTAGGCGCAGGAGTTGTTTTTCTTTTGGCGTTTTTAGGTCTGGGAAAGGTATTGCTTGTGGCGATGGGGGGCCATGGATTAGTGCTGGTAGAGGCAATGTCTTACTGCGTGACCTTTCTATCTGGCGCTATTCTCATCTGGTTGTCGGGCACCTTGAGCGCGGCGCTGAGAGGAATGGGCAGTATGCGTTTTCCAGCCATGACCATGATCATAGGCTCGGGAATTCAGGTCACCTTGGCTGGCGGTTTAATACTTGGATGGTTTGGTCTGCCTAAGCTGGGTTTAGTGGGCGCGCCACTGTCGGTGATCGCCAATGGTGCCTTCGTGTCGCTGGTCAGTTTTGTAAAACTATCGCATCAATCGGCGAGAGTACAATTAAAGTTGTCGCAGTTGTTGTTTGAAAAAGCGTTATTTAACGACATTTTTAACGTAGCCTTACCGGCATTTTTGGCTCCGGTCTTTAACGTTGGGACAATAATTTTACTGACTGGGCTTGTTGGGCAGTTTGGCGATGCGGCGCTTGCAGGTTATGGCTTAGGCGCGAGGATTGAATTTTTGATGATCCCGTTAATTTTTAGCGTTGGCACGGCGATGTCAACGCTGGTTGGAATTCATGTTGGCGCGAAAAAAATAGCGAGAGCTGAGAGTATAGGGTGGCTGGGTGGCTGTGTGACGGGGCTTGGATCAGGCATGATTGGCCTGACGCTCGTGCTCACCTCGCATCACTGGATTACGCTATTCACAGCAGACAGCGCTACCTATCTAGTCGCCAAACAATACATCGAGATCGTCGGGCTCTGCTTTACTTTTCAAGGGCTGGGTTTATCCCTGTATCTGGCATCACAAGGCGCCAATGCAATGAAATGGCCGGTTATCGCTACAATTTTACGCTTTGTGGTGGCGATTTTGGGTGGATGGGTGGCGGTAAATTACTTTTCAAGCGGCTTGTCGGGTGTGTTTTATTCGTCGGCGGTCGCCATGATCCTCTTCGGTTTAATGATAGCCGTCTCGCTTAAGATGGGCGCCTGGAGAAAACACTAACACGCCGCGTTTGCGGAACATCGCGCTCTGCCCATTGGTTAGGTCATATAAAATGCCAAGAATGGGTACTTTTTATTGCGTATCGTTAAACTATCTGACATTGCCGTGCTCTCTCATTGCACTCACACTTGTTGCACTTATGTTGATTGCACTTACACTGTCATTGCCCAAGGCTAATTACTCATAACTTACCGTTATTGCGCGCAGTCGCCTCGGTAATGCGTTTGTTGGGCGGGCGCAAAGGGCGGACGGTTGCGCATTTGTGTACGACGCGATGTATTGTCGCACCTATACTCCGGATTTTCAGTTGCAACACCCCCGGCATACAATTCTGATCCGTTGGCGCTCTAGAGAGGCAAGTATCAATGACTTGATGTGGGTTTCCATGTTGCACTGGCATACGCTGCGATTTTGCCGCCCTCGTCATACAGGTGGGATTGCAGAAAACTGATCGATTTACCTTGCCTTAAATAACTGCCCTCGCAGGTAATGCTACCGCCTGTTATGGGCAGCAGATATTTTATATTCATCTCTAATGTTGCACCGGATCCGATTGTTTTATGCAGTAGATGTCCCATCGATATATCCATTGCCGTCGCAATAATTCCTCCATGCAATGACCCTTGTGGGTTAAACATTGTTGGAATGGCGGTAAACTTCACCACGCATAATGCGTCTTTGTAAGTGATGTTGAAGCCCAGTAATCGAGAGAGATAAAAATCACCAAATTTTTGCTCATCGGAGCTGTTTGCTTTCGACAACATGTCGGCACCATGATCTTTCAAGCGGTTATTTGTTTGCATCTGTGTTCCTTGTCCGTATTGGTGGGATTTTCTGTCGATTAAAAATGAACGCGCGCCCATAAGGTGGTATTGACGCAATACCCAAAGCGACTTGGGTGGTTAACTTTGAGACAGGTGCGTCGTCTAATCAATAGCTATCAGCTAAAAATGGCTATCATCATGCAATCGGCTAGCACAACCCATCGAACCGACAGGGCATATGAGCAGCGTAACTGGCTGGGTGGTAAAAGGCGTTGGGCGGAGCAATCGACCGGCGAGGCCTATCAATCTAGCGTTTGAGGGTGGTGCCGGTATCATCGAGTCACAGGCGAGCGCAGTGCGGCCTGTCTATAGAGGCCGGGTTATGCTGCCAAGATTTGCAGTTGGTTTTGGTTTGCCGCATTATCCCTAATGGTTAAAGGCTGTTCACAAAGGTTAAAAATTAAATGGCGCAGGAAAGGGAATCGATGCAACAAGACGGTGCTGCAACCGACCAAGAACACCTGGACGATGGGCAGTTAGAGGCAGCCACGCCGTATCGCCCGAGCGCTAAAGCTATCATCGCTATTGTTATAGGCCTGGCGCTGTTGGCCATGGTTGGCCTTGTGCGCGATGAAATGCTGGAAAAAGAGGCTCTGCGAGAGGAGATTGCCAACCTACAGGCGCAAAGAAATATCGCGCTCAGCAATACCCGTGATATTAAGTTACGCATGGCGAAAGCCGCCGACGATAAAGACCAGCAAGCGCAGAGATTGGCGGCGCTCGAACAAGAAAGACTCAACGCCGAGACCCAAAAGCAGCAGCAGGCCGAGCGATTGCGTCAGCAAATTGTCCCCGGTTGGGTCGCAGAAACCTACGCCGACGGCAGCGGTTATGAGGGCTTCACGGACGAAGGTAAACCCCATGGCATTGGTAAATACACCCAGGATGATGGCACCATCTATACCGGTGACTGGACCAGCGGCAGCATTAACCAAGGCATTATAGAATTTGCCGACGGCGAGATTTATCAGGGCGAAATTTTAAATTACCGGCGCCATGGCATCGGACAAGCGACGTGGATGGCAGGGTCTCGGCGCGTGGGCGATAACTATTTTGGCCAATACAAGAACGGCTCTCGCAATGGCAACGGCCGCTATACCTGGGCGAACGGCGATGTTTACGTGGGCGATTTTGTCGATGACTACTGCAACGGTAGTGGGCGCATGGCGTTTGCGAATGGTGACGTGTACGAAGGTGATTTTGTTTGGAACCTGCGATCGGGGCAAGGGCGCTTTACTTGGCGCGACAAGAGCTTTCATGTTGGTAGTTTTGACGGCGGGGATATTTCTGGGTACGGCGAGCGACGCTACACCGACGGGAGCGTAGAAGCGGGTTCTTGGAAAAATGGCGTATTGGTCGCGCGCTACCCACACCGCGGTTCGAGGCGCACCGACCGCGCATCAGATCAGAGCTATATCAGTGTGAATGCCGATTGGGATGCTAATCGTGCGCTCTATGGGGCTTATTTTAAAGCACGCGAAAACGCCATTGACGGCTCTTTGTGCCGATACAGCGATGGCTCAGAACTGCGGGTCTCGACATTGAGTTGTCCATTAAACAACTAACCATCCTGTGCGCGTCGATGGCGGTTGTGGTTTGCCCACCGAGGACTATGCCTTACCATAGTCGGAAGCAAAAACGCATCACCGCCCTCGGCTCAGTGGCGGTGTGCCAATGCGCCTACCTCAGAGAATCGATCACCGCCGCCGACAGATTTTTGGCGAGCGAACGGTTAGGATATAACGGCCAGATTAAATAACAGGATCTTATATGCTGCTATCGTCTCGATCGGCGGCTTTTCGCCGTTATCAACAGCTCGCCCTGATTGTCATCGCGGCAGGGGCCATTTACCCACTGCTCTACTTGCGGCAAAATTTTGAATTGTCGATACTCGACGCCTTTAACATCAGTCAGACGCAGTTGCGCTATTGCAGTTCGCTTCTTGGCCTGATTTTTATGCTCACCTATATCCCCAGTGGCTGGCTGGCAGATCGCTTTTCGTCGCGTAAATTACTCGCCTACTCGCTGTTTGCAACGGCTGCGCTAGGCCTTTGGTTTTCGACCATGCCGTCCTATGCTGCGCTGCGAGTTATCTATGCAGGCTGGGGTCTGGCGACCGGCCTAACCTTTTGGGCGGCACACATTAAATTGGTGGCGATGCTGGCAAACAACGACCAGCGGGGACAATTTTTTGGCATTCTCGACGGCGGCCGCGGTCTTGTTGAGGCGCTGTTGGCGACCGTGGCTGTTGGACTGTTTGCCTACTTTATGGGGCGAGATGGCGGTTCCACGAGCATCGCGCTGAGGCAGGTTATTTATTTTTATGTGGCGGTGTTATTGGTTTTGTCGCCGCTGGTGTACAGGTTTGTCGATGACGTTAAAGAGGCCGAGGCGGGCGATCAAAAGGCGTCTAAAAATGCCTTTATCAGCGACCTCAGGGTGGTGCTTAGGCGCCGCGAAATCTGGTTGTGCGCCATCTGTATTGTCTGTGGTTATCAGTTGTTCTATGCCACCTATTCTTTTTCGGCATACCTACAACAACACTTTGGGCTGACGGCGGTCATGGTTGGCACCATCACCTTGGCCAAGCTATGGATGCGACCTATTGGCGGTATAGCGGCGGGGTTTATTGGTGACTTGATCAACCCCGAAAAAGTCTTGTCGCTACTGCTGGTGCTCGCCTCTCTGGCGCTGGCTGCGATGGCCTTTTTACCCACCACGGCGGCGACGGCGGCGATGCTGGCGATTGTATTAATGATTGGTTTGTTAACTTATGCGGTTCGAGGCCTTTACTGGGCGACCCTCGAAGGCTGTAACGTGCCCAACCATATCAAAGGACTGGCGATTGGTGTTATTTCAATGATTGGGTACTTTCCCGAGATGTACCTGCCGCTGTTAAGCGCATCGCTGATAGAGCAGTACCCGAATGGACTCGGTTATAAGATCTATTATCTGGCATTGGCTAGCTGTGGATTGGTGGGGGCTTATGCGGCCTATCGACTGGCGCAGCCGCGTTCCTAACACCCAGTTTTTAATATTTGAGCGATAACATTAGCGTTACCGGAGGTTGATAGAGGCGTGTCCGAAGCTGCTTTTGAGGAGGTCGATCCATGATGACGCTCTTGTCTACGGTATTGCGTGTCCGCAGGGCAAGAGCGATCCGGCATTGCAATCACCGGCCAAATCACAGGTATTTTGCGACTGCGCTTTTAGTGATATGGCGATAGCACCGGTGTCGCCACATGCGGGTTTTTTTAGCCCTGAGCTCTAAACCCTAAGCCCTAAGCCCTAAGCCCTAAGCCCTAAACCATAAACCATAAACCATAAACCATAAACCATAAACCAATAACCCCGCCCGCAGTCGCCCGCTCGCAAGAGTCGTTTCCGCGCCCGTAAACCGTCATTGGTGCCCACCACAGCAGTAAAAAATTTAATCCATGCGATTGCAAGTGCCGACTGGCCCTCGTTACTATAGGTCGGTGAATAGTCACGGCGGTATTTAACGCATTAGCGGGCGTTGACTTCATCGTTAGTGAATTCTAAACGCTGTGCGGGATTATGCAGTCACGTCGCAAGCAATGCGGCCTATGTTTTTATACGGTTAATTGAGGAATATTTATGTCTGGTCCCGTAGCAATTTTGTCGGCGTCGCGCACGCCCATGGGCGGTATGTTGGGAGCTTTATCGACGGTGGCTGCGACCGATCTCGCAGCCACTGCAATTCGCTCGGTGGTGGCCAAAGCAGGGCTGTCAGACGATGCCATCGACGAGCTTTTGATGGGTTGCGTCTTGACCGCAGGTGTCGGCCAAGCGCCTGCACGACAGGCGGCGTTGGCGGCTAATTTGAGCCAGGCAACGAGTTGTTCAACCATTCAAAAAGTCTGTGGTTCGGGTATGAAAGCGGTGATGCTGGGTTGCAATAGTTTGCGTGCTGGACAGACTCAAACTGCCATCGCAGGCGGTATGGAAAGTATGAGTCGTGCGCCTTACCTGCTGCCCCAAGCACGCCAGGGATACCGCTTTGGCGAGGCGCCGATGCTCGATCATATGGAGTACGATGGACTTCGCGATGCCTATCAAGCCACCGCCATGGGCAGCTTTGCGGAGAACTGCGCCGATCGTTATGGTTTTACCCGCCAGCAGCAAGACGAGTATGCGATTGAATCGCTGAGGCGGGCGAATTTTGCGATTGCCGAGGGCTCTTTTAGCGATGAAATCGCACCCGTGAGGTTTGCTTCGCGCGCCGGTGAGGTCTGCGTTGACACCGATGAGCAACCAGGACGCGCCCGCATAGAAAAAATACCCCATTTAAAGCCGGCATTTCGACGGGGTGGCACGGTCACGGCGGCCAATTCGAGCTCTATTTCCGACGGTGCCGCAGCCGTGACCCTGATGATGGCCGATCGGGCCGAGGCGTTAGGCTTGCAACCGCTCGCTCTGATCCGCGGCTACGATGACGCAGCCCATGAACCGGCGTGGTTTGCGACCGCACCGGTTGCGGCGATTAAAAAAACCCTCGATCGCGTGGGTTGGTCGGTAGACGATGTCGATCTATGGGAAATCAACGAGGCCTTTGCCGTGGTTACCATGGCGGCGATGCACGATTTACACATCGACCCTGCGCGCATGAACATACACGGTGGTGCCTGCGCACTGGGACACCCAATCGGCGCTAGCGGCGCGCGAATACTGGTGACATTGGTACATGCGTTACGCCAAAAAAACCTCAAACGCGGCATTGCCAGCCTGTGTATCGGGGGTGGCGAGGCGACGGCACTGGCGATAGAAATCCCCTAGCGACAACGCATATCTAAGCATGGATTGTCGATGCAAGGCCCAGCGGTGGAGCAATGGCTTAAACCGAGCGCGTCGATCCGTCAGTGCAGACGCTTTGGGTCAAAATCTAGTCAGCCCCTCAGCCATGGGCCCATTGATCGAAGTATTAAGGCGCGCGATTGTGGGTGTGCCGGGCAAACTATCAGGCCATATAGGCTTGCGATTACCCCGCAACACTGGGGTGAGCGCGAAAGGACATTGATGACAGACAAATACAGCATTTTAGAAGCAAAACCCTTTTCGGCGTGTTGTTATTAAAGTGTCGTGGGAACTATTGGTTAGCGGTTTTTGTGGGTTTTTAACGCTGAGATTCGATTGATCTTAAACTCTAAAAGCTCTATTTAAAGTTACTCAGGTCATCATCTTTCGAAATGTGTCTTCTTTCTCGGTTCACGCCTTAGGCTGCCAAGCCATCAATTAGCTCGGGCGGTTTGATCGGACAGCGCGGAGGATTTGCTATAATTGGCGTTCAATCAATGCCATGAACCTATTGTTATGATCTATATCAACCCGCACTGCAGTATTGGCGAAGACGAGATTATATTCTCGGCGATTCGCGCGCAGGGCGCGGGTGGGCAAAATGTTAACAAGGTGTCTTCGGCCATTCATCTGCGCTTTGATGTCAACGCCTCGTCGCTGGCCGACGTGTACAAGCAACGTTTGCTCGCGCTGAGCGATCAGCGCGTTAATAAAGACGGTATCGTGATTATTAAAGCGCAGCAGTTTCGCACTCAAGAGAAAAACCGCAGCAGCGCGCTGCAGCGGCTGTGCGAACTCATCGCGGGTGTGACCGTGGAGCGTAAAAAACGACGGCCGACCAAGCCGTCGAAAAATGCGCAAAAAAAGCGCATGGACAGTAAAACACGGCGCGGCAAAATTAAATCGCTGCGCGGCAAGCCGGTGGATTAATGGATGGCTATCGCCGCGACTCCCTCACGGACTCGACGGCCAAAAGATTAGGGCGAAGAATAAGTAGTTAAGGAACAGGGGCGAAGGATTAGTGGCCATAGGCTATGCAGATACGGTGGTTTCTGCCGGTCCGCGCTTGGCGCATGGCTTCGCCTTGGTCTGCATTGGGCGTATTCCCCCGGTGGTTGGTGTGGCGCTAGGGCGCGACGATTGCGGGTCTTGGTACATTTTGTAACTGGGTTATTTCAGCCGCAGTGAATGGCCGATCAAAAATTAATAGCTCATCGATAAAGCCCGAATATCTTAAACCCAAGTAAATATTGGCGTTGTTGTGTTGCCAGGTAAATGGGTCTTTTATCGGCTGGTGGGTGATGACCCTTTGGCCATCGAGGTAGAGGTTGGCGCTGGCATTGCCACTGCCCAATTGGTCGTGGGTAATGGCCACGTGGGTCCAGCGATCGCCGCTAAAAGGTGGGTCTAAAATGCCCCTCACTCGGTGATAAAAGCCCTTGGTGGCAATGTCTTTGTCGCTGCTTGTCCAAGATGCCTCGTCGCCGGCGACACCGAGTCGAAACATCCGTTTGTTATTGGTGGGGGTGAAATCTGTCCAGATCGCCGCGTTTCTGTGGCTGGTTTCGGTGATCTGTATGGGGTCAACGTAGTTTTTGCTGAGGTCTTGGTCTGGGTCTATCTTTAGCCAAAAAGCGATGGTACCGCTCCAGTTTTGAGGTTTAAAATTGACATTGTTGGCGGCTTTATAAAACACCACCGGCACCAGATTGTTGTTAAATTCAAGCGCACCGCCATATTTGCCCTGATCGAGGGCGATGCTAACAGCGGGTGCGAATTGCAAGCTGCTTGCGGCGGCGTTCAGTTGCTTGCGCGATGGCGCGCTGTACAGGCGCGGATCACCACGGGCAAAATCGGCCGTGGTCGCGGTATCAAACGACGCGTAAAAAAGCAGTGCGTCGTCGAATCGATGGTCGACCCGACTGGTATTTAATGCACTGCACGCAGCAATGCCCAACAGCGTACTCATCGACAGTATTAGCAGGGGTTTATTTAGCTTGGTTGGGGTATTCATTATGGCTCCCTGATGACGGCGCGGTACTCAGCGTACCAAACCTATCAACAAAACCTATCAAAAGTATAGACCATGAATATTGGATTGTAGACTTTATAACCTTCGGGGTGGAACTGGCTGTTTAATCGATGGGTCGAGTATCGCCCGATAGTCTCCGCGCCGCTGGATTATGGTAAAACCCAACGCGCTAGATCCCTGGGGGGTACTGGTTATTTCGCGAGGTAAACCTGCTCACAGATTTCTAAGTTGTCGGTCACGATCTCGGCGATGCGTATGATTTTGCCATAACCACTGTCGGCCTCGATCGGGTTTGCGTAGAGCGTATCGTGCGCTGCGCCAAGGTCAGAGGCATTAGCGGCCATCAGGCGCATATGAATCATGCCCGTTTCATCGGCGCCGCTGCCAATCGGAGCAAATAAGCCTACCTGTATCTTGCTTCCCGCTGACTGCGCTTCGGCTTCGAATTGGTAGGCTGCCAAAACCAAGGCGTCAAGATCTTGCGGTTTAACCCGCAGTCGCATCAAGCGTTCAAAGCCGGGTACCAAATTAACCGTTTTCAAAGACCTAAACAGAGAGGTATATTTAGCGTCGCGCAGCGACCGTAACTTTCTCGTCGTGTTACTGTGGTCGAAACTTGATGTTTCCTCCATGGCACTCTGCACCGAGTCGTATATGCCCCAAACAAACATTTGCCCAGTGTAATCATGACCGGTATGCGTCACGCAAATTCCAGCGGCCTCCATCCCCTGCGACTCAAACATTTCGGTATTGCGTTTGAGGTACGCACTATAAGCCTGCGGATTGCCAGCTGCGACCACCAGAGTATAAACGGCCCCAGTACCGCGCGCCAAGAAGGTCGGCGCTAAGGACTCGTCATCCGCCGAATAGGTGAGTTGACTGGTCGACGCCCCCAGCATTAGCAGAATTATTTTTATAGTTTTTTGCACGGCGCCGTCCCAATTATAAACAGATACACGCATCCTAAAAAAAGCGCATCGATGAGGCAATGCTTTTCTGCATAATTTCTTTATGTTTAAACTAAATAGTAAGCACGGTTCCTGAGTGGTATAGCCCAACGCGGTCGCTACCAGCCGACAATCTTGCCGCTGGATGACGGTTCTAGGTGGCTTTTGCCTCTGTTGGGTGGACGTACTCAATCTAAAATATGCGCTGTGGAATCATCAATATAGGTATGAGTACCTATTTACCCGAAAAAAAGCGGGAGATAGGCTACAGATTAGCTAAACCTACCTACATGCCGATGACGGCTAAGTGATTAGGCTAACCGAAAGCAGGTGGTAAGTTACATTTCAGCGAATGGTAGTTTTGGCTAAGGATGGCCGCGGCAATACGTCGATAATGGCATGGCCAAAAGTAGCACTTGTGTCTTTTGGGCAAAGCGAAGTTGCCAGCCGCTCGCCCTTGATGATTGGGGTCGAATAGGTATGACGTTTGCAGTTATCTTACTCGTTATTGTTATTGCGTCGGTTCTTTTTCACTTCCTGAGTCCCTGGCAGGCAACGCCTCTGGCATCGAATTGGCAGTCTATCGATACCACTATTGCCATGACATTTTTGATCACGGGTATCTTTTTTGTCGCCATCGTAGGTTTCATGGCCTACTGCGTGTATCGATACCGAGCAGTGCCCGGTCGCCGATCTGAATACCAACGCGACAACAAAAAACTTGAGTGGTGGTTGATCGCCATTACCACCTTAGGGATAGTCATTCTTCTGGCGCCTGGGTTGGTGGTGTACAGCGACTTTGTGCACGTGCCAAAAGACGCCAGTGAGTTTGAGGCGGTGGGCGAGCAGTGGCGCTGGAGCTATCGACTGCCCGGCGAAGACGACGAATTTGGCCGTACCAGTATCGGCCATATGAACGATAAAAATACCTTTGGTATCGACCCCGACGACCCTGCAGGGCAGGACGACATTCTCGTCGCAGGCAGTCAGATGCACCTGCCTATCGATCAACCCGTAAAGGTCAATCTAAGGTCAAAAGACGTACTACACGATTTTTATGTGCCCGATTTTCGCGCCAAGATGGACCTGATTCCGGGACAGGTGACGTATTTTTGGTTTACCCCGACGGTGCTTGGCACCTTTGATATCGCCTGTGCCGAGTACTGTGGTATTGGCCACTACAATATGCGCGGTCAGATCGTTGTCGATGAGCTCGCCACCTATCAGGCATGGTTGTCGTCGCAAAAGACCTTTGCCGAGGTACTCACCGGCGGTACCGTCGAGGGCATTGTCGCCCAAGGTCAACGTCTGGCGTCCAGTCGCGGCTGTCTGGCCTGCCATAGTGTCGATGGTTCAGCCGCTCTTGGGCCCGGCTGGTTAGACCTCTACGGTAGTTCTGAAAATCTAGCCGATGGCAGCCAAGTTGTGGTTGATGATGCCTACCTCGTTGAATCGATCGTCAATCCGGCCGCCAAAATTGTTGCAGGCTATCCGGCGGTGATGGTGGCCTATGCGCTGAGTGGCGAACAGCTCGACAGCCTAGTGGCTTATATCGCGTCTTTATCGTCACTAGGCCCCAGCTCAGATGCCGACTCTAGTTCAGATACAGAGACTAGTTTAGAGACAGAGGCCAGTTTAGATATAAAGACCAGTTTAGATACAGAGGCCAGTTTAGATACAGAGGCCAGTTTAGAGACAGAGGCCAGTTTAGATATAAAGAACAGTTTAGATACAGAGGCCAGTTTAGATACAGAGGCCAGTTTAGATACAGAGACCAGCTTAGATATAGATACTGG
>CAJIZO010000182.1 GCA_905181995.1 Flavobacteriaceae bacterium TMED48
CGCGCTTTGCCCTCGATCTGTTGTCTGTAAGCGCCGTCGAACCTACAATATGGGTGGCTCATTAGTGCGGCGGTGCTGCGACTAGCTCCCAATCAAACTCGCAACTAGGCTTGCAAATCGGTTGCTAAGTAGGCTCTCAAATAAGACCACGATCAGGCTCTCAAATAGGCTCTCAAATAGGCTCCCGACTATGCCCCCGACTATGCCCCCGAGCACCATCGAAACCCCGCGCCCTTCACCGAGTTTGTCGGTGGGTTTTGTACTCATGCCAAGCTTTACCTTGCTGCCCTTTTCGGCCTTTATCGATGCCCTTCGATTAGCCGCCGACGAGGGCGATCACAGCGAGCAGATTCATTGCCAGTGGACCGTGATGGGCGCCACCACCGATCACATCACATCCAGTTCCGGAGTCGCTATCCAACCCTTTGAAACCTATCGCGACCCCGCAGAATTCGACTACATCGTGGTGGTCGGCGGTCTGCTGCCAGAAACCCTCAACGGCAGCGCCCACGTCATCGACTATTTGCAGCGTGCAGATCGCGCTCACACCCCGATCATCGGCCTGTGTACCGGCTCGTTTGCAATGATCCGGGCCGGATTAATGGCCCATCGACGCTGCTGCGTTAGCTGGTTTCACTACCGCGACCTGACCGACAGATACACCGATGTCACCCCGGTGGGCGATCAGTTGTACGTCGACGATGGCGATCGCATTACCTGCGCTGGCGGCGCGGTCGCCGCCGATCTTGCAGCGCATATTATCGAGCGTCATCTGGGTCAAAATTGGGCGCGCAAAAGCCTGCGGATTCTGGTTATGGACAGCCCGCGACCGGCGAGCGCACCGCAGCCGCAACCACAGCCCATATCGGTCTATCAGGTAGAAAATAAGTACGCAAAAAAAGCCCTGCTAGTGATGGAGCAAAATCTCAGTCGACCGCTGACCACGCCGGCAATTGCCGCGCGCATCAATATTTCAAAACGGCAACTGGAGCGCCTATTTTTGGCCGACACCGGCGAAAGTCTGCAAAAATTTTACCGCAAGATTCGTCTTAGTTACGGTCACTGGCTACTGCAGAACACCGACCGGTCGATCACCGATATCGCCGAGGAATCGGGCTTTGCCGATACCGCACACTTTTCTCGGGCGTTTAACACCGCCTTTGGACAACCGCCCAGCGGCTATCGCAAGCGCGCGTCGGTAACCCCTTACCGGCGCCATAACTGACCCCAGCCGCGGACGATGAAATCATGGCTGGCGTTATGCTGTGGTTATTGAGTGGCGTTTATGGCCGGGTGGTTAACGGTCAGGCTGCGCCGAATAGCAAATTTAGGCGCGGCGCTCTGCCGTGCGCCGCCGGTGTGCTTGGGCTATCGATAGCGCAGTTCGACCTGGCGATCGCGCAGTGCCTTATTGGGTGTGCAGATATTAGGCTCGCAAGCGCCGTTCGTTACTCGGCGGTTTGCCATACACATCGCTGTAGCACTTGCTAAAGTGCGGAGCGGTCGAAAAACCACAGCTTATCGCTACGTCGATCAACGAAATCGAGGTCTGTAACAGCAGCAAGCGGGCCCGCGACAGGCGCAATTCCAAATAATAGCGCGAGGGTGTGCGGTGCAGGTAGCGATTGAACAAGCGCTCCAACTGTCGCCGCGAAATACCGACGCAATGAGCCACCTCATCGAGGCTCAACGGCTCTTCGATATTTGCCTCCATCAGTACCACCGCATCGACCAAGCGCGGTTGGCTAGCGCCAATCAGGTATTTGAGCGGCGCGCGCTGCGGATCCTGCTCGGTGCGCACCCGATCACAGGTAAACTGTTCGGAAATTTCTTGGACTAACTCGTGGCCGTGAATACTGGCGACCAGATTGAGCATTAAATCGATCGAGCTGATACCGCCAGAACAGGTGTACCGATCTCGATCGATAACAAACAAACTGGAGGTGATATTTAGCTTGGGAAATTGCTCGCGCATACTGGCGATATTCTCCCAGTGAATGGTACAGCGATAGCCATCGAGCAGACCCGCCATCGCCAGTACGTAGGTGCCGGTGCACATTGCACCCAGCGGAATTTTGGTCTTGGCCACTGCCCGCAACGCGTCGATCAGCGGTCGATCGCAGTAGTTCTTGACGTTGTAGCCACCGCAGACGACTAAAACGTTCATCTCGTCCGCCGCCTGCAAACTACCGGAGAGTACTATTTCAACTCCCGAACTCGACACCACCGGCTGACCATCAAAACTAACAACGCTGTAGCGATAGAGTTCTTTACCGCTTAAGCGGTTGGCCATACGCAACACCGATACCGCATTTGAGAAGGTGCTGAGGGTATATTCAGGCATCAACAAAAAACCGATATGCAGAGTGACATCGGCTTCGGTTGCATAAATCTTATCAACGATCTCCATGGCGGCCTCACATTGGATTGGTTGTTTTTATAATTATTGCAGGCCCAAAAATACCTGAAAAACAAGTCCTTATTTTCGCGATTATATGCTTAGAACGAAACGATTGAGTAGCTATTTTTGCAGTTGTTTTAAGCGAGGGTACAAAACCTGAATTAAACTCGCCGACGGCGCTTGCGACCAGTGCCAGAGATCGCCTCTGGAACGCGTGGTTGCGGCCTGACAACCTCCGAAAAAAGCTTTGGAAAGGCGTCGCTCTTATTCGGGAACGCCATGGCGTCGACAAAGTAATCTTGAAATTTTGGCTCCAACGCGGTTTCGATTTTTTCGATCCGTTTAACCAGACTTTCAATCAACGCCCGCGAGCCACGATTAAGTAGTGCAATCCGCGCCCCGGTGCCCGCGGCATTGCCCGCCGAGGACACCTGATCGAGCGCGCAGTCGGGAATCAGCCCAAGCACCATGGCGCGCTTTACGTCGATGTGGCTACCAAAGGCACCCGCCAACCGAATGCGCTCGATATGCGGCGTACCCATATGGTCCATCAGCAGTTTGATGCCGGCGTAGAGCGCCGCCTTGGCGAGCTGAATCTGACGGATATCGCTTTGCGTGATCAGCAATTGCGCGCCGTCATCATCGGGATGGTGCAACAAATAAGACCAGGTGCGGCCGGTTGCGACGATTCTCGCCGAGCGCGCACGCAACGCGCCATCGATCACCCCATCTTCGCTGACGATACCGGCAAGATACATTTCGGCGACCACCTCGATAATCCCCGAGCCACAGATACCGGTCACCCCGCGTTGATCGAGGGATGCAGCAAAGCCCGGCTGATCCGACCAGAGTTGTGAACCAATCACCCTAAAGCGTGGCTCTAGACTGCGTGGATCGATCCGCACGCGCTCCACCGCCCCCGCCGCAGCGCGTTGACCGCAGCTGATCTGAGCACCTTCAAAAGCGGGCCCGGTGGGACTCGAGCAAGCCAGCAATCGCTGGCGATTGCCGAGTACGATCTCGGCGTTGGTGCCGACATCGACCAGCAGCGTCATCTGATCCTGACACTGGGGCTCCTCGGAGAGGATCACACCCGCGGTGTCCGCGCCCACGTGTCCGGCAATACAGGGTAAAATATACAGCCGCCCGCCGCCGTTAATCGTCAGTTCTAACTCCCACGCGGGTATCTCCACGGCAGCGTCGGTCGCCAGTGCAAAGGGTGCACCACCGAGTTCTACCGGACTGATGCCGAGCAGAATATGGTGCATAATCGGATTGGCCACCAACGACACTTCCAGAATATCGTCGAGCGTGCCGCCAACCTGCGCCACAACCTCGGCAAAGAGTGTATTTAACGCCTGTCGAATCGCCCGCGTCATCTCCTCGCCACCCTCGGGATGCATCATCACGTAGGACACGCGACTCATTAAATCTTCGCCAAAGCGAATCTGCGGATTCATCGCGCTGGCGCTGCCGAGCACCTCACCACTGGTCAGATCACAGAGGTCGGCAGCGATGGTCGTGGAGCCGACATCCACGGCAACGCCGTAGGCGACTTCGCGCAGCCCAGGCCACAGGGCGATGATGTTTTTAGCCTTGGATACAGCCGCGGTGAGACCTCGATGACCCTCGGCAAGCGCCGGTTGTAGGGTTTTTAGCAAGCGACTGTCGCAGCGTAAATCGGGCAACTGCCAGCCCTCATCGAGCGCCTCGATCAATCGCTGCAAATCGCCCTTGGGGACGTGCATATCGGCCGCCTCGACCTCGACGTAGTAGAGCCGGGTGGCGGGATCGAGGGCAATATCGCGGTACTCTGCCGCCTTGCGCACGATTTGTCGATGCACCTGACTTTCCGCCGGCACATCGATCACCACATCGTCCAGCAGCAGGGTGTGACAACTGAGCCGGCGACCGTCGAGCAACGGGCTCTTGCGCTCGCCGTATTTTATTTCTGTGGCACAAAATGGTGACAGCGAGGCGCGCGTCGACTCAATTTGATGCTTGGGAAAAGAGCCCTCGGCGCAGGTAATTTGACAGCGCCCGCAAAGGCCGCGACCACCGCACACAGAGTCAATATCGACGCCAAGAACCCGCGCCGCGTGCAACAGCGGCGTGTTGACCGCGAAGCTACCGCGTCGCCCTGACGGCGTAAAGACGACCTTGACCATCTCCGCCAAGAGCGCGCTACGCCCGACGCCTACGGCCGCCGCGAACGCGACCTTGGCCCTCGGCCGGTGGCTCGCGATAGGCCTTGATCCACTGGCTGCAATTGGGGTCGTTACCCATCATTACGTCGCCGCCGCGCACCGCGGCCATAACCTCCGGATGCAGGGGACTGGTGATCGCAGAGGTCATGCCGGCACCCATCGCCATGGTCAGAAATGCGCTGTTGATACCATTGCGGTTAGGCAGACCAAAACTGACGTTGGATGCGCCACAGGTAGTGTTGACCTTGAGTTCTTCGCGCAGTCGTCGCACCACATGCATCACTTGAAGACCGGCGGTATTGATCGCGCCGATCGGCATCACCAGAGGGTCGACCACCACATCGCTGTAGTGAATGCCATAATCAGCGGCCCGCTCGATGATTTTTTTGGCCACCGCAAAGCGTTCGTCTGGGTCTTCGGAAATTCCAGTCTCATCGTTCGAGATCGCCACCACTGCAGCGCCATACTTGGCCACCAGTGGCAATACCCTCTCCAACACCTCTTCTTCGCCGGTCACCGAATTGACCAACGCCTTGCCCTGATAGACCGCCAAACCTGCCTCGAGCGCCTCGATAATCGACGAGTCGATACTTAGCGGCACGTCGGTCACAGACTGCACCAACTGCACCGCCTCGGCCAGGATCCGCGGCTCATCGGCCAGCGGAATACCCGCGTTGACATCTAGCATCTGTGCACCAGCGGCGACTTGCGCCAAGGCATCAGACTCGACGCGACTGTAGTCACCAGCCTTCATTTCTGCGGCCAAAATCTTGCGCCCGGTGGGGTTGATACGCTCACCAATCACCACAAAGGGTTGATCGAAGCCTATTTTGACCTCGCGTGTGGCAGAATTAATCGTCGTGATGGTCATACTAACTCCGGTTATTTTAGGTAATTCGGGCCCTGCAACCCGCGCTTCGCCGGGTCGTTCAAGGTACTCTGGGCAAGATTAAAACCGCGCCCAGAAAATTCGAAGTGACCATCCTGTACCTGGTGCATCCAGGCCGCAGTCCTTTTAAATCCCCCCAGTGGATAGAGGTGACAGCGGCGGATAAGACAATCAGAATCGGCGTGAATACCGGCGAGTAAATCGCAAATCAACTGGCTCGGGTCAGAATCCGGCGCGTTGATATGACGACCGAGAAAGCTGTCTTTAAACCCGAGACGCAACATATCCATCGGCTTGCGGGTTAAAAAGCGCATCGAGGGGCCAACACCGCAATTTTGCGCATGCCGAAGCAAGGTTTTGATGGTTGCAAGGCCGGGAATTCCGACGTGTATCGGCAATCGATTGCCCTGTTCGCGGATCATCCTTTCCCAATCGAGTACCGGTTGCGCTTCAAACACAAACTGAGTCGCCAGATACAGGCGCATATCGGTGTCCCGCGCATAATCGTTCTTTTCTTTAATCGCCTGCGCGCAATCTGCCGCCGAAATATCTGGACTGCCCTCGGGATGACCCGCCAGACCGATCTCGGTAAAGCCGTATTTTTCAAACAGTCCGGTGCGCAGGATCTCGATCGAGGCGCTAAAATCGCCCACTGGTCGATCGACGCCACCGCCGATTATGAGCCCCTCAGTGATCCCCGTCTCGCCCTGTAATGCCGCCAGATTTTCGCCTAAAACGGCGGCCGAGGGGATCGAGCGCGCCGCAAAGTGCGGCACCGGATGATAGCCCTCCGCTTGCAAACGGCGCACCGTATTCATGGTCTCGGCAAAATCCGAGCCGGGCAAAAAGGTCACATAGATGGTGCAACCGCGCCGAACGATCTGACTAAAGTCGGCAATCTGAGCGGCACCACCGGGCGTCAACTCTAAGCTGGTGGTCGACATCAGATCGATCAGCGCTGATTTTTTTTGTTCTGCGTTCATTGACTCGTGTTCCATGGATTGCATTGCGCGCCCTCGTCGACAGGGCGCCCCGCTAGCTGGCCTTTAAGCCCTTGGCTTTCACCAGAATTTTAATGTCGTTGTCGGAGTACTCGCGCTCGATCGCCAACGCCATTTGCTCGGCGAGGGATTGCGGACTGCCGTCGCCGTCGAGGGCGCTCGATTCGCGCCGCCAGTCGGCTAGATATTCATCACTGCCACCCTTGCCGGCGCGCATTGCAGCGCGATCGATGGCCTCCTGAAAGCGCTGACTGAGGATCGCCTTGCCGCGATCACGGCCGCGCTTGACCAGCACTTGCGCGGGAATATCGCGCCAGAAAACGAGGATTTTTTGCATTTCGATATTGACTCCAGATCGTCCGGCTAAGACTGCGCAAATTTTAAGACTTGCAACTCGAGACCCGACTGCAAATCACCATAGCCACAGGGCCGGTGTTGAAAACTAAGCTCGAGGGTCGCCGCCGCGTCGCGCGCTTGCGCCAACAAACTCTCGGTAGGACGCTGTGACAGATACACCAAGCGTCGATAATGGCCAAAATACTGGTCGCGCAACTGCGGGTAGCGGTCGACTTTAAGGCCTTTAATTACTAGGCGCTCAAAGTGACGAACCAAAAAATCGGTGAGGAAAAAAGTTCCTAATTCTTCATCAGCTATGCGCTGAAAGCGCTCTTCACCGGCAAATACCGAGTAGCAATGGGCACCGGGCAACCGCTCGATGCCCTCTTCGGCGAGTACTTTGTCGATCTCGCCCGCGCTACCGCAATCGGCATAGGCGACAAAAATATGCGCGTAGTAGGGGCGCTGTCGGGCGATTTCGGCGCGCAATTTACCGGCGATCAGTTGCGGGCGATTGTGCAACGCCGGGTCGAGGCATTTAAGCTGCAGGTGCCGCCACTCGTTTAACTGCTGCAAGCGCACTATTTCGCGAGACAATGCACCGCAGGCAATCACCAAGATCGGTGCAGGGCTCAAGTCCACGGCGCGGAGCGCGCTCATCAGGCGATCATTTCCAGTTCGCGGCGCTCACTCACCAAGCGAATCGCCGTGGTCGCAGCATCCGCGGCATCCCGACAGTAGGCATCTGCACCCACCGCATCGCCAAATTCTTGGTTGAGCGGCGCGCCACCCACCATGACGATATAACGGTCCCGCAAGCCCTTGTCTTTTAGGGCGTCGATCACCACTTTCATATACGGCATGGTGGTCGTCAACAGCGCCGACATACCCAATATATCTGGTTGGTGACGCTCGAGCGCGGCGACGTATTCCTCGACCGCATTGTTGATACCAATGTCGATGACCTCAAACCCGGCACCCTCCATCATCATCGCCACCAAATTCTTGCCGATATCGTGAATGTCGCCCTTGACCGTTCCGATGACCATGGTACCGACCGGTTTGGCACCGGTTTCTGCCAGCAGGGGCTTTAAAATCGACATGCCGCCCTTCATCGAGTTGGCTGCCAGCAGCACCTCGGGCACGAACAAAATACCGTCGCGAAAATCCACGCCGACCACGGTCATACCGTCGACCAACGCCTCCCCGAGCACTCGCTCGGCACCCCAACCGCGACCGAGAAGGATCTGCGTACCCTCTTCGATTTCTTCTTTTAAACCGTCGTATAGATCGTCGTGCATTTGCAGCACCAGATCTTCATCGGACAATTCAGCCAATACGATATCGTCTTCATCGGACATAATAATACTCTCTAAAATAAACCACCCAGTGGTCTAATGCTAGTAATCGCGATCTGCAAACGAGCCCTTGCGACGCGCCATAAAATCCAACAATGCCTCGTCGACGGCGACATCTAACGCCGGCGGTTGATATTCGCCGAGCATTTTTTTCCACAACCGGTTAGCGCGTTGCGCGGTGTCTAGCGAGCCATCTGCCTGCCACTGCTCATAGCTATTATTGTCGGCCACGGTCGAGCGATAAAAAGCCGCTTCAAAGTTCTTTAACGTGTGCGCCGAACCGAGATAGTGCTTGCCCGGCCCGACCTCGCGGACCGCGTCCAGCGCCTGGCCGTTTTCGGACATATCCATGCCGCCCAGCAGCACCGAAATCATGCTCGCCTGATCGCAGTCCATAATGAATTTTTCGTAACCCATCGCCAAGCCGCCCTCTAGCCAACCCGCGGTGTGAAGCATAAAGTTTACCCCGGCCAGCGCGCTGGTCTGCAAGGTGTTGGCTGACTCGTAGGCGGCCTGCGCATCCGGCAGCTTGGAGCCGCAAAGCCCGCCGCCGCTTCTAAATGGCACACCGAGGCGTCGCGCTAGCGCCGCCGCCGCATAGATCACCTGACTCGGTTCGGGCGTGCCAAAGGTCGGCGCACCCGTGGCCATCGATACCGCCGCTGCAAAGGTGCCAAAAATCACCGGTGCGCCCGGCCGGCAGAGTTGAGTAAAAGCGATCCCCGCCAGCGCCTCGGCGAGAATTTGGGTTACCGTTCCGGCGGTGGTCACCGGCGACATCGCCCCGGCCAAGATAAACGGCGACACCACCGTCGCCTGATTGTTGCGCGCATAGACCTTTAACGAGCCGAGCATGGTGGCGTCGTAGGTCATCGGCGAGTTAACGTTAATCAGGCTGGTAAGCACGCAGTTTTGGTCGACAAATTCGGCGCCAAATACCAGCTTGGCCATGTCCACGGTATCCTGCGCCCGCTCGTGGTGGGTGACCGAACCCATCAGCGGCTTGTCGCTGTATTTAAAATGGCTGTAGACCATATCGAAATGGCGCTTGTTCACCGGCAGATCGACCGGCTCGCAAATGGTGCCGCCAGAGTGGTGTAATCCGGGCGCCATGTAGGCAAGTTTTACAAAATTCTGAAAGTCTTCAATGGTCGCGTAGCGCCGCCCCTGATCGATGTCGTGCACGAAGGGCGAGCCGTAAGCCGGCACCAGCACCGTGCGCTTGCCGCCAATCATCACGCTGCGCGCCGGATTGCGGGCTAGCTGTAGGTATTCGCGGGGCGCGGTTGCCTGAATTAACGCGCGGCACAGACCGCGCGGAAAATGTACTCGACAGCCCTTGACGTCAGCACCCGCCGCTTGCCACATTTCCAGCGCCTCGGGATCATCGAGAAAGTCGATGCCAATTTCTTCCAGCAAAAGATCGGCATTTTCCTCGATAATTTGCAAACTCTCTTCATCGAGGTACTCTAGATAGGGAATCTTGCGCTCGATAAAAGGCGCGCTCTCGACCACCGCAGCGGCACGCGCTGCGCGGCGTCCGTCGCGCCCGCCACCCTCTCGCCCTGCTCGTCTCCGCCCGCTTGTTTCAGTCATGGTGCTTCACCCGCTAGAGTTCTTGCGACACTGTGTGCATCTGGCCAGCGCTGTGCCTGGCCAACTGCGGCTATTTTGGGCGCCCCGCGATCCGCCTTTGGGCTGTCGGAACAGGCGGTGTTTGATTGCAGTCTATGCCTGTTTAACGCCTGCCGCATACGTTTGCGCGACACGCCATTGCTCGTCTGCGACGCGTCTTGATACTAACTGCGTAAACGCAGGTTATCGGCGTCAAACGGCGACTCATCGATGACCGTGGCGCGATAGCGCTGACCGAGAATTTCGATCTCTAGTTCGCTGCCAACCGCGCCGTGCTGCACCTGCACCAAGCTCAACGCCAACGATTTATTGGTCCGAAACCCAAACCCTCCAGATGTTGCCCGACCGACTAACAGACCATCCTTATAAATTCCTTCGGAGCCGCGCGCATCGGCGTCTTTTACGCCGTGGACCTCGAGCGTGGCAAAGCAGTTGACAAAATCGCGGTCGCGCCATGCCAGCAGCCCCTGCTTGCCGATAAAATCGCAGTCTTTGTCGAGTTTGACAAAGCGCTCGAGGCCGGACTCAAGCGCCGAGTACTCGATCGACATCTCACGGGGAATCAACCGATAGGACTTCTCCAAACGCATACTCTCCATGGCGCGAATACCAAACGGCGCAATCTCGTATTCGGCACCGGCCGCCATCAACTGATCAAAAATATAATTTTGCATTTCGATTGGATGGTGTAATTCCCATCCCAATTCACCGATAAAATTAACCCGCAACGCCTCGGCCTGGGCATAGCCAACGTTGATCGACTGACCGGTTAGCCACTTAAAATTGTCGTTACCAAGATCGGTGTCGGTGAGCTTTTGCAGTACCTCCCGAGCCCTCGGGCCGGCCAACACCAGCACCCCCATTTGGGTAGAGATTTTTTGTAAATTAACCGCACCATCGCGCGGAGCCAGCTTGGTTAAATAGTCCCAGTCGTGGCGCTCCTGAGCACCGGCAAAGACCAGGTAATAGCTATTTTTGGCGCGCTTGTAGATGGTGAATTCGGCGCGGACACCGCCATTTTTCGACAGCATGTGGCACAAGCCAATTCGACCCACGGTTACCGGCACCCGATTGGCGACGATACTGTTGAGCCACGCCTCGGCACCGTGACCGGTCACCGTGGCCTTGGAAAACGCCGACATATCCAGCACGCCGACCTTTTCGTGCACGTGACGACACTCGCGGCCGACAAAGTCGAAATAATTAGAGCGTCGAAAAGAATTCTTTTCAACGATGCGACAATCGGCGAGCGCGGTCGAGTGATTTTTATTCCACAGCGTGTCGCCCTTAGCGAGCTCGGCGTCCGACAGCGCATAGTCCACCGGCGCAAACCAGTTCGGCCGCTCCCAGCCATACACCGAGCCAAACACCGCACCCAGCGCCTTCATCCGGTCGTAACAGGGCGAGGTCTTGAGCGGTCTGGCGGCACTGCGCTCCTCATCTGGGTAGTGGTTTTTAAAGACGTGGTCGTAGGCCTCTTGGTTTTTCGCCCGCAGGTAACCGCGACTCGCATAGGGGCCAAAACGGCGTGGATCGACGCCCATCATATCGACCGTTGGCTCGCCATCGACGATCCACTCGGCCAGTTGCCAACCCGCTCCCCCAGCCGCGGTAATGCCAAAACTGTGACCTTCGTTGAGCCACAAGTTTTTACGCCCCCAGGCTGGCCCAACGATGGGATTACCATCCGGCGTGTAGGCAATTGCCCCGTTATAAACGGTTTTCACACCGACCTCGGCAAACGCTGGAACACGCTGCATACAGGCTTCGATATGCGGCATCAAACGATCGAGATCGGGATTGAACAGCTCGTATTCAGACTGATCGCTGGGTCCGTCGACGTAGCAACATGGCGCGCCCTCCTCATAGGGGCCGAGGATAAAGCCGCCATTTTCTTCGCGCAGATAATAACCCGCGTCCGACTCCCGCAACACCGCCTGCTCGGGCAGACCCTGCGCTTTGCGCGCCAGCACTTCGGGGTGCGGCTCGGTGACGATGTACTGGTGCTCAACCGGGATCACCGGAATATCCAGACCGACCATGGCGCCGGTTTTGCGCGCAAAATTGCCGGTGCACGACACCACATGCTGGCAGTGAATATCGCCCTTGTCGGTCTTAACTATCCAACTGTCGTCGGGCTGTTGCTCGAGATCGAGCACCGCGGTGTTGCGATAGATTGTCGCGCCGCGCGCGCGCGCACCCTTGGCCAGCGCCTGCGTTAGATCCGCCGATTGAATATAACCGTCATCGGGGTGTTGGATGGCGCCGATCAAGCCCTCGGTATTGGCCATCGGCCAAGCCTGAGCAACCTGCTCTGGGGTCAAAAATTTCACGTCTACACCGACCGTTTGAGCCACTGACGCGTAATAGAGGTATTCGTCCAGACGGTCCTGATTACACGCCAGGCGAATGTTCGACACCACGCTAAAGCCAACTGGTTGACCGGTTTCTTTTTCCAATTGGTGGTAAAAATTGACCGAATACTGGTGCAACTTACCCACCGAATAACTCATATTAAACAGTGGTAACAAGCCAGCCGCGTGCCAAGTCGAACCCGAGGTCAACTCTTTGCGCTCGACCAATACCACGTCGGTCCAACCTTTTTTGGCGAGGTGGTAGAGGGTACTGACTCCGACCACACCACCACCGACCACGACTACTTTGGCGCTTGTTTTCATAACCCACTCTCACTGATCCACTGTTGGCAGTGTAACCATCGAGGGTCCTCCACTAGAGCGCAATTGCGACCGGCAGTTACCCGCCGCCGCCGTCCACAGAATCCACTAAGAAATGGGTTCCGTCGTTTTTAAGACAGCCACGGACGGTCTCAGAAATACACCAAAATCAAGCGCCAACCAAGATAGCCACAAGTCTGAAGCATTGCTGTAAAAAGAATATAATCGCCTTGCCCTACCGACGACCCCTATGGAGAACACAGCATGAGTGACATTGAGATAGCTCGCCGCGCCCGCGCTCAGCCGATCGCAGACATTGCTCGTAAACTAGATATTCCGGACTCGGCGCTGATCCCGTACGGACGGAGTAAAGCCAAAATTGATCCGCAGCACATCGCTGCGCTAGTGGATCAACCGGACGGAAAGTTAATTCTGGTGACGGCGATCACGCCGACCCCCGCCGGCGAGGGCAAGACCACCACCTCGGTGGGACTTGCCGATGGCCTCAACCGGATCGGCAAAAAAGCGCTGGTGTGCCTGCGCGAACCGAGCCTTGGCCCGTGCTTTGGCATGAAGGGCGGAGCCGCCGGCGGTGGCTATGCGCAGGTCATACCGATGGAGGACATCAATCTTCACTTTACCGGTGACTTTCACGCCATAGGCGCTGCTCACAACTTGCTGTCAGCGCTACTCGACAACCATATCCACTGGGGCAATAGTCTCGAGATCGACGCCCGGCGCATCGCCTGGAAGCGCGTTATCGACATGAACGACCGCGCGCTCCGCAACATCAGCTGTGGTCTCGGCGGGCCTGGCAACGGCTTTCCGCGACAGGATGGTTACGATATCACCGTCGCCTCTGAGGTCATGGCGATCTTTTGCCTGGCCACCGATCTGGACGATTTAAACGCCCGACTCGACCGTATCGTGGTCGGCTACACGCGCGAACAAACGCCGATCCACGCGATCGACATTCTCGGCACCGGCGCGATGACCGTACTGCTAAAAGACGCGCTCGCGCCCAACCTGGTGCAGACGCTAGAAAACAATCCAGCGATCATCCACGGCGGGCCGTTCGCCAATATTGCCCATGGTTGCAACTCGGTGATTGCCACCAAAGCGAGTCTCAAGATGGCCGACTACGTCGTTACGGAAGCCGGCTTTGGCGCTGACTTGGGCGCCGAGAAGTTTTTTGACATCAAGTGTCGCTCGGCCAATTTACACCCGGACGCGGCGGTGATCGTCGCCACGGTGCGCGCCTTAAAAATGCACGCCGGCGCCGGTACTGAGGGCTTGGAAGCACTGCGTAGCGGCTGTACCAATCTGGCGCGGCATATCGAAAATGTGAAATCCTTTGGCGTTCCAGTGATCGTCGCCATCAACCGCTTTACCGACGACGCCGACGACGAAATCGCAGTCATTGCCGAGGTCGCCGAGGCCAATGGCGTCAAGGCGATAGGCTGCACGCACTGGGCCGATGGCGGCGCGGGTACCGAGGAGCTGGCCCGCGAAGTGGCGGCGCTCGCCGACAGCGGCTTGGCCAATTTTGCGCCGCTATACCCCGACGATATGCCGATTTGGGATAAAATAAAAACCGTCGCCACTCGCATTTATCGGGCCGACAATATCATTGCCGATCAAAAAATTCGCGACCAGATCAAGAAATTTCAAACGGACGGCTACGGGCATTTTCCGGTGTGTATCGCCAAGACCCAGTACAGTTTTTCAACCGACCCCAACCGCAAGGGTGCGCCGAGTAACCACGTGGTGGCGATTCGAGAGGTGCGCCTGAGCGCAGGTGCTGGGTTTATCGTCGTGGTCTGCGGCGACATCATGACCATGCCCGGCCTACCGCGCGTGCCCGCGGCCAACAGCATACGGATCGACTCGCAGGGTGACGTCGCCGGCTTATTTTAACCCCCCAACAAAAGGCCGCTAGAGGACTGCGCAAGCAGCCGCCATATGGCTTTTTGTTGGTGCTTGCGGGTGCTCAATCGTCGCCGGCCGCCGTGGTCTGACCTTTGGCAGTGGCTGCGGTTACCGAGCCGCAAACCACCATTAGGGCGCCCAACAGCGACAGCGCGCCAAGCGGCTCTGCGACGATCCCCTCGATCGGTATCAATTGCACGATCAGCACCGTTAACAGCGGTGTCAATGCGATGACAGCACTGACGCGAGAGGCCTCTAGATGAACCAGTGCCTCGGCAAAAGAGCCGTAGGCGATGAGCGTGTTAAAGCCACAAAAGATCAGCAATAGCCACTGCCACTGGCTGAGTTGTAGCATCGGCGAAAAGTCGCTGAACGGCAAAAATACCAGCGCACCGATGACGTAAAATACCAGCATGGTCTGCTGTGAGGTAAATTGGCGCAGCAAGAACTTTTGCACAATCGCATAACCGGTCCAACACATCGCCGCCACGATCACCATCAACAGTCCCACCCCGTAGTCATTAAACGCCACGAAGAGATCATCCATATGGTGATTAAAAAACAGTCCCAGCCCAGACAAAAAGCCGACAACACCTAGCCACTGCAAGCGCGAAAACGACTCGTTAAATACCCAGATACCGGCCACCAGCAAGAGCATCGGCGCAAGCTGGATCATCACCTGCGCAGCCTCCGGCGTGGTCTTTTCGAGGCCGATGATATACAGCCCATAGTTACAGGCGAGCAACAGACCCGCGAATAACAGCAGTCCACTCAAACGACGCGATAGCCGCGCCGTAAAACCCACCAGACGCCCGGTCGCCCAAAGATAGGGCGCGAGCAATAAGCCAGCCAAGGAAAACCGAAAAAACGTCACTGTGATCGGATCCAGCGTCTCCATCAGCCCCTTTAGGGCAACCGGCAATACACCCCACATGGTGGCCGTGGAGAGCGCTAATAACAGACCGAGTTTCCAACGTCCCGAGATATGATCCATAAATAATTAAACACTGTAAAGGCACGGTAAGTGGCGCGGCGATGCGGCTGATAACTCGACAGACAATACGACAATGGCGGCATGCTAGCAGATTGGTACTTTAACTAATACTCCGACCATCGCGCGGCGCGCTTGGATACGCCTTGACGCTATTAGACCGGCGCTTTTAGTGAACTCGGTATTGTCTGCTCAATCAAGGCCAACCGCCGATAGCGACGGCCCCGAGGTAACGGCATGCCAGTCAATGCCCAGACGCAGGCGGCGGTCGTTTTGAACGTGGTGGCGCAAGCCAAGGTTCGCGGCCGCCGATCCATCAGGACGCTTTAATCGTAATGGTGAAGATGGAGTGAATTATTTCTAATAATAAAAAATTGGCGAATGCCTTATGTTACGCGACGCATCATGCGAGATATCCAAAGGAGCGACATCCATTACTGCCAGCCAACGGCCGCGCAGGCGGCTCGGCAAACAACTGTGGGTGTGCGTACTCTTAGCCACGGCTTGGGGCGCGCAGGCGCAGTCTTATTTTAGCGAGTTGGTGGTGTTTGGTGATAGCCTACTAGACTCCGGTAACTACGGCTCCGATCGCCGCGCCACCAACCAGCTGACCGATGGCAGTGGCCAATTTGCCCAGATCAGCCCCCAGTATCTGGCCGATTTCCTCGGCCTAGACCTGCTACCGGCGATCGAAGGCGGCACTAATTATGCGGTCGGCGGTTATCAAACCCAAAACGTACTGGATTCGATCAACGGTGAAGGTATCAACACCGCGTTTTTTGGCGGCGGCACCAGCCCCGCCTATTTAGATCAGCTCGCCAACCAGATAAACCCCCGCGCGCTGGTATTTATTAACGGTGGCGGCAACGATCTCAATGCAATTTTTGCGTCGGTTGCACCCGCAGCTGTGCCGGCGGCTATCGGTGATAGAGTGGGAAATTTTAACGCTGCGGTAATGGCGCTCGATCAGGCGGGGGCAAACTACATCATGGTCTCCAACGTGCCGGATTTATCCCTGACACCGGGCCCACAGGCAGCGTTCGCCGCAGGGTTTTATAACGCGGCAGCCATGGCGAGCATTTCCGCGTCGACGGATGGATTCAATACTTTGCTGGCCATGACAAGCACGAGTTCACTGGCGGCAAACATGATTCCGGTGGACCTTGACGGAGCTCTCAAGTTTATCATGGCCAATGCCGATGCCTACGGCATAGCCAACGGTGTGTTCAACGGGTTAGACCAGCGGTTTATGTGCTACAGCGGCGGTTCGGGCGGCTGCTTTGAGCATCCAGTTTACGGGCTCAATGGCGCCGCGCCAGACCCGCGAAAGTTGGTGTTTAACGATGCACTTCATCCGACAGAGATTACCAGTGAAATCGTCGGCGATTACCTGATCGACATCGTTGCCGCACCGGGAAAGATCGGGTTGCTGCCAGAATTGGGGTTCAGCGCCGCCATCGGGCAAGCGCAGATTACCGCCAGCCAACTGCGGCAGTCGCGCTGGGGCGAGGTGAAACCGCGATTGTTTGTTGCAACCCATGTCGCCAATGCCGAAGTCAGTGGCGTCGAAAGCGCTGAGACCGACAACAGCAGCCTGTTTATCGGTCGCACCTTTGCCGCGTCAGAGGCGGTGATCTATGGCTTTTCAGCCTCGCTTGGCAAGCAGGAATTGGACCTAGACAACACCCAATTAGAAGCGGACCACTGGGGTGTCAATGGTATGCTGGGACTGCAACGGGGCAATCTTTTTATCGAATCTCAAGTCGGCCTTGCCGTTCTGGCATTTAACGATTTGCGCCGCGATATCAAACTGGGGGCTAAAATGGTCTCAGCGGTCGGTGATACCGACGGTTTCGCGCTCAATCTAGAGATACTGACAGGCCTCAACCTGCTATCTTCCAGCACCTGGAAACTTGGCCCTGCTGTAGGTGTTCAGCTCGCCCGCTCACTGGTCAAGGGATACGCGGAGAGCGGCGGTGAAATGTCTAACTACCGTTGGAATGAGCAAAAACGCGACCGCCAGATCCTGCGGGTGGGGTTAATTGCCAAAGGAGCGTTGAGCGAGCGAGCGACGTTGTTTGCCGAAATCTTTGCGGGCAAAGATTTCGCCGACAAAGAATTCCACGTTGAGGTAAAAAATACCCAATTATTATTTAGCGAATACTCTATGCCGGCACTGCTGATGGAGGATCAGTCCGAAATCAACGTCAATGTCGGCAGCTCGATCAAAATCGGTACCGAAGGTAGCGTAGAGATATATCACAGTTACAGCGATCGCAGCGAAAACGCCCAGTCCTTGAGTGTTGGCTACTCGATGGTGTTTTAATCTACAGCACAGGGACGCTAACCGAAATACAGCGTCCCTGTGCAATACAAAACTACCAACGTCATTGAATCCCGGCCCCCGCCACAAAAAGTGATTGGTTTAAGCCCGCCGAACACCTAGCCCGTAGTCATTAAACGTGACGAAAAGATCACCGGCATGGTGATTAAAGAATAGCCCCCGCCTCGACACAAATCCGCCAACGCCCAGCCACTTCAACCGTGAGAAGGACTCTTTAAACACCCAGATGCCGGCCACCAGCAAAAGCATGGGCGCAAACTGGATCATGACCTGTGCGGCCGCCGCCGCGGTCTTTTCGAGGCCAACGATATAGAGCCCATAGTTACAGGCTAGCAACAGACCCGCGAATAACAGCAGCCCACTCAAACGGGGCGATAACCGTGCCGTAAAACCCACCAGACGCCCCTTCGCCCACAAATAAGGCGCGAGCAACACGCCAGCCAGTGAGAACCGAAAAAACGTCACCGTGATCGGATCTAGCGTGGTCATTACCCCGTTTAGGGCAACCGGCAATACGCCCCACATGGTGGCTGTGGAGAGCGCCAACAATAGACCGAGTTTCCAACGTCCCTAGATATGATTCATAACTAATTAAACACTGATTAGGGGCACGGTAAATAGAGATGCGATAGGGGAGTGGCTGATCATTTAAATAACCACGGCATGCTATCAGGTTGGCACTTTAACCGAAACACCGATCAGCGCCCCTGCAGGCGCCTTGCAAGCACAAGGCAAGCTATTTACAACCTCGGCACTGCTTGCTCAGTCAAGCCTACACCGCAAGTGGGTGGCTCCGAAATTATATCGCACGCATTGGCCACGCGCGCTCTGGGTATGTTCTCGATAGACGCGACCAACAGCACCCGCGCCGCACTTGGCGCCCCAATGAGCCGCCTCAAGCTCTCCTCGGGCAACCTGCAAAACGTTTATCTGAAAAACTGCCGCGACTCTTGGGGGAACGCTTGATGCGGAGCCCGCTTCGAAAATCACAGAGCTAGAGCATACTCAGATCATTCGGCAAGCAGCGACCGCCATGTTCGCTCAAGTACGCCCGCCCCAGCAGGCGGCGCTGGCATGACTTCGATAATGGTTATCACCCCACGGCGTTGATCATTCAAAAGCGGCAAGTGCCCTCTACAAAGCGGCCATGACTGTTGGCGCAGCAAACATTGGTGTGTGAGAGCGAAGGCACCGCGGTGATCCAGGGCAGCACACTAAGTGCTAAGACGGCATCAGCAACCGCTTGCGATACAAAAGGCAATGATACGGTCTGCCACGTTATTGACGGCCTCCTCCATTGGTAAATGCCCGATATTCTTGAGCATAACTGAACGGATGTCATTGATTTCACGGTCAAAGGTAGCGGCCATTGTCGCGGGCAGCAAACCGTCTTCCTCACCCCAAATAACCAAACTGGGAACACTAATGCGAGAGAGTTTTTCCCAGGCGTGTGGGTCCCTTGGTGTGTTGGCTAAGTCGATCAGTGCTTGGCGATTACCGCTTAAACGCAGTAGTTCCCAATAGCGGTCGACCATTGCCTCGGTGATGATGTGTGGGCTCACAACGGATTGGAGCAAGGAGGTCTCAACGACCGCCCTGGGCGTTATTTTTTTCAATACTGCCTGCCCGAGCGACGTATCTAATAGCTTAAAGCCTAAATTGGATTTGGCGGCGGTTGTGTTTGGCGCACCCGATGGCGCCAGTAATACCAATGACCTCACCCTTTCAGGCCTATCGAGCGCCGCGCGCCAAGCGACTGAGCCGCCCAGCGAATTACCCACCAGTGTTGCTGCAGTAATGCTTAAATAATCCATCAACGACCATATCGCAAAAACCATGGCCTCTCGCGAGTAATCTCTGGCGGCATTGGCGCCAGTTAACCCGTGACCCGGAAGGTCTAGAGAAATCAATCGATACCGATCACCCAAGCGCTCGATCAAGGGCTCCCAGGTATGCAAAGAGGCGCTGGTTCCGTGGATAAATATTAATACGTCACCGCCACTGCCGCCTTGATCGCGATAATGCAGCCTATCGCCACTTGCCAGCACCAGAAATTGGGAGGCACCGTACCCGTATTTAACCCGCATGTCGTCAAATGAGGTGTCGGGTGCCCAAAAAATGGCTGATAGCATGCCCAAAACCACGACCAATGCTAGTATGCATCGCTTTAATAGCGTCTTCGGCAAAGCCCACCTCTTTTTTGCGTGTGTTTCTAGAGTTTAGCTGAAATTTTGGGTTTACGCTTTTTATCCCACCCTTGCGACACGCGTTATGAAATACTGTCACAAGATCTGCATTCTGACGGCACCCGCACCCTCATTACAAATACCTAAGTGCTTACGGTACTAGAAATCCTGCACATCAAACTAAAGTAAAATCGTTGAGATCGGTTCAGGAGGCATGGCCTCTGGAAGACGCCGTTAAGCAGCAAAAACATGCCCAAACTTGATTAAATTTTACTTTTCCCCCAAAAACAGATAACTAACGCGCAAAGCGCACTAAAAGACCGCGTTATCCTACACATCATACCCTAGGAATAAACAGACCTATCGACTTTACCGCCGTCTGCAAACCAGCATCAGCCGCTGCGCTAGACGCGCCCCAGCAATAAACAAACATCTATAAATGATCTATTGTTAACTGAATAAACTATCTCAACCTTGGGAGATAACCATGAAGACACTTTTAATAGCTATGATGTTACTCGCTTTATCTCACGCCGCCGTTGGCGATAATCATGCATCCAAACTAACATTAGAAAAGCGCCAAGCCGACTCCGTCATGATGGTAACTAATGTTGATTTAGGCGACGAAGTGACGACCATTAGTGCCAAAGGAAAATTGGGGGTCTATGGCACGGTATATGTGACCTATAACTTAACCTATAATGCCGACCGAGCGAGCGGTTTTGTTACCGGCCAAGGGCGAGGAGCGGTGGACAAGGATACAGTGGCCGCCGGAGCGTTTAGAGGAATTTGGACAAGAGAGGGCTCAATAGTAAAGATCCGGCAGATGGTTCAAATCAGTGACGGAGGTCAAAACATGGACATTATTGACATCGATATGCTAAAAGATACATTTGTGATCAAGGCATATAAGGTCAGGTAGACCATCCAAATCCGTCAGAAAGCCGATGCATAATATGGTTGTAGTCCTCCATCTTCTTTAGAGGATTTTAACCAAACCAGATCTCAGTGCTACTCCTCTCCTGGCGACTTGATAAGGCTAAAAAATCCCAACTAAGTTAAGGAGTGGCCTAATTCGGAAGAGATCCAGACCGACCAGAGTAGTTTTTGATCAAATTCGGACTCATAGCTATTGCAGTGTCCGTAGAGATTAAGATATCAGTTGTTCGTAGCTGGTTATGCGCTATGACGCCTTAACCGCAATTGCCGTCGTTATCGAGCCCACAACCACCATCAGGGCGCCGAGCAATGACAGCCAACCGAGCGGTTCAGCAGGTAGCCCCCACAAAGGTATTCCTTGCATGATCGCAACAGTTAACAGAGGGCTGAGAGCAATCAACGCGCTGGCTCTGGACGCTTCGATGTGAACAAGTGACTCGGCAAAGCAACTGTATGCCAGCAATGTAATCACACCACAAGACAGCAATAATGCAAACTGCCAAAGCCCGAACTCTCTCAGCGGTGAGAAGTCGCATAGCGGCAACAAAGCAAGCGAACCCACCCAGTAGAACGCAAGCATGGTCTCTTGTGGATTAAACTCTCGGAGGAGAAACTTTTGCGATATTGCATACCCAGCCCAACATAGGCCGGACATGGCCACCAGCAGCATACCCAAACCGTAAGCGTTGAGTGCGACAAATAAGTCAACCCAGTGGTGATTAAAAAACAACAATAAACCGCATACGAAGCCGCCGAAACCGCACCACTGAGCTTTGGAGAAAGGCTCTTTAAAAATCCATAAGCCAGCCAACAGTAAAAGCATCGGCGCAATTTGAATCATCACTTCAGCCGCCTCGGGTGTGGTTTTTTCGAGCCCGAAACAAAAGAACCCGTAGTTTCCAGCCACTAAAAGCCCAGTGGCCACCAAACGCAGAGTCAACCTCGGAGACAGATACTTTACTCGATTAGGTAACTGCTTAGTCACCACCAAGATCGGTGTCAGAATAGCTGCCGACAATGACAGGCGAAAGAATGTTGTAGTCATAGGGTCTAGCAACGTCAGCATACCCTTGAGTGCGATCGGTATAATCCCCCACATCGCCGCCGCCGCCAGCGCCAACATAAAGCCCAACCTCCATCGCCCCGAAAGGCCGTTCACGATCGGGCTAATTGCATAACTTTAAAGCTGGCAGGACAATCCAAAAGGCGCTCCCTGGCCGTTAAATATTTTGGGAAGAAATTTCGTTAGATACGAGCGAGTTAATGGCGCTTTTTGTTAGAATAATGACAAACCGCGCGGAGCCTAACAGATGCAGTATGGGACTTAAACCGTTTCTTTAGAATCCAATTAAAAGCGCATATTCAAAAAGACCTCAACGTATATAGAGCGTCAGCGATTTGCTTCGCCCGAGTAAAAAAGGCGGTGAGGCCTAAAGCACCTGATTCACCGGGCCCGAACCATCAAAAAAACCGTCGAGATTGTCCACCGCGAGCATGCCCATAGCGGTTCTAACTTCTGCTGTAGCAGAGCCCATATGCGGGAGCAACGTAACGTTATCGAGTTGCAGTAGCGCGTCTGGCACCGTCGGTTCGTGAGCATACACATCCAGACCAGCGCCAGCAATTCGCCCCCCCACCAGGGCCGCGACTAACGCATCTTGGTCGATGCTGTCACCCCGAGCGGTATTGATCAGATACCCGCTCGGTTTCATCTGTGCAATGTGCCGAGCGCTTATCAGTGGCCCTGCTCTGCCGCCGGGTACATGCACAGAAACCACATCAGCGGTCGCCATCAGGGCGTCGATACTGTCGACTTGGCGTGCCGGATACCCAAGCTCCTCGGTCGGATCGGCGAACGGCGTGCGGCTATAAAAGACGACCTGCATACCCAAGCCAAAATGCGCGCGACGCGCCGTCGCGCGGCCAATCCGGCCCATACCAATAATGCCAAGGATTTTACCCTGTACGCTGCTGCCGAGATAATCAACGACTGAAAAGCCGCGCCAATGACCTTGACGAAGCTTTGTTTCTGCCGCCGACGTTCGGCGCGTAGATGCCAAAATCAGTAGCAGGGCAATGTCGGCGGTCGCCTCGGTCAGTACGTCCGGTGTGTTGGATACGCTGATATTCACGATCCGTGCCGCATCCATGTCGATGTTGCTAAAACCGACGCCGACGTTGGCGATCATCCGCACACGCCGCTGCGGAGCCTGCAATACCGAGGCATCCAGCTTATCGCTAACGGTCGATACCAGCGCATCATAGTGCGCCATTGCTGCGCTCAGTTGCGCCCTCTTGAGGGGCCTATCATCAGGGTTCAAGCGCACGTCGTAGCGCTCGGACAATCGCGCCTCCACCGCTGCCGGCAACTTCCGGGTGACTAATACCTTTGGCGACATTTTTTGCATAGATCAACGGCTTCCATTGATTGCTTTTCGGCATTGGTTAACCGGGCACTGACGCTACGACGATCGTCACCTGCTTGGTCATGCCAAGCAGGACAATACGGTGCGGCATATGCCGACCACCGATTGGACATTGACTCGGGTTATGCGATGCCCTCGCGGTCTTTGATGACGTGATAATAAGACCATAGCAGGCGCGCCGCAACCGATCGCCACGGCGACCACGCCTCGGCCATGGCACGCAAGGCGGCGTCACTTGGGCGCTCGGACAACGCAAACAGACTGCGCGCTGATTGCTGCAGCGCCAGATCGCCGGCGGCAAAAATATCCGCACGCGACAGGCTAAACAGCGCATAAATTTGGGCCGTCCAGACACCGATTCCCGAAACGCCGGTCAACTGAGCGACCACCTGCTCGTCGTCGCACTCGCGAAGCCCGACAAAATCAATCCCCGAATCTGCCAGAGCGCGGGCGTAGCGAATTTTTTGGCGGCTCAATCCGGCCGAGCGCAGCATACCGTCATCGGCCGTAACAATACTCTGCGCGTCAACGAGATCGGCTAACTGCAGCCGTTTCCAAATTGCCGCTGCCGACGCAACGCTAAGTTGTTGGCTGACAATGGCGTTTAATAACGAGCCAAAACCATCGGGGTTATTGCGCAACGGCAGTTGCCCGGTAGCGGCATAGGCGCTGACAAAACGCGGTTCTCGGCGGGTCAGCCA
>CAJIZO010000183.1 GCA_905181995.1 Flavobacteriaceae bacterium TMED48
ACTGGGTGCCGAGTCCTTTAAAAAGTGTTGTGCAAAAAATACACGCGCCATGCTGACTCCAAATTTTTAACCGAGTCTAGCAAAGCACAAAGACAAATACATCCGTGCTTGGCTGCGCGGTTCTGTAGAGATCAATGGCGGCGATTAATTATGGACGTTGGCAGTGCACGCGCGCAGCGCCATCTCGAGCCTGTCAATGAAGCTGTTTAGAAATCGCCGTCTGCGAGAGGTCGAGACTGGCCAGGGGATTGCCCGAAACATCGATGTCTTGCAAATCGCTGGTGCTCGAGAGGTCGAGTTCGGAGAGAAAGTTGTTCGAGCACGAGAGCTCTTTTAACTGCGGTGTCGATGACAGGTCGAGCGCCAAAAGGCGGTTGTTGTGGCAGTAAAGCGATACCAGTTCGGGCGTTGCCGACAGGTCCAATGATGTCAGTTGATTGTGACTGCAAGCGAGTTCACGCAGTTTCGACAGGTCGGCAAGATCCAATTCGGTCAGCGTGTTCTCGTGGCAATACAGCGATAGCAACATCGGCTTATTGGTTAAATTTAATCCCTCGAGACGGTTATTGTTGCAAGCTAAATGCTGCAGTAGCGGCATATTCGACAAATTTAACTGACCGATGGCATTGTGGCTGCAGGCCAGTTGGCGCATCTGGGTTTTGTTGTGGAGATTGATCTCGCGCAACTGGTTTTCGTGGCACAACAGCGTCGCGAGGTTGGGTTTGTTGGCCAGATCGATCGATTGGAGTTGGTTTTCACTGCATAACAGACCCTCCAGTTTGGGCTTGTTGGTAAGATCCAACGAGGCCAATTGATTGTTACTACAGGACAGGTTTTCCAGCGTTAGCGCACAGGTTACATTTAACTCGGTCAGTTGGTTGTGATCGCAGGCGACGTTGAGCATAAACGGGTTGTGGCTTAAATCCAGCGTGCTCAGTTGGTTGTATTTGCAAAACAGATATTCCAAATACTCCAAATGTACCAGATCCAATTGGCAGATCTGATTGCTGTCACAGCCGAGTAAAAATAAGTTTGGCGTATGCGACAGGTCGAGTTCGGTCAATAGATTGTCAGGGCACCAGAGTTTGTGTAATTCGGGGGTGTGGGATAGATCCAATTCGGTGAGTTGATTACCACCGCAATAGAGCAATTGCAGCTTCGGATAGGGCGACAAGTCAAGCGCCACCAGACCTTGATCGTCTAGGTGCAGTTCGGTGACCTCTGCGGCGTCGGATGAAGGTGTATGTGCCGTCATAATACGTCGATTCAATCTCGATCTAATGGATGATGCGTCGGTTAAATTATATGCCCCACCACCTTTAACGCTGTGGTAGATGCGCGTTACTGCTGCATAGTGCAATATATAGTGCGATATATAGCGCGGCACATAAACAATTAATTACAGCACGGTAAAAACACCGCGATCTTTTCATTAACTCTATTTTGCATAATTTTATACCTACTGTCAGTTTATACAATCATTAATATGTTGGTAAATAAAATCGCCAAATTGCGCATCGATCAAACGCCCATGGGTGCGCCTTGCGGATGGTGGCGGTGCGGGGTTATTTGCGCTGCCACGATCCAGCCTGTAGTCTTGCGGTTTGATTTTTCAACTCGCTCGCCGCCATATAGCGTCGGCGCGCGGGCCAGGTTTCGAGGCATTGGCGTCTATGCAGCCAGAACATTTGGATGTTGTTATCGTGGGTGCAGGACTGTCCGGCGTCGGGGCGGCTTGCCATCTCGCCGAAAAGTGTCCACAGCAAACATACGCGATATTGGAGAGTCGGCAAGCGATTGGCGGCACCTGGGATCTGTTTCGTTATCCGGGGGTTCGCTCGGACAGCGATATGCACACGCTGGGATACAGTTTTAAACCCTGGGAGGGCGCCAAGGCGATTGCCGATGGCGCATCGATACTCGAGTATGTGCGACACACCGCCGATCAATACGACGTCCATCGACAGGTGCGCTTTGGTCAGACGCTGGTGGCGGCGGATTGGTGCAGCCAGACTTCGCGTTGGACGCTTCAAATTACCCAGCAAGATGGCGACGACAGCACGCTGAGTTGTAAGTTTTTGTACATGTGCTCGGGCTATTACAGCTATCAGCAGGCGCACGATCCGCAATTGCCAAATATCCAGCGCTTTGGCGGTCGGGTCGTGCACCCACAGTTTTGGCCGGAGGATCTCGACTACAGCGATAAAAAGGTAGTGATCATTGGTTCGGGTGCCACCGCTGTCACCCTGTTGCCGGTGATGGCCGAACGCGCAGCGCAGGTGGTGATGCTTCAGCGCTCGCCCGGTTATCTGATATCGCGCCCCTCCGAGGATTGGTTTGCCAACGGTTTACGCGCGTTGTTACCGCCACACTGGGCGTATCGATTGACGCGTCTGCGCAATACCCTGTTTCAAGAGGCCCTCTATAAAAGCACCAGGCACGCGCCGCAATGGGTTAAACGCGGGTTATTGGCAAAGGTACGCAGTGAATTAGGCGATGGATACGATGTCGACCGGCACTTTACCCCCACTTACAATCCGTGGGATCAGCGCTTATGCCTGATTCCCGATGGCGATTTGTTTGCCGCGCTGCGCGGTGATCGAGCTAGCGTGGTCACCGATCAGATCGATAGTTTCAGCGCCACAGGGGTGCAGTTAGCATCTGGTGATCATCTCGATGCCGATATCGTGATCACGGCGACCGGCCTACAGTTAGTGGTGTTTGGCGGCGCACAATTTTCTGTCGATGGTGCCGTGATCGACTTTTCCAAGCGCTGGACCTACAAGGGTTTGATGGTGTCGGATGTGCCGAATATGGTCTCGACCTTTGGTTATGTCAATGCGTCCTGGACGCTGCGCGCCGATTTGATCGCCGAGTGGGTCTGTCGGACCCTCAATCATATGTCGGCGACGGGCGCATCGAGCGTGGTGCCGAGGGTACCCGATGGATTGCTGGACATGCCGAGTAGAGATTGGATCGATGGCTTTCCCGCGGGGTATATCGAGCGCGTGATGCACTTGTTTCCGCGGCAGGGCGATACCGCGCCCTGGGTCAATCCGCAGGACTTTCGCGCCGATCGGAAACTGTTTAAGCAACCGCTGGCGAGCGACGATGCGCTGCACTTTGACCCCTAACTTTGGCCCCTAACTTTGGCATCTAATAGTATCCCTGATGCGCGCTAGGCAGTGGCTCCCATCGCTATCATTTCGTATCATTTCGACAGCTTACAGAAGTATCATGGCGATATTTTATCGAGATTATTGACTCACTATAATACCCTCAACAAGGCTCTCAGAGGCTGCGCGTTTTTTGGCGTTGGTGTTTAAAATAAGGGTGTTGGCATTTAAGATAGGGGCGTTGGCAGTTAAGATAAAAAGGGGCGCAATGAAAAAAATTACTTTGGGCGTTTTGTTGATCGCGGTTATTGCAAGCGGCGCGGCCTATTATAAATATCGACAGGCGACCTCTGGCTTTATCGCCCTGACCGACGAAAACCTCGCCGTACTGAGCGCCGAGACGGCGGCGCAGAACGAAGCTGCATTTTTTCAGCCGCCACCGCGCGGGCTGCAGTTGCAGGCGCCCAATGTGGATAAAAACCTTTATTTTGGCGATTTACACGTCCACAGTTCACTGTCGTTTGACAGTTACCTGTTCGGCAACCGCAACGATCTCGATCAAGCCTACGCCTTTGCCCAAGGCGAACCGCTGACCACGCTGGCGGGCGAGGCGCTGCAGTTATCCAGACCGCTCGACTTTGTCGCCATCACCGATCACGCCGAGACCTTTTGGATGATGGATGTGTGCTTTAACGGCACCGACTTACCCCGCGCGGTGAGTGAGTTTTGCGCGGGTTTTGACAATCCCTCGCTGGGGTTTTTTATGACCGCCATGAGTTTGGGGGTCGACCGGCCGTTGCAGATACCGGACTTTTTGTGTGAATTGATCGATGGCGAGTGCACCGCGCGGCAGGCGATAGACCAGGGTCGGCCGATGTGGGAACTGATCAAGGCCAAGGCCGAGCAATACAATCGCCCCGGGGTGTTTACCGCCTTTGCCGGCTATGAATATTCACCACCGCTGGCGGGCACCGGCAAGCTTCACCGCAACGTTATCTTTCGCAATCAACATACCAGTACCTACGCCTATTCGGCGTTCGATGCCCGCACCGCGCCGATTCTGTGGCAGATGCTGGAAGATGAGTGTACTGATGACTGCGAATTTTTGACCATTCCGCACAACTTAAATAAAACCTGGGGGCTCGCCTATGGACGCCAGACCATTGATGGTGACTCGTATCAGCGCGAGGACTGGCAACGCCGGGCACGCTATGAGCCGTTGATCGAACTCTATCAGATCAAGGGCAATTCAGAGTGCGCCTTCGGCATCAACACCACAGACGAGGAATGCGCGTTCGAGCAATTTTTTCCGGTCTGCGCCGAGGGCGAATCACTGGGCTGTATTCACCCCACGTCGATGGCCCGCGATGGGCTCAAAAGCGGCCTTAAAATGCAAAAAGACATCGGCATCAATCCGTTTCAGCAGGGTTTTATCGGCGCCACCGACAATCACAACGGCAGTCCAGGCGACACCGAAGAATACGACTATCGGGGCTCCGTTGGATTGTTCACCTCGCCCGCTGCCAAGCGATTAGCGCCGAAGCTCACCAATCGTATGCCGATGCTGAGAAGTCCCGGCGGGTTGGCCGGGGTATGGGCGGTCGA
>CAJIZO010000184.1 GCA_905181995.1 Flavobacteriaceae bacterium TMED48
CAGTCACCGAAAATTGCGGACGCAGCTCCAGCGCCTATGGTCAACCCCGAAGAGCTAGGTTTGTTGAAGCTCTTTGACGATCCTGAGGAACCAGCCGATGCCGCTGCTAGAGTTGTCGAAGAGGAAACTCCAGTGACGGATCTTAAAGATGAATTGTTGGGCTTTGAGAAGTTTCTGGAAATTCAGTCGACCTTGGTCAACCAGGCCGATGGTGACGATAAGAGTAGTTTGGGTTTGTATAATATCGACAGCTCAGATGTAAAATTTGCCATTGTGTCAGCCTACGTCGAGGACGGAAATGTCGACGGTGCGCGGGATATGCTTTTAGAAATAGTAGAGCAAGTCGATGGCGCAGAGTTAGAGCGCGCGCGCGCCTTGCTCGATACTCTTTAGTTGGAGCCAGTGGTTTCTGAATGGGTATATTCGACCAATGCCCTGGTTCCCGACGGTGGGTCTCTGCCTCACGGCATTAACCGATTTGCAGCCATAGTTGCCTATGACGGCCAGCAGTACTGTGGTTTCCAACGCCAAAAGCACAGCCCGACGGTTCAGCAGGAGTTGGAGGGCGCGTTGAGCTATGTTGCCAACAAGCCGACGATTTTGGCGGCTGCGGGTCGAACCGATAGTGGTGTTCACAGTACGCATCAGGTTATTCACTTTGACACCCCGGCGTGTCGTTCGAGTTCTAACTGGTTACATGGCGTCAATAGTCGGCTGCCACAAGCAATCAGCTTAGCGTGGGCGGGTTCGGTGGGCGCTGGTTTTCATGCACGTTTTTCTGCTGTATCGAGGACTTATCGATACGTCATTGCGCGGGCCGAAAACCGCCCGGCAATTCTCGCCAACGCGGTCACCTGGATTAAACATCCGTTGGATACGCAGGCCATGGCGAGTGCCTGTCAGTACTTGTTTGGGGAGCGCGATTTTTCGGCATTTCGCGGTGCAAACTGCCAATCAAATTCACCATTTAGGCAGGTTACGCAGGCGCGGATATATGAGTCTGGTGATTTGATTGTTTTTGAGATTAGTGCCAATGCGTTTGTGTTACACATGGTTAGAAATATTGTTGGTGCGCTATTGGAAATTGGCTTTCGTCGTCGTCCCCCCAATTGGATCGAGGAACTATTGCTCGATAAAGACCGGCGTAAAAGTGCAGCTACGGCACCAGCTCGAGGTCTGTATCTAGTCGCGGTAGATTATCCCGACGGTCATGGTTTGCCAAACCTGCGGCGCGGACCATTCTTTGTTAACGAGTTGCAAGCCACGCCGATCGATTAAGTTCATAGGCGATAGATATGCAAGGGCAGTAATGATGTCAGTCAAAGTGAAAATCTGTGGTATTACCACACCTGAACAGGCAATACAGGCACAAGACGTGGGAGCAGATGCCCTTGGGGTGGTGCTTTATGAAAAAAGTTCAAGGTACGTCCCGCTAGACCAAGCCTGCGCGATACGGGCTGTGGTAGGCGCGGATGTGGCGATGGTGGCGCTCTTGGTGAATGCCGATGCGACCGAGGTGAGTCGCGTGATAGAGCAGCTATCGCCTGATCTATTGCAATTTCACGGCGATGAAACAGCCAACTTTTGTCATCAATTTGACTATCCATTTATTCGTGCTTTACGAATGCGAGAAGGTGTAGATCCAGCCAAAATGACCCGCGGATACCAGCCCAGCGGTGGTTTTTTATTCGATGCATGGCACGCCGAGCAGTATGGTGGTACCGGTGCTACGTTTGATTGGTCGAGGCTACCGATGGTGCGTGATTACCCCTTGATCCTGGCCGGTGGTTTGAATTGCGAAAACGTAGCCCTCGCCGTACGTTCGGTTTTTCCAGATATGGTGGATGTCAGCGGCGGTGTTGAATCAGCTCCAGGGGTTAAGGATCCAGCGCTGGTTGAAAAGTTTATTCGCCACGCAAAAAGAGTAAATTAATTGATCCCACTGGGCAGGATCGATGTCTTGTCCATGATAAACTGACGGCTGGTTTTTGTAAGGACGCTGAGTAAACGCTATGAATTGGCTCAACCGCATTCGGCCCACTGGCCCGACTCACAGTAGTAGATCAAATTCGGTCCCGGAGGGGCTTTGGAAAAAATGTCCGAAGTGTGCAGCACCGCTCTATCGTCCAGAGTTAGAAAAAAACTTGGATGTATGTCCCAAGTGTCAGCATCACATGCGCATCGGCGCGCGTCGGCGGTTGGATATTTTTCTTGATGCAGACGGCCGTTCGGAGCTGGGCGCTGATATTGAAGCGATTGACAGACTTAAATTTCGAGATATTAAGCGCTACAAAGATCGTATTTCCGAGGCGCAAAAAAAGACTGGAGAAAAAGATGCCTTAGTTGTGATGGACGGCACAATAAAAGGCGTTTCTGTGGTTGCTTGCGCTTTTGAATTTGCATTTCACGGCGGTTCGATGGGCTACGCCGTCGGTGAAAAGTTCACCATTGCTGCGAATGCTTCGTTAGCCACTAATCGACCTCTGATTTGCTTTTCGGCGACTGGTGGGGCTCGCATGCAAGAAGCCTTGATCTCGCTGATGCAAATGGCCAAAACCAGTGCAGTGCTCGAGCGAATGCGCTTGGCTGGGGTGCCTTATGTGTCGGTGATGACCGACCCAGTGTATGGCGGAGTATCAGCCAGTCTGGCGATGCTGGGTGATCTCAATATCGCCGAGCCAGCTGCTCGCGCTGGATTTGCTGGGCCAAATATTATCGAGCAAACCATTCGGCAAAAACTACCAAAGGGTTTCCAGCGAAGTGAATTTCTGCTAGAAAATGGGCATATTGATATGATTGTTAGCCGTCATCAAATGCGCGATCGCGTCGCCAGTCTGCTGGCGAAATTGCTAGGGCATCCCGAACCGATCGATGCCTAAACGATCGTTGGCGAGTTGGCTGCGAACGCTTGAGCACCAGCACCCCATAGAGATTGATCTGGGTACTGAGCGAGTTGCCGAGGTGTGGGCGAAAATGCAGCGATTGTTGCATGGTTCCGCTGACACCCAGGTAAATCCTGACAAGACGCTCACCATTTCAGTCGCCGGCACCAATGGTAAGGGCTCTTGTGTGGCAAGTATGGAGGCAATGCTCTTGGCGCATGGGTACAGCGTTGGTGCTTTCACGTCGCCGCACTTTTTGGCTTATAACGAGCGGATTCGGATCGCTGGACAGTCGGTATGCGACGAGGTTTTAGTTGACGCTTTCGAGCAAATAAGTCTTAGCAGCGGTTCGATTACACTGACCTATTTTGAGTATGGAACGCTCGCGGCGCTGTGGATATTTGCCCGCGCTCAATTGGATGTGAGGCTACTTGAAGTTGGCCTAGGTGGACGCTTAGATGCAGTAAACATCGTCGATGCCGACGTCGCGGTGGTGACCAATATCGCGCTCGATCATCAAGAGTGGTTGGGCGACACCGTTGAGCAAATTGCAATCGAAAAATTGGCTATAGCTCGCCCGCAAAAGCCGCTGATTTGGGGTGATCGAGGCACGCTGGAGCCACTGCAAGCAAGCATCATAGCAACCGGTGCTAGAATCTATGCGGTGGGCCGAGATTTTTACGCCGAATCAACGAATGGGCAGGCGACGCTGTTTTATCAATCTTTTGAAACGCCAATGACCTTGACGGCGATCGATGAGCGAGGTCTGCTCATCGACAATAAAGCCACCGCTGTGCAAGCCCTGTTAGCCGCTGGACTGCGTCTTGAGGACGATCTTTGTCGGCAAGCTTTGAACGAGGTGACGCTGACTGGACGCTATCAGCAATTGACCTATCGCGGGGTGCGAGTGGTGCTGGACGTGGCGCACAATCCTGCGGCTGCGGCGCAATTGGCGAGCCGATTGAGCCAGTCGCGGGGTCGGCAGTTGGCGATTGCTTCGGTTCTGAAAGATAAGGATTGGGATGGAATTGTCGGCGCGCTGTCGAGCGCGGTTGATCGGTGGTATATCGCTGAAATTAATACCTCCAGTAGAGCAGCCGATGCCCATGAGTTGCTGCAAGTAATGTACAATAGGGATCTAAGCGGGCGCAGTTACGAGAGTATTTCGACGGCTTTTTTTGCGGCGATAGCCGATGCCGCAGAAGGTGACAATGTGGTGGTTTTAGGGTCTTTTCATACGGTTGCTTGTGTTCTAAATATTATCCTTGCTGGAGAGCCAGTTGACTAGTTCTGTGCAGTTAAAGCTGATTGGGCTGGCAGTTGTCAGCGCTGCGGCTTTGTTGGGATATTTTATTTGGATGAGTGCCTCCGAATCGCTCAACATAGACCAACGGACTCGTATACCCGCGCCCCCAGAGATTGCTGTCATACAATTTTTGTCTGCTGATTCGAGCACTGATATGCAGCCAACTAATGACGTAAAAGCTCTTTTTAGCTCGACTAATCTCAGCGCAGAGGCGCCTAACCAAGCCACAACGTCCGGTCTAGAGAGTGATAACCTACCGAAGATTTGGGTATTGCAAGTGGGTGAAGCCAGCGATGCTGAGACTGCGAATAAAACGCTCTTACGGCTGCGTAATAAAGGGCATAAAGCATTTGTTCAACCGACCAGTAAAATCGCAGAAAATCGTTATTTGGTCTATGTCGGGCCGAAAATTGACCTGCGTACAATACAGCGAGATAAAATTACAATTGATCGGCAATTTGCCGCTACCAGCAAGGTGGTTCGCTATGTTCGCTAGTCACAATCCAGCTAATCGGCGGTCGTTATGACACTTGAGAGCGTGGATTATGCGATCCTTGCGATCCTTGGGATATCGGCGGCTATCAGTCTTATCCGAGGTTTTGTCAAAGAGGCCTTGTCGATGGCGCTCTGGGTTGTGGCATTTATTGTAACAATGTCTTTTAACGAACGTGTGGCGGTATATCTTGTCGACACTGTGGATTTGCCGTCCATGCGGTTGGCCATTGCATCCGTGGGATTGTTTGTATTGACCCTTATCGTTGGTTCGATACTGAATTACGTTGTTGGAGCACTGATAAAAATTAGCGGTCTGGGTGGTCTCGATCGATTGCTGGGCCTGATTTTTGGAACGGTACGCGGTGGCTTAATCATTCTCGCGCTAGTTATACTGGTGCCGACCCTGGTTCCTGTAGAGCAAGATCCATGGTGGACTGCATCGGTATTGATTCCCTATTTTGTAGAGTTTGAGGCATGGGGCGTTGAAACCTGGACGTGGCTGAGAAAAATTTTAATGGGATGGATGTAATCAATGTGTGGCGTTGTTGGAATTTCCGGAACATCTGATATTAATTTGCAGTTATACGACGCGTTGACGATGCTTCAGCATCGGGGGCAAGACGCCGCCGGTATTGTGACTGAAGACAATGGTCAGTTTTATCAATGCAAGTCAAATGGACTTGCCCGCGATGTTTTTCATCGGCGAGATATGATGAGGTTGATCGGTCAGGTCGGTATTGGCCATGTGCGATACCCTACTGCTGGCAGTTCTGGTCCAGCCATGGCGCAACCAATGTATGTCAATTCGCCTTACGGAATTTGCATTGCGCACAACGGAAATCTGACCAATACCAGAGCACTGCGATCAGATATTAGACAAACTGATTTACGCCATCTAAACACTGATTCAGATACCGAGGTGCTTCTGAATGTATTCGCCCACGAGTTGCAAGTGCGCGGAAAACTAGCCCCCGAGAGCGTTGACGTATTCGCAGCAGTGGAGCATGTTCATCGCCGCTGCAGCGGTGCCTACGCTGTGGTTGGTTTGATTGCCGGTCAAGGTTTATTTGCATTTAGGGACAGATTCGGAATTCGGCCGCTGTGTTTTGGCAAGCGACAGGGCCCTCGGGGATTGGAATATGCGGTGGTCTCAGAGAGTGTGGTTTTAGATAGTCTAGGCTTTGAGCTGATCCGTGATCTGGATCCCGGTGAGGCACTGTTCGTCGACAAATCGGGGCAACTCCACCTCAGGCAATGCGCCGAGACGCATAGTCTAGTGCCGTGTATTTTTGAACATGTCTATTTCGCCCGGCCAGACTCCATGCTTGACAATATTTCGGTGTATAAGTGCCGCCTGAGAATGGGTGAGCGATTGGCGGACAAGCTACTCCGTTTGCGGCCGGATCACGATATTGATGTTGTTATTCCTATTCCTGATACCAGTCGAGTGGCTGCTCAGGCTCTCGCTGAACGGCTAGGGCTTAAGCTGCGCGAAGGCTTTATGAAGAACCGCTATATTGGGCGTACCTTTATTATGCCGGGGCAAAAAGAGCGGAAGAAGTCGGTGCGCCAGAAATTGAATCCGGTAAAGTTGGAGTTCGCAGGAAAAAACGTGCTGTTGGTCGATGACTCCATCGTTCGGGGCACGACCTCTAAGGAAATAATCCAGATGGCCCGCGATGCGGGTGCAAAAAACGTCTATATGGCATCTGCAGCACCGGGAGTGCGGTTTCCAAACGTCTATGGCATCGATATGCCGGTGGCCTCAGAGTTGATTGCCCATGGGCGTAGCGACGATGCGGTTGGCCATGCGATCGGTGCTGATTGGATGATCTATCAGGACCTAGAGGACTTGATAGCTGCTGCGTCGGAGGGCAACGCAAGCATCGATGGGTTCGAATGTTCGGTGTTCGATGGCGCATACGTGACGGGCGATGTCGATCAGGCATATTTAAATAATTTAGAGCAATTGCGCAGTGATTCGATCAAAAACTCCGAACAATTAGCCATGGACTTGGATCGGCCACAAACCATTGGTATTCATAACAACAGTGAGCGAGCCAACGGCTAAGCGCTGTAAGAACGGATTAAATGACCATTAAA
>CAJIZO010000185.1 GCA_905181995.1 Flavobacteriaceae bacterium TMED48
TTGGGCTGATCTGCTCAGCGTCACTGGCTGGCTTAGGCGCGCTGCCGCTACTTGCTACAGGGGCACTTTTACTGCCGTCTTGGCTTGCGCTAACGTCTGGCGCTGTGCTGTTGGCACCTTTTTGCGCTGGGCTGTTGGCACTTGCTGCCTCCGAGCTCGGCTTGCGGGTGCGGCGGCGCGCGGGCTTCGGTGTTCCCTGGTCTGCCTCGCTGGCAGCGGCCTTTTCACCAGACTCTGCCGGCTGGGCACTGTCTGCTGCGTCACTGCTCGAGGCAACCTTGCGAGTACGTCGCTGGCTGGGCTTTTTGGTCTCGGCGGCCTTGTCATTGGCGGCAGCGTCGACGCTGTGCTGGTCGTTGGCGGCCACTGCGACGTCATTCGCCGTTGCGCTTTCGGCCTGGGCCGGTTCTTTGCTGACTAAACTTAAGTCGGGTGCAGGTGTGGTGTGCGACTCGAGCGCGACCGCTTGATCATCGTTGGTCTTTGGTGCAGCTTTACGCTGGCGACGACGGCGCGGTGGTCTGCGTTTATCGTCGGGGCGGCGATTGAGTTGCTCAGCGGTCTTAGGCTCTGTGCTCGTGGCCGCGCCACTATTAGCGGTGCTGGTGGTCTCGGCGCTGGTGTTCGCGTCGATGCTGGGTTTGGCCACAGCGCCTTTGTCGGGCGCGTTGCGGCGGCGATTATTGTTCGACGGCTTTCTGGTACCGCTGCTGCGGCTTTCTTGATTGTCTTTACCGTCTTTGCCATTGTTACCAGCTTTAAGATCTTTAGCCTCTACCGTTTCTCGGTTGTCGTTGCTGTCGTTACGGCGATTGCGCTGCCGCCCACGATTTTGTCCATCGCGGCCACGATTGTTCGAGTTACGTCCACCGCGACTGCGCCGCGGCTTGGGCGCTTCTTCGACAACTTCTGGCTCTTCTTTTTTGAACAGACCACCAAACAATCGACTCAGCAGCCCCGGCTTTTTGTCTTCGACGGGTGCCGGTTTTACTTCAGCTTCAATTGGACCGGGCGCGCGGGTTGGCGGCACAATCGTTTTGACCGCCGGCTCTGGCATGTCCTGCGGGCCCTTGTTTTCTTCGCGGGTTAATTCTGTTTTGTCGCTGACGAGCTTGTCGGCCAGCTTGTAGCTAAAGTCCGAGGTGTCCTCGTCTTGATGGCGCAGCCGCACCACTTCAAACTGCGGCGTTTCCATCTCGACGTTCGGCAACACAACTAATTGAATGCCGTTGCGCGTTTCGATATCGGATATTTCCCGACGCTTTTCGTTGAGCAAAAAAGTCGCCACTGAAATCGGCACTATGGCGCGAATTTCACGGCTGTACTCTTTTTGCGCTTCTTCCTCTACTAGTCGCAGGATCGACAGCGCCAGCGATCGAGTGCCACGAATCGTTCCCTGGCCATTACAGCGGGGGCAAACCTTGGACATGGTCTCTTCTAGGGATGGACGCAGACGCTGCCGGGACATCTCGAGAAGTCCAAAGCGCGAGATTCGCCCAACTTGAACGCGCGCACGATCGACCACCAGCGCGTCGCGCATTTTGTTCTCGACTTCTTTTTGGTGCCGGCTGTTGAGCATGTCGATAAAGTCAATCACGATAAGACCGCCAACATCGCGCAAGCGCAACTGACGGGCAATCTCTTCGGCGGCTTCTTTGTTGGTGTTAAACGCGGTCTCTTCGATATCACCGCCCTTGGTAGCACGCGCCGAATTGATATCGATCGAGACCATCGCCTCGGTAATGTCGATAACGATCGAGCCTCCCGAGGGTAAGCTGACCTCGCGACAAAACGCCGTATCAATTTGGTTTTCGATCTGGTAACGGTTAAACAGCGGTATTTCGTCTTGGTAGAACTTTACCTTGCTGGTGAAATCGGGCATCACCGTGGTGATAAACGCCGCTGCCAAGGCATGCGCCTCGGCGCTGTCGATCACCAGTTCGCCAACGTCTTGACGCAGATAATCGCGAATCGCGCGAACGATTACGTTGCTCTCTTGAAACAAAAAGTGCGGCGCGCTCTTTTGTCCGGCCTCGTCACTGATGGTGTTCCAAAGTTGCAATAGGTAATCGAGGTCCCATTGCAGTTCTTCGGTGGCTCTACCAATGCCTGCGGTACGCACTATAGCGCCCATGCTTTCGGGTATTTCCAGACCGCGCATGGCCTCGCGCAACTCTGATCGCTCATCGCCCTCGATGCGCCGTGAAATGCCTCCAGCGCGAGGATTGTTGGGCATCAACACCAGGTAGCGCCCAGCCAAGCTAATAAAGGTCGTCAGCGCAGCTCCCTTGGACCCACGCTCTTCTTTCTCAACCTGAACCATCACCTCTTGACCCTCGCGGATGGCATCTTGAATGCGCACCCGTCCGCCTTCGGAGGATTTGTTCTTTTTAAAGTATTCTTTAGAGATTTCTTTCAGCGGTAAAAAGCCGTGGCGCTCAGCGCCAAAGTCGACAAATGCTGCTTCTAAGCTGGGTTCAACTCGGGTGATTTTACCCTTGTAAATATTTGATTTTTTTTGTTCTCTGGTACGGTTTTCGATGTCTAGATCGTACAGCCTTTGACCATCTACCATGGCCACGCGCACCTCTTCAGTGTGCGACGCGTTAATTAACATTCTTTTCATGATTCACCTTTGCTCCATGTGATGACTGGCTATGAGCATAGGTAGGGAGGGACAATTTACAGCCGTTTGAAACCCACTGTTAGCGCACAGATGGCGCTAGTGGTGGTGTATCAACATTACATTCTGAGCGCACAGCCACGCTGTGGACGCGCCCAAAATCTTGCTACTACGGTTGTTTGGTCTGTAGGTCGCGCTTACCGCCATCTATCGGCGTTTGTCGCTGATTTTTTAATATCAGCCGAACTGTCAAGCCAGCGACTCTGAGCCACCAAAAATGTCTTTACCTAAACTATATCTGCTGATTCCAGTCAGCTAGTTTGGAGAGCCAGCTATTATTGTGCCAACTCTCTTGTGTTTTTGCCCATGGTTTAGATTGGGCTTCGGCTCTACTGAATGCGCCATCCTGTGACGCGGTATCAGGAACTCGGCGCCAATGGTAACAAAAACTCAGCATGGCGGCAATTTAAACGCGGCTTTTATTGAGCGGCGGTGTTGTCCGGCGTTACAATGCGCGCTCTTTGCAGTGGGCGAACAAGCGTGACAGAGATCGATTTTAGTCAAGTATCCTTTTTTACCGTCGGCCCAGAACAGACTGGTCAACGACTCGATAATTTTTTGATAAAGCACTTAAAGGGCGTCCCCAAATCGCGCATTTACCGATTGGTTCGCAAAGGCGAAATACGCATTAACAAAGGCCGTGCGCGCGCCGACAGCCGCATAACGGACGGTGACATCTTGCGTATCGCGCCCATCCGCGTTGCCGAATCTAAAGACGCCGGCGAGCCGAGCGTCGAGCTCAGGCGCTATCTCAACGATCATATAGTGTTTGAAGACGAGGGCTTGCTGATCATCGACAAACCGTCGGGATTGGCGGTGCATGGCGGTAGTGGTATTTCCCATGGGGTGATTGAAGCGCTGCGGGCCGAGCGCCCAGACCAGCGCTTTTTAGAGCTGGTACATAGGCTCGATCGGGATACATCTGGCTGTTTAATGCTGGCCAAAAAACGTTCTGTGCTGCTCGCCTTGCAGCAGTCTTTGATTGGTAATCGTGTTGGCAAGACCTACCTTGCGCTGGTGGCGCACAGTTGGCCGCGCGGTAAGCAAACGGTGAATGCGCCGCTGCTCAAAAATCAGTTGTCGTCGGGTGAACGCATCGTGCGCGTCGATGCGCGCGGCAAGCCCTCAGTGACCCATTTTGAAGTCGCCAAGCGGTTCAAAGACAGCACGCTTCTAAAGATCAAGCTAGAAACTGGCCGAACGCACCAGATCAGGGTTCACTGCCAGTTCGCCGGCAACCCGGTCGCCGGCGATGTTAAATACGGCGATCAAGGCTATAACCAAAAGCTGCAATCGCAAGGTTTAAGGCGCCTGTTTTTGCACGCCAGCCAGTTGCGATTCGAGCACCCGCTGTCGGGTGATTGGGTCGATGTCGAGGCGCCGTTACCGGTAGCGCTCGAGCGCGTATTAAAGGCGTTATGAACGACGCCGACAAACATAGCGGGTTGTTGATTTTTGACTGGGATGGCACGCTAGTTGATTCGGTCGCTTATATTGCCCAGTCGATGCGCACCGCGGCCGGCGAGGAGAATTTGCCAATCCCGACGGTGGATGCGGTGCGCGAGATCGTTGGCCTTGGGTTGACCGAGGCGGTGCAGCGATTGTTTCCGCAGCTTGGCGAGGCCGACAACAAGGCCTTGTGCGCACGGTATTCGACGGTCTTTGGGCGCGATCAGGACGAACCATGCCAGCTGTTCGATGGCGTTCGGAACTCGTTAGAGGAATTGCGCGGCGCGGGCTTCCAGCTCGCGGTGGCCACCGGCAAGAGCCGCAACGGATTGCGTCGGGCGATGCAAGAGCTGCAGATGGAGGGCCTGTTTGTGGCCAGTCGCTGCGCCGATGAAACCCGCTCTAAACCAGATCCGCTGATGCTGCTAGAGTTACTCGAGGAGCTGGCGGTTGCGCCGGCACACACGCTGATGGTAGGGGATACCCTGCACGATCTGAATATGGCGACCAATGCGGGCGTCGCAAGTATTGCCGTGGACTATGGCGCCCACTCGAGAGCGCGGTTGTTGGGCGCCGCGCCCCTGGCTTGTATTAGTCGTTTTTCTGAAATAAAAATCCATATAAATAAGTATTTTACCGAACTTATTTAATTGTAATTATAGCCAATTTTTGCGAGCAATTGACCGGTTGTTATTAACGGCAGACCGACCAGCGACGAGGGATCGTCGCTGTATATTGCGGCGCACAGGCTGATGCCAAGACTTTCAGATTTAAAGCTACCGGCGCAATCATAAGGCTGGTCGCGATGTAAGTAATCGTCAATTTGCGCGTCGCTTAACGCCTTAAAGACCACCCGCGTGGTGTTCACCGCACTCTCTATTCGAGCTGTTCGAGCTGTTCGAGGTATTTGCGATGTTCGCAGCGCACTGTTCGATCCCGCGTTTGGTGGTGTATACGAATTTTCATGCGGGCGCATACACGCTGCGGCGCAACCGCTGTGAAAATACACCGTTGCACCCGACTGCTTGCGCAGTTGCGCACGAGCAGCGGCAAAGGTACCGGGCTTGCCCAACAGCTCACCCGCGACTTCGACCACTTGGTCGGCGCCAATCACCGTGGCTCCAGGATGCTGTTCGGCAATCTTTGTCGCTTTTGCGCGCGCCAGTCGTTCGCACAGCGCGGCGGCCAACTCGCCGTGCTGCGGAGTTTCATCAATCGCTGCCGGTACTTGACTGAACGACAGTCCAAGCTGTTTTAACTGTATGGCGCGATACGGCGATGCCGAAGCCAGTATGAGCGTTCGCATTTTCAAAGCCCTGTGTTGGCGTTTTCCGGAGCCATTACAGGGCTCTGGCGAAAATTACTAAACTCTCGGGCCGGTGCGCTGCGCATAGCATAGGTAATTATTTTTGACAGACTGAGGCCATGACCCTATCATGCCGACCTGTCAGTGATCCAGCGATAATTATGGGCTTGCCAATCCACATCGATCCACGCAAACTCGCTATGCAAATTTCGCGTTTAGAGGGTCGTGTTGATGCCTCAAAACTGCCGAGGCTGGCAGCCGCGGTGAATAGCATTAGCGGCGAGGCGACGGCAACACTGAATTTTGAGAACGAGCGCTCGCGCGCTGCGCTGGTCGATGGCGAGGTCAATATTAAGGTCGAGGTTCAGTGCCAACGCTGCCTCGACCCAGTGGCAGTAGAGTTGCAAGCGGTGTTTGCGCTGCAAGTGATATCCGGCGAAGAGTATGTAGACCGCGTGGCGACAGCCCGCGAGCCATGGATCGTAGAAGATCGAATGGCAAATTTGCACCAAATGTTAGAAGATGAATTATTACTGGTGTTACCGGCGGTAAATTACCACCCGGTTGGCACCTGCACTGGCGATACCTTTATGACTCATCGAGAGCCTGATGAGGTAGTGGAAAGCCCATTTAACGTCTTGAAAAGCTTCAAGACCCGAACATAACGAACAATCGACCTAGGAGTCCAGTATGGCGGTTCAGAAAAGTCGCAAAACACGTTCTAAGCGGGGCATGCGCCGTTCACACGATTCTCTCGCGGCACCGACCATATCGACCGATGAAGTCACCGGAGAGAAGCACCTTCGGCACAACATTACCGCCGATGGTTTCTATCGCGGTAAAAAAGTGGTTGAAGTCTCCGCCGACTAATGCGGTTTGATCTTTGATCAGTAGGGTAAAAATAGCCGTCGATGCTATGGGCGGTGATGCTGGGGTAGCGGTGACGGTGGCCGCTGTCGGCGACATCTTACGCGATCATCCAGGCATCGAGGTGCAGTTGTTCGTGAGTGAGGGCGCCCTTGACGGCTATCTCAACACGCCTGCTTTGCGCTCGGTTGCCGACCGTGTGTCTTCGGTGGTCTGCGGGCCGCAAGTTGACAACGACGACAAACCGTCGGTCGCAGTGCGCTCAAAAAATCAATCTTCGATGGCCCGGGCGATCGCAGCGGTCGCTAGCGGAGACGCAGACTGTTGCGTTAGTGCAGGCAATACTGGGGCGCTGATGGCCTTTGGTATGCAACTTTTAAAGACCGTTCCCGGCGTTTCTAGACCCGCTATTTGCGGCAGCATACCGACGCTCAAAGGCACCGCCCTGGTGCTCGATTTGGGTGCCAATGTGGATTGTTCAGCGGCGCAACTCCATCAATTCGCACATTTGGGTAGTCGCAACGCGCAGCGCATAAATGGCGTCGAAAATCCGCGGGTTAAATTGTTAAACGTCGGCTGTGAAGTGAACAAAGGGCCGCAGTTTATTCAGGATGCGGCGCAGCTCTTAAGTCGCGACGAAGGGCTTAATTACTGTGGTTATGTCGAGGCAGACCAGATTTTTGTTGGCGATGCCGACGTTATCGTATGTGATGGCATGTCGGGAAATATTGCCCTCAAAGCTAGCGAGGGAGCGGCGGCGCTGATCGGCGATGTGCACCGTGCCGAGATTCAGCGCAACTGGCTTTCGCGGTTGAGCGCAGCACTAACCATGCGTTCTGCTGCCGGTGTCAGCGAGCGCGTCAATCCGGCGAGGTACAATGGCGCCTGTTTGTTGGGTCTGCGTGGTGTGGTGATCAAAAGTCATGGTTCGGCAACCCGAGATGCCTTTTATGAAGCGCTCAACATTGCTCGACACGCCAAATCGCAGAGTTTGCCGCTGGATCTCGAATCGCTAATAACGGTATAGCCAACAAAATCAACATCTAATCGGGAGATACAGCGTGGCGAAACTAGGATTTGTTTTTCCCGGTCAAGGATCGCAAAAAATTGGCATGCTCAGCGACTACTCGGACGAGCCGGTGGTGCGCGATTGTCTCGCCGAGGCGTCCGATTGCGTTGGCTATGACGTTTGGGACATGATTCAAAATGGCACTCAAGAAACAATTACTCAAACCCAGCGCACGCAACCGATTTTGTTGAGCTGCAGCGTGGCGCTTTGGCGTCTTTGGCAGCATCGGGGTGGGGCGACGCCCGAATATTTGGCCGGCCATAGTCTCGGCGAGTGGTCGGCATTGGTGTGCGCTGGCGCCGTAGCGTTTGACGACGCGGTAACCATTGTCGAGGCGCGGGGTCGGTTAATGCAGAGTGCTGTGCCGGTCGGTGAGGGCGCGATGGCGGCTATTTTAGGTTTGCCAGACGAGGAGATAGTCGAGTTGTGCCATCGGGCACAAGACAGCGATGAAGTCACCGCAGTCAACTTTAACGCACCCGGCCAAGTGGTTATCGCCGGCAGCGTTGCCGGGGTCGAGCGAGCCATACAGCTTTGCAAGGCGGCCGGTGCCAAGCGCGCAATGCCTGTTCCGGTAAGCGCGCCGTTTCACACGCAGATGATGCAACCGGCGTCCGCGGGATTGGCTGAGCGTCTAGAGCGCACGACTTTTAAATCGCCGGCTATTCCGGTGGTGCACAACGTGCATGCGCAGGTCGAGACCGATGGCTCTAAAATCCGCCAATTAATGCTCGAACAAATCTATAAACCCGTTCGCTGGGTGGCCTGTATTGAACGTCTTAGACTTTTTGGGGTCGATAGTTTAATGGAATGCGGTCCCGGAAGAGTGCTGAACGGTTTGGCGAAACGGATTGATAAAGACCTGAACCTATTTGCGACAGACGAAAAACACCGTTTTGACAGCGCTCTTACGGAGCTAAAAAATAAAGGAACCCGCATATGACTGAAGAATCCAAGCTTGCCTTAGTCACCGGCGCAAGTCGTGGTATAGGCGCTGCTATTGCCGAGAGTCTCGGCGCATCCAACCACCGCGTCATCGGCACCGCCACCACTGAAGCGGGGGCGTCGGACATCTCTGCGCGCTTTGCTGCCAAGGGCATCGATGGCTGCGGGATGCGTTTGGACGTCACCGACAGCGATTCGCTGGCAGCGGTGATCGCGCGCATCAACGCCGACTATGGCGCGGTTGAAGTGCTGGTTAATAACGCCGGAATCACCCGCGACAACATTATTATGCGCATGAAGGAAGACGATTGGATGGACGTCATCGACACCAATCTTAACGCTGTATTTCGCCTCACCAAAGCCTGCGTCAGAGGGATGACTAAGCAACGTTGGGGGCGGATCATCACGATTAGTTCGGTGGTGGGTTCCATGGGCAACGCAGGGCAGTGTAACTACTCGGCGACCAAGGCTGGTGTGGCCGGTTTTTCCAGGGCATTGGCGAAGGAACTGGGCTCGCGCAATATCACCGTTAATACCGTCGCTCCGGGATTCATCGATACAGATATGACCCGAGAGTTATCCGACGATAACCGCGAGGCGATGTTGGCGCAAATTCCACTGGCTCGTCTGGGTTCGGCAAATGAGATCGCAGACGTAGTCAAGTTCCTTGTAAGCGACGCGGCGGCGTATATTACCGGCGAGACGCTGCACGTTAATGGCGGGATGTACATGGGTTAAGTTATTGTTTGTCATGTGTTTTACGTGTTTTTTTAATCATAGTTAGCTTTTCTTTAATTGTAGGGTAAAATGCGCGTCCCGAACCTTGGGTTTTAGGCATCGAACGCGTTAAGTCGCGGTAGTAAAATATAAGAGATCCTTATTAGGAGTGGTAGAGATATGAGTAGCATTGAACAACGTGTTATCAAGATGGTGGCAGAACAACTCGGCGTGAAAGAGGAAGATGTACAGACAACCTCATCGTTTGTCGAGGACCTCGGCGCAGATTCACTGGACACAGTCGAGCTCATTATGGCATTAGAAGAGGAGTTCGATGCTGAGATACCCGACGAAGATGCAGAAAAAATTGCTACTGTAAACGATGCAATCAGCTATATTACTGCAAACGGTTAAGCGAATTTAGCACCAAAAACCGCTCCAAGAGGGCGGTTTTTTTATGGCTTGCATTTAGAGGTATTGGCCCTATGGGTGAGCGCACGAACCTGTCGATGGTTGACGGTGAGTTGTCAGCCAACGTCGCGCCAGATGATCGAGGGTTGGCCTACGGGCATGGCCTGTTTGAAACAATGCGCCTGTCTACCGGCGCAATCCCACTGCAGGATCGTCACCTAGCACGCTTGGTACGAGATGCCGAGCGCTTGCACCTTCCGGTTGACCGCGCCGCGGTAAATGCCGACATCGAGCGTTTTAGCGCCCACTTGAAACGAGCTGGGATAACCGCTGGGGTGGTTAAACTGATCATTACAGCGGGTTCTGGAGGTCGCGGTTACCGCACCCCCAAAACGTTGGCGGCGCGCTGCATACTCCAATATAGCGCGCTGCCCAACGATTTTTCGACACTCGCGCAGACCGGAGCGCGACTTTATCAATGCGCGTATCGACTGCCAGCTAACACCACGCTGGCGGGGATCAAACACCTCAATCGACTCGATCAAATCCTGGCGCGCAACGAGTGGCAGGATGAGTACGATGATGGCTTGATGCTCGATCAGAAAAATTTATTGGTCGAGACCACCTGCGCCAATGTCTTTGTCAGGATGGGCGATGAGTGGTTGACGCCGCGTTTAGAGCGTGCCGGAATCGACGGGATTTTACGCGCGTTCATCCTTAACCACTTGGCGCCGAGTAATAACCTCAAGGTCCGCGAATGCGATTTGCAGATCGAGGACGTGGTGCGTTGTTCAGAGTGGTTTCTATGCAATTCAGTGCGTGGTATTGTCCCCATAATCGACCTCTCGGGTGTTCGGCAATGGCCGGTGGGGGACGGCACGCTTCGTTTTAGTCACGCGCTCGGTAAAATTTATCCATGTTACTTGTAACCCGCATCACCCGCCGACTAAAAATCACTGGGCTGTTTATAAAGCGCCAGGGCCTGCGCATTGCGCTGTTGTGCGCGCTGATCGCCTGCGTGGTGCTCGCGGCAGCGGTGGGTGATGCTCATCGGCAGCTCGGTCTGCCGATCTCCCTTACTGGACTGGCCAGCGCGGCGGACGCTGCGGCAATGCCTAATCCAGCGCGCTATCAATGGCCGATTAAAAGGGGCAGTTCGCTCAGTCAGGTAGTGCGTCAACTCGGCGAAGCCGGGGTGATAACATCGCCATTGGCGCTCAAAATATATGCAAAAATTGTCGCTAAAACGACCATCCAAACCGGCTCTTATTGGCTTGAGCCATCGGATAGCGCACTGACGCTACTGGACAAATTTAATCGCGGGGAGGTGATCGTCAAGCGATTGACCTTCCCCGAGGGGTGGAATTTTTCGCAGTGGCGCCGGCATCTGGAGGTCGTGCCGCAGTTCGCCGACAGCCGGCACCTGTCAGACGTTCAACTAGTGAAGACTCTCGGGCTCGATATCAGTCATCCCGAGGGCTGGTTCTTTCCAGATACTTACAGCTATACCGGCGGTGATAGTATTGCCGACCTGCTGTTGCGGGCGCACCGAAAAATGCTCGACACGCTCGACAAGGCATGGTTACTAAAAGCCAAAGATCTGCCTTATAGCTCGGCTTATGAAGCGCTAATCATGGCGTCGATCGTGGAAAAAGAAACCGGACTGGCCGCGGAGCGTGCGGCGATTGCCGGCGTTTTTGTGCGGCGATTACGCCTTGGTATGCGCCTGCAAACCGATCCGACGGTGATCTATGGTCTTGGCAATCAGTTCAGCGGCAACTTACGCCGTTCGCACCTGAAGCAAAAAACCGTATACAACACCTATGTCATCGGTGGTTTGCCGCCGACGCCGATTGCAATGCCGAGCGCCGCGGCGATTGACGCGGCGCTTCACCCGGCAGACGGTGACAGCTTATACTTTGTTGCGCGAGGCGACGGTGGGCATTATTTTTCGTCGACCTTAGAGCAACACCGGCGGGCAGTGCGAAAATATCAGATTTTTCGCCGTGCCAAAAATTATACCTCGACGCCGCAATAACATGCGCGCTTCGATCGGCCCAAGTGTGATTATAGGAGGTCTATGAAAACGCATCAGAAACGCGGTATGTTGGTGACCATAGAGGGTACCGAAGGGGTGGGTAAAACCACCAATATCGACTTCGCAAAAGCCTGGTTGGCGGCGCAAAATATCGACGTAACAACAACCCGTGAACCCGGCGGGACGCCGTTTGCCGAACAGATTAGAGAGCTGTTGTTAGCGACGCGCGACGAACCGGTGGCCCCTCTGGCAGAATTGTTGATGGTGTTTGCCGGCCGCGCTCAACACTTGCACCGATTGATCGAACCGACTCTCAGCGCCGGTGGCTGGGTGATCTGCGATCGCTTTACCGATGCCAGCTATGCCTATCAAGGCGCCGGACGAGGCATCGACCCGCAGCTTATCGAACAGTTGGAGGCGATAGTGCAGCAGGGCTTGCAGCCGGATCTAACGCTGATTCTTGATATCCCTGTCGCCGAGGGGCTAAAGCGCGCCAGTGCGCGCAGCGAACCGGATCGTTTTGAGCGCGAGCAGGTGGCGTTCTTTGAACGCGTCCGCGGTTGTTATTTAGCGCGCGCTGAGCGCGAACCACTGCGCTGCGTGGTGATCGACGCGTCGCAATCAATCACCGCGGTGCAGGCACAACTCGATCGTGCGCTCACGGCATTTTTGCAGCGATCAGGGCAATGAGCGGAATCGCGCAACCGCTCGGTTGGCACGCCCTAGTTTGGCAGCGCTTAATGTCTGCCTACCACCACGATCGCCTGCCCCATGCGGTGCTGCTAAGTGGCGCGGTCGATACCGGCAAGCACATTTTTGCCAGCGCACTGGCGCAGCGGTTGTTGTGTACTACTGAGGACGGTAACGTCAGTTGCGGGAACTGCAAAGGCTGTCAACTGAATAGCGCGGGTACGCACCCCGACTTGACGATTTTGGCTCCGGAAGACGCCGGTAAGGCAATTGGTATCGACGATATTCGCAAGCTCGCCATGACCGTGTCAAAAACCGGCCAGCAAGGCGGTTGGAAGGTGGCGGTTATCCTTCCGGCTGAAGCCATGACCGCGAGCGCTGCCAATGCGCTGCTTAAGACTTTAGAAGAGCCGCAGGGGCAAACGCTGATGATACTCGTTAGCCACGAGCTGGGGCGCTTGCCGGCAACCATTCGCAGTCGCTGCCAACGGTACGTTTTGCCGCAGCCGTCGACCGCCGAGGCGCTTGCGTGGTTGCAGGCTGCGAACGTCAATAGTGACGCTGCATCGCAAGCGCTGAGCCTAGCGCAAGGGCGGCCATTGCTGGCTCGCCAGTATCTCGAGGACGGATTGCTCGAGCGTCATCGGCAGTTTGACAGTTGGCTAGATGAGGTCGCCGCGGGTCGTCTGACGCCCCTTGCGGCCGCGCAGCTATGTCAAAAATTAGACGCTATCGCGCTTGCCGATTGGTTTTTACTCTACCTGCACAGCCGTCTTTGTGCGGATAGTAACAACCCCTTCAATCGGGAAATTTTTACTTTTTACGATAAATTACGCAAGGTTCGTGGCTGGCTGGCGTCGGCCTCGAACCCCAATTCGCAATTGATTTGGGAAGAGCTGTTTTTTGACTGGTTGGCGCTGTCGAAAGCCTCGGCGCGGCGGATCGCCGAGCGCTGAATGATCGGCCACTATCGACCGCGGACAAGGCGCGTATTAGAATGGTCGGCGGTAGACGCTGGCGTGCTAAAACGTAGACCGTATAGCGGCCTCGTATTTAACCGCCAGGCACGCCTTTTAAAGGTCAAAAGCTAAAGGCCTGAAATAAAGCCCAAGGGCATGCTCTAACCAAGCGCTGCCGAGGCTATTACTTGGTAGCGCCCTGAGCGCCTTAGTGATTGCGTTGAATGCGAGCGCATTCTGGCGCTTAGCGATTAGCGATTAGCGATTAGCAAGTGGCGATTAGCGATGGGCGATTGAAGGTGTCGGGTATAGGCAACAAATGGCGTCCCACCAGCGACGCCCAATACACAAGGAGCAAACTATGACAGTAGCCGAAACCGCCGAGTCGACGTTTATCATCAGATCATTTCCCGTCGGGCCCTTGCAATGCAACTGCTCGATCGTTGGTGATCGGGTGACCGGGCGAGCAATGATTGTCGATCCAGGCGGCAATGCCGAGCAAATACTCGCGCTGGTGGCTGAATTAGAACTCAACGTCGTGGCGATTATCCACACCCACGCTCACCTCGACCACATACTGGCCGCCGGAGAGATCAAACAGGCCACCGGTGCGCCCATCTACCTGCATCGAGATGACAAGTTTTTGTGGGATATGCTCGAGCAGCAATGCTCCATGGTGGGTGTTCCCTACACGCCGCTGCCGGAACCCGACCACTACCTAGCCGACGACCAAGATCTCGCCTGCTGCGGAGGGGTGGCCATCCATACGCCGGGCCACAGTCCGGGATCGATGAGCTTTTGGTTCGAAGAACACAGTACTTTGGTTGCCGGCGATACGCTGTTTCAGGGCAGTATTGGGCGCACTGATTTGTGGGGCGGAGATTTTCCAACCATAGTGTCATCGATCAAAGAGCGACTTTACAGCCTCAGTGACGACGCCATCGTGGTCACTGGGCATGGCCCTAACACCAGTATTGGCAGTGAAAAATCTAACAATAACTTTGTCCGCGCCTGAGGTTTAACCGTTTAGTTAGGGTTCAATACGGTGACGGCAGACGTACAACTGAGGCTTTAAAATGCAGCAACAACTGTTGATTATGCTACAACTGCAAAATGAGATGAACACCAAAGTTCATCCAAATTGGCGGCAGCAAAACTTTGCTTGGTACCGAGCGATTTGGGTAGAGTGCGCCGAGTTGCTCGATCATCATGGTTGGAAATGGTGGAAGCAACAGCGCCCCGATACCGATCAAATTGCCCTTGAGCTGGTCGATATTTGGCACTTTGGGCTCAGCCTGTTGCTTTTAAAAGAGGACTCTATCGAACGCATAGCCGAGGGCTTGGCGGCGGACCTTTCGCAGCCGATTACCTGCGGCGACTTTAGCCTTGATCTGGAAGATTTTACCCATCACACCTTGGCGACCAAGGATTTTGACAGCGTGCGCTTTGTGCGGTTAATGCAAGGCATCGAGATGAGCTTTGCGCAGTTGTACGCCGGTTATGTGGGCAAAAATGTGTTGAACTTTTTTCGCCAAGACCACGGCTATAAAGATGGCACTTACAGCAAGCAATGGGCCGGTAAAGAAGACAACGAGCACCTGGTTGAAATCGTCGCTCAACTGGACATCGAATCCGACAGCTTTAAAGACGATTTGTACCAGCGTATGCAGACGGTGTATCGCCAGTCTGGTGCGTAGAGCGGGCAGCGCTAAGCGCGCCGATAGCGGATGCCAGCGCCCCAGTTAACGGCGTTGATCAACGCTATCGGCAAGTGGTATCGAACGACAAACTATTTGCTCAAGGGCCGGTGTGCAAGGTGCGCATTCACGCCTATAATGTAAGCCTTTAACAATCGATGGAGAGAGACATTGCAATCACCTGTACGCGTAACCGTAACTGGCGCAGCCGGCCAAATTAGTTATTCCCTTCTGTTTAGAATTGCCGCTGGCGAAATGTTGGGGCCCAATCAACCAGTTATTTTACAAATGCTTGAAATAACCCCAGCGCTTGAAGCACTGCGCGGTGTGGCGATGGAACTGGACGACTGTGCCTTTCCGCTGTTGGCGGGCATGATCTGCACCGACAATGCCGACGAGGCATTTAAAGACACCGACTACGCACTGTTGGTGGGCGCTCGACCCCGCGGCCCCGGCATGGAGCGCAAGGATCTTCTCGAGGCCAACGCGGCGATTTTCTCCGCCCAGGGCCAGGCGATCGACAAGGTCGCTGCCAAGAGCATTAAAGTGCTGGTGGTGGGTAATCCGGCGAACACCAATGCACTGATTGCACAGCGCAACGCGCCGAGCATCGATCCACGGCAATTCACCGCCATGACGCGGCTCGATCACAACCGCTCGATGACGCAAATAGCGCAAAAAACCAACAAGAGTATCAACGACGTCAAGCGCATGACTATTTGGGGTAACCATTCGGCCACCCAGTACCCAGACTTACACCACAGCCTAATCGACGGCGTGGCGGCGATGGATTTGGTCGACCAGGCGTGGTACGAAAACGACTTTATTCCGGTGGTTCAGCAGCGCGGTGCGGCGATTATCAAGGCGCGTGGAGCCTCCAGTGCCGCCTCTGCGGCGAACGCTGCGATTGCCCATATGCGTTCTTGGGCGCTCGGTTCAGACGCCGCTGATTGGGTCAGCATGGGCGTCTACAGCGACGGCAGCTACGGCATTACCGCTGGGCTTATCTATTCGTTCCCATGCGTCTGCAAAGACGGTGATTGGCAGATCGTTCAGGGGCTTGAGATCAACGAGTTTTCGCGCGCCAAAATGACCGCTACGCAGACCGAGTTGGTCGAGGAGCGGGATGCTGTAGCGCATCTATTACCGGGCTAGTACCAGCCGATTGCGGTCGACTCTGGCGGCGTTAGTGGCCGGGTCGACCCACCCATAAATCACCAGTATCATAAGGGGACAGTTTTGGAATTACCCACATTAGGAAGCAGTGCGCCGGCATTTTCGCTGTTAAATCAGGCCGATGAAAAGATCTCACTGGCAGACTTTAAAGGTAAAAAAAATGTCTTGCTGTATTTTTACCCGAAGGCCATGACGCCTGGCTGTACGGTGCAGGCGTGCGGTATTCGCGACTCTGAAGAGGCCTTTGCGGCGCTCGATACAGTGGTTCTCGCGGTCAGCCCAGATGCGCCGGCTCGGCTCGCCAAGTTTCAAGATAAAGAGGCGCTAAACTTTACCCTGTTATCGGACGAAGATCATGCGGTCACCGAAGCCTATGGTGCTTGGGGCTTGAAAAAATTTATGGGCCGCGAGTACATGGGCGTGTTCCGCTACACGTTTATCATCGACAAGCACGGTGATATCGTACAGATCATGGACAAAGTCAAAACTAAGACGCACCATGACGACAGTTTGCGCTGGATCCAAGAAAACCTCTAGGCTGGCGTAAGGACGATTTATACGTTGGTTTAACCATCTATCGGGGGGCGCTGCGCCACCCACTTAAAAGGACAGATTCATGCTATTTATAGAAAGCGCTCAGGCCCAGGCCGCAGGCTCATCTTCAGAACCCAACATGATGTTCCAACTGGTGCTGTTTGTGGGTTTATTCGTACTTATGTATGTGATGATTATTCGACCACAGCGCAAACGCCAAAAAGAGCACAACGATCTGGTAACAGCTCTGGCCAAGGGCGATGAAGTAATACTCACCAGCGGTATGCTCGGCAAAGTCGTCAGTTTAGAAGGCGATTATCTGATTTTGGATGTCGCCAAAAGTCTGGAATTAAAGTTTCAAAAAACCGCCGTGCATGCGATCTTACCCAAGGGCACCATCAAGGCGATCTAACGCCGCAAAGACACCGTGATGATCACGCCACCCCACCGGCTTAAACTCGGTCAGTTGAATACCCCGCTGCAACCGCTGGACAGGTTGTCTGAACTTTACAACGGGCCGAGAATCTGGATCAAGCGCGACGATATGACCGGTTGCGCAACGTCCGGCAACAAGGTGCGCAAGCTAGAATTTTTACTCGCTGAGGCCATTCGGCAGGGTTGCGATAGCGTGATTACCTGCGGCGGAGTGCAATCTAATCACTGCCGAGCGACGGCGATTTTGGGCGCGCAGATGGGGCTGCAGGTAAAGCTTTTACTGCGCGCCGATGAGCCCGCGGTATCCATCGGTAATCTTTTTCTCGGTGAGTTAACCGGCGCCGATATCAGTCACTACAGCGCGCTGGAGTTTCGCCACTTACACCAGCATGTCGACCACTGGCTCGAGCAACAGACCCAAGCGCAGCGCAAACCCTACTATATTCCGATTGGCGGCAGTAATGGCTTGGGTCTTTGGGGTTATATAGAGGCCGCCGCTGAGTTGGCGCGCGACTTTGCGCAGCACGCGATTAAGCCGGGCGCCATCCTCCATGCGACCGGATCCGGCGGCACTCAGGCTGGATTGATAGTGGGCTGCAAATTACACGCTATAGACGCGCCGGTAATCGGCTTTGCGGTGTGCGATGATGCCGCCTACTTCGCCGAAAAAATCGCTGCCGACTTCACCGAGTGGCAACGACTGAGCGGCGCACAAATGACCATCGAATCGTCATCCATCTGCACCATTGATCGCTACATTGGCCCCCGTTATGGGCGCTGCGACCCCGAAGTATTCGAACTGATTGGCAAATTGGCTAAATTAGAGGGCATTATTCTCGATCCGGTGTATTCGGCGAAAGCCTTTTATGGCATGTTACAAGAACTACAGCGCGGTCGCTTTGATGGTGTTTCGGACATCGTCTTTATTCACACCGGTGGCTTGTTTGGCCTGTTCGCGCAACGCGATCAATTGTTATTGTGACGCGGGTCGGTTGCTGTTGCTGTGATTGCTAATCGTGGTCACAGGTAAGCGTTGCTGCAACACAATTTAGTCATTGATAACTGGGGTTTTAATACGATGCAAGCTTTTACCGACTCGCTCGAGGCAGTGGTTGATGCCGCCAATGGTTTTATCTGGGGGCCGGTGATGCTGTGCCTTATTCTCGGCACCGGCCTGTATCTAACCATCGGTCTAAAGGGACTGACGCTGACCCAGATACCGCATGCGTTTGGGTTGTTGTTTCGCGGGCGAAAGGGCAGTGGCGACGGCGATATCAGCCCGTTTAATGCCTTGATGACGGCGCTGTCATCGACCATCGGCACCGGTAATATTGCCGGCGTGGCAACCGCCATAGGGATTGGTGGGCCGGGCGCACTTTTTTGGATGTGGTGCGCAGCGCTGGTCGGCATAGCGACAAAATACGCCGAGGCGGTGCTGGCGGTAAACTATCGCGAGACCGACAGCGCCGGCAAGAAGGTCGGCGGGCCGATGTACTACATTAAAAATGGTCTTGGCCCGCGCTGGCGCTGGCTGGGAGCGCTGTTTGCGCTGTTTGGTGCGCTTGCGGGTTTTGGGCTCGCCAACACCGTGCAGTCAAACGCAGTGTCGCAGGTGTTGTTGGAGAGCTATGGTGTGCCAACGCTGTCAAGTGGTCTTGTCATGGCGTTGCTGGTGGCCGTGGTATTGCTCGGCGGGATCAAGAGAATCGCCGACGTTGCCGGTAAATTAGTGCCGTTGATGGCGATGATTTATCTGCTCTCGAGCGCGGCGATTTTATGTCTCAACTACGCGGCGATTCCGGCAGCCTTTGTATTGATCGTCGATAGCGCCTTTAATGGCGCCGCTGCTGCCGGCGGCTTTAGTGGGGCGACCATTGCACTGGCGTTGCGTATGGGGGTTGCTCGGGGTATATTTTCCAACGAGGCGGGCCTCGGTTCGGCACCGATTGCGCACGCTGCCGCCGAGACCAATAGCCCGGTGCGCCAAGGGACCATTGCTATGCTGGGGACCTTTATCGATACCTTGGTGGTCTGCAGTATGACCGGTTTGGTGCTGATCGTGAGCGGCGTATGGAATGGCGATCAAGCCGGCGCAGCGATGACGCTGAGTGCCTTTGACGCCAACTTGCCGTTTGGTGGTGATATTTTGACGCTGTGCATCGTGTTGTTTGCTTTTACTACCATGCTCGGGTGGAGCTATTACGGCGAACGCTGCGCCGAATTCCTCTGCGGGCCAAACGTGATTGTACCGTTTCGAGTTTTGTGGATTTTTGGGGTTTTTGCCGGCACCCAATTGAGCTTGGGGTTGGTATGGAAAATATCCGACGCCCTAAACGGCCTGATGGCGTTTCCGAACTTAATTGCCGTGGTATTACTCGCGCCAGTTGTGTTCAAACTCACCCGCGAGTACCACGCCGATGCGGCTAAATCTGCCGCATCTGAAATTACCCCCGAGCAATCCTGAGCCGAGGTTATTCTATGGCCAACGACAGTCGCCCTAAATTAGTCATCGCGATATCCTCGACTGCGCTGTTCGATATGAGCGAGAGCCACACCATTTTTGAATCCGAGGGCGTCGAAGCCTATGCCGATTACCAGCGGGCCCATGAAGATGATGTGCTGGAACCTGGCGAGGCGTTTCCTCTGGTGACCAAGCTGTTGCGGATTAACGAAAAACTCGGCGGTGAACCGCGCGTTGAAGTGATACTTTTATCGCGCAATTCAGCCGATACCGGACTGCGTGTGTTTAACTCCATCGCCCACCATGGTTTAAAGATCTCGCGCGCGGCGTTCTCCGGTGGGCACTCGCCCTACCGTTACGTTTCGGCCTTTGCTTGCCACCTGTTTTTATCTACCCATGCGGACGATGTTCGCTGCGCACTGGACAGCGGCATGGCCGCTGCTACGCTACTGCCATCGCATAATGAGCCGGTCGATTCTGACGAGTTGCGCTTTGCCTTCGACGGTGATGCGGTGCTTTTTTCAGACGCATCGGAGCGTATTTTTAAAGAGCGCGGCTTGAGTGCCTTTACCGAAAACGAACAACGGGCAGCGCGTGAGCCACTTGATCCCGGCCCATTCAAGAACTTTTTACAGGCCTTGCACGGCTTGCAAGCGGAATTTCCGATCGGCGAGTGTCCCATTCGCACCGCGCTGGTCACCGCGCGTGCAGCCCCAGCACACGAGCGGGTGGTGCGCACCTTGCGGCAGTGGAACATCCGCATCGATGAAAGTTTATTTCTTGGCGGCCTGAGTAAGGGCGATTTTTTGCATTCCTTTGGCGCCGATGTGTTTTTCGACGATCAACAAATCCACTGCACCTCGGCGCGCGAATACGTCGCCGCAGGCCACGTGCCGCACGGCGTCGCTAATGAGGTCGCTAATGAGGTGGCTAATGAGGTCGCTAGTGAGGTACGGAATGATACTGCTATCAAAAGAGCGCCGAGCAAAGACGCCTGAAAAATCACTAATGATCGGTCTATTAAACCGATTACGCTGTCGGTTAGGTCAATGACACCGGTGTGAGCTTGGGGCAGGGCAGCCGATCATGGCTTAGAATAAAACGAATTTAAGACCCATCAAGAGCAGCATCGACGCAATGCATTTTTTTAGCAGATCAGCGGGCATTTTGGCGGCCAACTGGGTGCTGAAATGGATCGCCGGCAGAGAGCCCAGCAACAGACAGGCGAGCAGGGTTAAATCGACATTACCGAGCAGTAGCAGGTGGCCAATCCCGGCGACCAGCGTCAGTGGTACGGCGTGAGAGATGTCGGTGCCAAGTATCCGCAAAGCCGGCAGGCGCGGATAAATCCACATCAATATGGCCGCGCACAGCGCGCCCGCGCCGACCGATGATAGGGTTACAAACACCCCTAAAAACGCTCCGCTTGCGAACAGGATCGGCTTGCTGGTTGAATGGCTGCGCGCGTCGTCCGCCGCGGCTTGCGCAAGATCCACCGCGGGCGCTGGTCGATTGAACAGCAGCACCAGACTGGTTAACACCAACATAACACCGAGACTGCGAGTCAGTATGACATGGTACTCAGTCGCGTCTTGGTAGGTTTGCTGAAGCAGTAACAGGGTGATCAGTGACGCTGGTATGCTACCGGCCGCCAACCAGCGTACCGCGTGCCATTCGACGGTCTTTTTACGCGCATGCCCGAGCATGGCGCTGGACTTGGTGATCGCGGCGTAGAGCAAATCGGTGCCGATAGCGACGTTGTATGGAAAGCCCAGCAGGATTAACAGCGGGGTCATTAATGATCCGCCGCCAACGCCGGTCAGGCCGATGGTCAAACCGACCAACCCGCCCGCCATTATGTAATAGATAAAATCCATCGGATCCAAACTCAGGGTCTCTCACAAGGCGCTAGCTTAGCAACTTCGTTGTATACTAAGAAGTAATTATTCATCATACTTTTATAGCTATTTAGAATAAGAATAGGGTATTCTTGGATTATCGCGGTCGTTTTTGAATGATTGATCGCGCAGTCCACCGGCGTTATCCGTCAACAGAGGCGATGTATATGAAGCTTCAACAATTGCGCTACATCTGGGAAGTTGCACACCACGATTTAAACGTTTCTGCGACGGCGCAGAGTCTATATACCTCGCAGCCAGGTATTAGTAAGCAAATTAGATTGCTCGAAGACGAACTGGGCGTTGAAATATTTTCACGCAGTGGCAAACACCTGACTCGGGTGACGCCGGCAGGTGAGCAAATACTCAAGATTGCCGGCAATATCTTGCGCCAAGTTCAAAGCATCAAACAGTTAACCGATGAGCACAATAGCCCAGAACTTGGGAGTTTATCGATCGCCACCACCCATACCCAGGCGCGCTACGCTCTGCCTGACGTGATCAATGGGTTTATTCGCAAGTACCCCAAAGTCGCCCTGCACATGCATCAGGGAACGCCGACCCAAATCGCCGAGAAAGCGGACGACGGCAGCGCTGATTTTGCTATTGCCACCGAGGCGATCGAGCTGTTTAAAGACCTAGTCATGATGCCCTGCTACCGCTGGAATCGTTGTATTTTGGTGCCCAGAGATCACCCACTAGCGGCCCTTGAGCGCGTGAGTTTAGAGGATATTGCCAGTTACCCACTGGTCACCTACGTGTTTGGATTTACTGGGCGCTCGCGCCTTGACCAGGCCTTTAGTCGTCACAAATTAACCCCTAATGTGGTGTTTACCGCGACCGATGCCGATGTCATCAAAACCTACGTCAAACTTGGGCTCGGCGTGGGTATCGTTGCACGCATGGCGTGCGACGATCAAGATAGCGATCTGGTATCGATCAGCGCTGAGCACTTGATCGAGCCAAGCGTGACCTACATTGGATTTCGCAAAGGCACCTATCTTAGAGGGTATATGTACGATTTTATCCACGCTTTTGCGCCCCACCTGACACGGTCGGTCATCGACGAGGTCATGGCGCTACCGAACAAAGACGCGCAACGCGCCTATTTTGAAGATATGGAGCTGCCTTATTTGTAATCAATTAGCGACTGCTAGGTTCTGCTAGCGGGGTTTGCTGGGTAGCGCGCACGCAAGTTTGCGGCGGCCGCAGAACTTGCGTAGAGTGGCGCTGTTATTACTATTTAGGTTGTTAGAATGGAAATTGCTTGCTTAGATCTCGAGGGAGTATTGATTCCCGAGATATGGATCGCCTTCGCAGAAAAAACCGGTATTGATGAGTTAAAAAAAACCACTCGAGATGAACCAGACTACGACGTGTTAATGCGTTATCGGCTCGACATTCTCAAGCGCCATGGCTTGGGCCTGGGCGAAATTCAGGAAGTAATAGCCACGCTACAACCACTCGATGGCGCGGTCGAGTTTGTGCAGTGGTTGCGGCAGCGCTTTCAAGTGGTGATCTTGTCTGACACCTTTTACGAATTTGCCCAACCGTTGATGCGCTACCTCGATTATCCGGCGCTGCTCTGCCATCAATTGGAGGTCGATGCCTCGGGAGCAGTGCAAAACTATTGTCTGAGGCAGGCTAACCCCAAGCGTCAGGCGATCGTCGCCTTTAAGAGTATGTATTATCGAACCATTGCCGCTGGGGATTCGTACAACGACACGTCGATGTTGATCGAGGCCGATGCGGGTATTTTGTTTCACGCGCCGGCGCGAGTCATCGAGGAGTTTCCGCAGTTTCCCGCGGTGCACAACTATGCCGATCTCAAGCAACAATTTGTGCTGGCGAGCGAGCGTGAATTGACGCTTTAAGCGAATTGAGGTGGACTGTTTGCACGCCAGCGGCGGCGGATAGAGCGACCCGAACAGACTAGGTGAGCTACACTGTCGATATGACTGAAGCCAACAGCAGCAGTACTGAGCGCATTCGCGAAAAGAAAAGGGTGTTTCTCGCCAGAGAGCAGCGCATCATCGATGCCGCGCTGGAGTTGTTTATCGATCAACGTATCGACAGCGTCACGGTGTCTAAAATCGCCAGTCGCGCCGGTATCGGCAAGGGCACCGTGTATAAACATTTTCTCACCAAGAATGAGATTCTGATGCGGATTATGCTCGATTACGAAAAACAATTGAGCACCAATCTCGCCGCTGGTATCAGAAAAGCCGAGGCGGGCGCGCCGGGCGCTGCTGCGCGGGCCTACTTTGAATCCCGATTGGCGCGACCAGAACTCGATCGACTGGTGCAGCAACTCGAGGTGCGTTTAGCCGATGCCCAAGACGTAGCTGTGCAATTGGAGGAGCTACACCGCACACGCCGCTCCAACGAGGCGTCATTGAGTCAGATGCTCACCAAACAAATAGAGCGCGGTGTCCTCGAGGATGTGCCGACGCACTATCACTACCTCGCATGCTGGGCGCTGGCTCAAGGGGCTGTAGAGCTGTGCTTTAACAAGAGCTGGAACTACCGTCTGGACACCGAAAAATTGATGGAGTTCATTACTGGCATCGGCATGACCATGGGTAATACCGGACAGTATCGGGCCGATCGCGGAGATCCCAGCGATGATTAAACAACTCGATCAACTATTTAATACCGAATTAGGCCGCCAGCGCGACTCTGTGGGTGGACTGCCACCGGTGCATCTGTGGGACACCACTCTGTGCGGTGATATCGACATTGTTATCGACCGCGAAGGGCGCTGGATTCACGAGGGCGGCGAAATCAAACGCGCGGCCATGGTCAAATTATTTAGTTCACTGCTCAAGCGCGAGGACGGCGATTACTTTTTGATTACGCCCGAAGAGAAATGGCGCATCAAGGTATTGATTGCGCCGTTTTTTATAATTTCAGCGCAGCGCCAAAAGCGTGCGGCGGACCAGGCCATCAGTCTTACCGCCCGCACTGGCGAAGTGATCGTGATTGGCGAGAACAACCCTCTATGGGTTGAACCGCAGCAGGGCAGGGCAGACAGCGCACCCCTAGTGACTGTGCCCTTGGTGACCGTGCGCAATGGTATGCCCGGCCTGATCAGCCGCGATGTATTTTATCAATTGGTGTCGTGGGGGTCGGTTAACCCAGCGACTCACTGCCTTGAAATCGAGAGTCTCGGCCAACAATTCTCGCTCGGCAGCGTCGACGAATAAGCGCCGCTTAGCCAGTCAAAAATAGACCGGCTCAACCATCGCATAGCAAGTCTCCCCCGATGGGATTAAATCGGTCGTTTTTTTAAGCGCTCATCTTAAAGAGAGGTTGGTTCAAAGAGAGGCTGGTTCAAAGAGAGGTTGGCTCAAAGAGAGGTTGGCTTAGAGCGCTTAGTGCTAAAAAGCGAGCGGCGTAAAGCGGGCGGTATAAAAAGTGCAGAGCAAATAAATCAGTTTGAATCTAGTCGGGGCAGACCGCCCGAGCCAAAACTCTAAAAACAGGAGTCAAAGCTGCTAATTAAAAAGCTGTTAAATCAAAGGCTCTTAAATAAAAGGCTCTTAAATCAAAAGCTCGGAAGTAAAAGGCTCTTAACTCAAAAGCTCGGAAGTAAAAAAGCTCGGAAGTAAAAAGATCAAAAGGCAAAAGGCATAAAAACGCTCAGCATGACAATAAAAGCGCCGAAGTCGGAAGCCTCAATTCAAAACCCTAGGCCACATACCCGAGCGGCGATCATTACCGCGCTTGGATAGGCGAGACTCAGCAGAATCACGTGCCATGGGCCCCTAGTAGTCTTTGCATTGGCGTTGGCATTGATATCGGCATCGGCATCGGCATCGACGTCGGCGAGGCATAGCGCCTTGTTTAGGGGGTTATGCCTCGCCGCTGACCTACATGTTCGGGTAGTTTGGCCCGCCGGCGCCCTCAGGGGTGACCCAGTTAATATTCTGGCTGGGCTCCTTGATATCGCAAGTCTTGCAGTGCACGCAGTTTTGCGCGTTGATCTGGAATCGCCGATTGCCTTGGTTGTCGGCAATCACTTCGTAGACACCCGCAGGGCAGTAGCGCTGCGCCGGTTCGTCGAACTCGCCAAGGGTGAAGCTAATCGGTAACTGCGGATCGGTTAGTTGCAAATGGCACGGCTGGTCTTCTTCGTGGTTGGTGCTGGACAAAAACACCGATGATGCCTTGTCAAAACTGATGACATTGTCGGGTTTTGGGTAGTCAATTTTGGCGCATTCGGCGGCGGGTTTCATGGTGGCATGATCCGGTTTTTTATCGCGCAACGTGAACGGTAATCGACCGCCAAAGATATTTTGCTCGAGCCACACACCGGCCAAACCAATCATTAGCGGAAAGCTGTGCATCCAACCGGAGAAATTGCGCGATTTGTGCAGCTCTTCAAAAAGCCACGAGGCTTTAAACGCATCTACGTAAGAGGCTAGATCAGCGGGTGCAGACTCGCCATGGGCGATCGCAGCA